>NZ_JASJCS010000178.1 GCF_030065885.1 Ilumatobacter sp. | reverse complement strand
GTGTCGGCGAGTCGTTCGGCGCCGTTGGTGGTGGGGAGCTCGAACGAGGCGGCGTCGCCAACGATGAGTTCGTCGAGGACGAGGTGGACGGGGCCGTGTTCGGAGTTGGTGAAGCAGACCTGGCCGTCGGTGCCGACTTCGACGAATGCGACGTTGGGGTCGACGGTGCCGGCTGCGAAGTTGACGTTGGAGGTGTCGCCGGCGGTGTCGTCGCTGGAGTGGAGGGTGCCGAAGCCGGCGGCGTCGGCGAGCACGGGGGTGGCGTTGAGGCCGACGAAGTCGCCGGGGTCGGCGCCGACGGCGTCGAAGCAGCGGGTCTCGTTGGCGTCGAGTTGGTCGCCGCCGAGCCCGAGGCGGGTGTCGGCGAGTCGTTCGGCGCCGTCGGTGGTGGGGAGCTCGAACGAGGCGGCGTCGCCAACGATGAGTTCGTCGAGGACGAGGTGGACGGGGCCGTGTTCGGAGTTGGTGAAGCAGACCTTGTTGTCGCTGCCGACTTCGACGAAGGCGACGTTGGGGTCGACGGTGCCGGCTGCGAAGTTGACGTTGCTGGTCTCGCCGGCGGCGTCGTCGGAGGAGTGCAGGGTGCCGAACCCGGCCGTGCCGGCGAGGATCGGCGTGATGTTCACGCCGACGAAGTCGCCGGGATCGGCGCCGAACACCGGCACGCAGATCTCCTCGTCGGCGGCCACGATCGCATCGGAGTTCGGGGAGGGAATCGCCGGCAGCGTGGCCTCGTAGATGCGGTAGACGCGCGCCGAGAAGCCGCCCTTCGATCCGTCGAGGTTCTCCGCGAGCGACGACAGCACGATTCGAGTGGCGTCGGCCCGGGAGGAGAACGGCGCGAGGCCGTGGAGTGGACCGGTTGGCAGTTCGCCACCGGGACCCTGGGTGATCTGGATCGGATCGCCGTCACCGTCGCTGTAGAACAGCTGGTCGCCGTCGTACGGTGTCGTTCCACCTGGGCCGGGCAGGGTCGGTGCCGGCTGCTTGATGATCACTCGTCCACCGTTGTGGATCGTTGCCGAGACGTCCTGATGATTGGTCGGCTCGAGGACCGCTTGGGTGAGTCCAGATGGTAGGTGCCGCCGGAACAGGCGTGGCGTGACGTCGACCAGGCCAGGAAGCACCGACGGGTCCGACGACCAGAACGTGACCCATTCGAGGTCGGGCGACGCAGACCACGCGCGAATGAACCCGTCGTGCTCGGCCGGACGCTGCACGGCGGCTCGCACACCGGTCGTGCGGTCCCACCGAACGAATCGGTCCGTCGCTCCGACGCTCGCGTACTCGACCCACGTCACGATCCTGCCGTCGGGAGAGATCCGACCCCGCGCGGAGTTCGTCTCTCCGAGTCCGTCGGGGGTGAGGACCTGCTTCGTGGTCGTGTCGACGAGGAAAGACCGGACGCGACCGAGCGAACCGCTGGTCGCCCAGACCAACACATATCGGCCACGAGCGTCGGCATCGTCGACCTCGGACGGCAGCCACGGGGTCGGGAACGAGCCGAGAGCGTCCGGATCGGTGGTGCCGCCGATCGTCTCCCGGACCAGCTTGTTGTCGGAGATCCGCCACAGCGTGTCGTTGTCGCTGAGTTGCCCCCTTCCCGAGACAGCCGTCGACGCACCCGAGTCCAGATCGACCCGTACCCACTCGTTCGTCCCTACCCGTGCCGTGATCGCGAATCGCTCATCAGGGCTCACGTCGTAGATGCCCCAACCGACGGCCACATGCCGGACAGGAAAGCCTCGTGGCGATGCCTGCGCGGATCTCGAGAGCATCGGAGAGGCGGTCGACAACGCGACCAGCGAGGCGGCGAGCAACAGTCGCACGACAGACAAGCGAGGGAGGGGGCGAACCATGGCGCAGAGGTGTAGCAGACCGGCAGCGACCTTCGTTGTCCCGACCGCGCAGTGTGGGCACCGGGCCCTGCTCACGCCTCGGCGGTCGCTACGCGGCGTCAGGTACGGTCCGCGGCATGGATGCGATCGAGGCGATCATGACCACTCGGGCGATTCGTCGGTTCACCGACCGGCCGGTCGCCGACGCCGACATCGAGACCTGCCTACGAGCCGCTCAGCAGGCGCCGTCAGGCGGCAACGTGCAGCCCCAGCAGTACGTCGTGGTCACCGAACCCGAACCGAAGGCCGTCGTCGCGCAGTGGTACAAGGCGGCCTTCGACCGTTACGAGTCGAGTCTCGACGTGCCACGCGAGTTCCGCGACGACGCCGCCCGCCGATCGTGGGAGCGGACCCGTGACGCCAGCCGCCACCTCGCCGACACGATCCAGGACGCACCGGCGATCGTCGTCTTCCTCCAGGCGAACATCCCCTGGGAGCCGCGCGACGAGCAGGGTTCGATGGACATCGGCCGCCTCGACGCGTCGGTCTACCCGGCCGTGCAGAACTTCTGCGTCGCAGCGCGCTCGATGGGTCTCGGCACGGCACTGACCACGGTGATCCGGATCCACGCCGACGAGGTGCTCGCCGCGCTCGGCGTGCCGGAGGGTGCGTTCGAGATCGCCGCCCTCGTGCCGGTCGGCTACCCCTCGGGCAACTTCGGCGTCGCGCCGCGCAAACCGGCGGCCGCGGTGACGCACTGGAACCGCTGGGGCGACAAGCGCCGCTGAGCCAGCCGCCGATCAGCTGCCGGCGATCACGCCGACGTCGGTGAGCAGCCGCCGGTTGAGCGGATCGAGGTCGAGGCCGGCGATCTCGGCGGGCTCGAACCAGCGCAGCTCGTGCACCTCGTCGTCGCCGTCGGTCGGCTCGCCGGACTCGATCGCCGCGTCGAACACGGTGGCCACGTACGAGCAGAGATCGCCGTTCGGGTAATTGACCCGGTAGTCCGGCCCGCCGACTGCGGCGCGGATCCGGTCGAGCCGCACGACGGTGCCGGTCTCCTCGAGGGCCTCGCGGCGGGCGGCGTCCCACGGCGACTCGTCGGGATCGACCGTGCCGCCGACCGTCTGCCACTGCTTCGTCTGCGCCTCGCACATGAGGAGCAGCCGGCCCCGGCCGTCCCAGATCAGCACCGTGACGCTCGGCAGGAGCACGAGGTCGTTGCCCACCCGCTCGCGGATGCCGCGCAGGTAGTCCGAGATCGCCATGCAGCGGACGATACCGGTGACCGTCGTCGGCGAGCGTCGGGCGGGGAGCGGCGCCGATAGCGTGGTCAGGCCATGTCCGAGACCCCTCACGCCATCGTCACCCCTCGCGGGCCCGCGCGTCGTGACGACCTGCGCAACCTCGCCATCGTCGCCCACGTCGACCACGGCAAGACCACGCTGATCGACTCGCTCCTGCGGCAGGCGGGCGCGTTCCGGGCCAACGAGGACGTCGCCGAGCGGGTGATGGACTCGAACGACCTCGAGCGCGAGAAGGGCATCACGATCCTCGCCAAGAACACGTCGGTGCGATGGGGCGGGGTGACGCTCAACATCGTCGACACGCCGGGCCACGCCGACTTCGGCGGCGAGGTCGAGCGCGCCCTCACGATGGTCGACGGCATCGTGCTCCTCGTCGACGCGGCCGAGGGCCCACTCCCGCAGACGCGGTTCGTGCTGCGCAAGGCGCTCGGCTACGACATGCCGGTCATCCTGGTCATCAACAAGATCGATCGGCCCGATGCCCGCGTCGCCGAGGTCGTCGACGAGGCGTACGAGCTGTTCATGGACCTCGACGCCAACGACGCCCAGCTCGACTTCCCGATCGTCTACTGCTCGGGCCGCGACGGCTGGTCGTCGCTCGACCCCGACGACCGGTCCGGCGACCTCGGCACGCTCTGCGACGTCATCGTCGACACGATCCCGGCGCCGAGCTACACGCCCGACGCCAAGCTGCAGGCGTGGGTCACGAACCTCGACGCCAACCCGTACCTCGGCCGGCTCGCTCTCTGCCGGGTCGTCGAAGGCACGCTCGAGCGGGGCAAGCAGGTCTCCTGGTGCCGCATCGACGGGCGGGTCGAGCGCACCAAGGTCGCCGAGCTGTTCCTCACCGAGCAGCTCGAACGTGTACCGGTCGATTCGGCGGGACCGGGCGACCTGGTGGCCGTCGCCGGCATTCCCGAGATCACGATCGGGGAGACGCTCGCCGACGCCGACGAGCCCGAGGCGCTCCCGACGATCACCGTCGACGAGCCGGCGCTCTCGATGACCGTCGGCATCAACACGTCGCCGCTGGCCGGCCGCGATGGCGACAAGATGACCGCTCGCCTGGTCAAGAACCGGCTCGACGCCGAGCTGGTCGGCAACGTCAGCATCCGCGTCAACCCGACCGACCGGCCCGACGCCTGGGAGGTGCAGGCCCGTGGCGAGCTCCAGCTCGCCGTGCTCGTCGAGACGATGCGGCGCGAGGGCTTCGAGCTCACGGTCGGCAAGCCCGAGGTCGTGACGCGAGAGATCGACGGCAAGAAGCACGAACCGGTCGAGCGGGTGACCATCGACGTGCCCGACGAGCACCTCGGTGCCGTGACACAGCTGCTGGCTGGTCGGAAGGGCCGCATGGAGAACATGGTCAACCACGGCCTCGGCTGGGTGCGCCTCGAGTACCTGGTGCCGGCGCGCGGCCTGATCGGCTTCAGGACCGAGTTCCTGACCGAGACGCGCGGCACCGGCGTGATCAGCCACATCTTCGACGGCTACGAGCCATGGTTCGGCGACATCCGCGCCCGTGAGCGCGGGTCGGTCGTTGCCGATCGCACCGGCCCGGCCACCACCTACGCGATGCTCAACCTGCAGGACCGGTCGTCGATGATGGTCGGCCCCGGCACCGACGTGTACTGCGGGATGATCGTCGGCGAGAACTCGAGGGCCGGCGACATGGACGTCAACATCTGCCGTGAGAAGAAGCTGACCAACGTGCGTGCCGCGTCCGCCGACGAGACGGTCAAGCTCACGCCGCATCGCGTGCTCTCGCTCGAGCATGCCCTCGAGTTCATCGCCGCCGACGAGTGCGTCGAGGTCACGCCGAAGCACATCCGGCTGCGGAAGGTGCACCTCGATCCGCAGGACCGCATCCGCCACGCCAAGCAGCTGGCGGCGACCGCCGGCTGAGGGCATGGCACAGCCCGCCGACGTCGTGCGAGCGCTCTTCGAGCGCATGCAGGCGCGCGATTGGGACGGTGCCGCAGCGCTGCTCGCACCGGACCTCACCGTCGAGTGGACCCAGACCGGCGAGCGATTCGAGGCCGACGGTTTCGTCGCAATGAACCAGGCGTACCCCGAGGGCTGGAGCATCGACGTCGTCGAGACGCTCGGCGCCGGCTCACGAGTCGCCGCTCAGGTGCGCGTCGACCAGCCGCCACACACGTTCTGGTGTGCCGGGTTCTACGAGGTGGTCGACGGGCAGGTCGTGTCCGGCGTCGAGCACTGGGTCACCGCCGGCTCGGAACCGCCGCCCGAATGGCGGCAGCGGTTCACGGCCCCCTGACGACGCCTCACGGGCCGAACGCGTCGTCGCCGGCCTCCGCAGCGCTGTGGACGTCGTTCGCTCCGCCGAACGCGGTGCCGTAGATCTCGGCGAAGTCGGCGAGCAGATCGTCGAGGGGCAGATCGTCGTAGGAGCCGCGGTCGCGGACGTACTCCATGTGCCGGCGGCCGGCCTGGTCGAACGGGTGCATCAGCGCGTCGGCGGTCCCGTCGAACTCCAGCACCTTCACACCGAACCGCTCGCAGAGCTCGATGTTGAACGCCGTGCTCAGCTTGAACCAGCGCGACGTGCCAGGCGCCGCCGGGTCCGGGAGCAGCAGCTCGCTGTAGCCGTGCCACGCGAACAGGTCGGTCCCCATGGTGGCCGAGAGCTTCTCGCTCGTCAGGTGGTTGCGCACGTCAGCGAAGCCGAGGCGGGCGGGGATGCCCAGCCGCCGCGCCGCAGCGGTGAGCAGGACCGACTTCGGGACGCACCAGTTCGACGGCGACGCCACGACCGAGCTGGCACGGAAGGCCGCCGGGTCGTACGAGATGCCGTACGGGTCGTAGCGGATGCCGTCGCGCACGGCGTGGAACAGGGCGACCGCGACCTCGGTCGGATCCGTTGCGCCGGCGGCGCTGTCGCGTGCGAAGTCGCCGACCGCCGGCGAGTCGGCGTCGATGAACCACGTCGGAGCGAGGCTCGGCGCCGTCATGGTCCGACCGTCACCGCTGCGTCGGTCAGGTCGACGGCTGCGTTGTCGTGGTGCCGCACGGTGGCGGCGTCCCAGGCGAGGAGGCCCAGCCGGCACCGCTCCCACCGGTTGCCGGCCACTGCGACATCGGCGGCGCCGCGCTGGACGACACAGCCGCTGTCGCCGTCGCTGATGGCGTTGCCGCTCACCTCGGCGTGCGTGCCGCCGTCGACGTCGATCGCCCGCATCGTGCGCTCGATCGCGTTCCCGATGACGGTGGTGCCGTCGGTGTCGACCAGTTGGATCGCCCACCAACGACCCTGGATCCGGTTGCCGCGCAGCACCGCTCCGACCGTGCCGGTGCAACGGATGCCGACAAGGAAGCCGCTCAGCTCGCAGCTCTCGACGGCATGCCCCGAACCTCCGGACAGGTCGATCGAGCAGTCCCACTGCGATCCCTCGAACGTCGATCGCGTGACCGTCAGCCGCTCGGCGCCGGCGGCCACGAGGCCGGCCGCACGGCACGAGGAGACCTTGGCGCCGTCGCCGGCGACGTCGATGTGCCCGTCGATGTCGCACCCGAGGAGGCTCGAGGAGCCCCCCGCGATGCGGACCACGGTCTTGGGCAGCCAGATCACGCGCTGCCCGCCGCCGACGACCGAGCAGTGCTCGAGCCGGGCGCCCCGACCGAGGACGACCGCGACGCTCTCGATCCCGTCGATCGTCGTCCGGTCGGGCCCGAGCCCCCTGACCGTGACGCCGTCGGGGATGCGGGCCGGTCCGATGTACCGGCCATCGCCCAGCTGCACGATGTCGCCGGCGCTCGCGTCGCCGATCACCGACGCCAGTTCGATCGGCGCGGCGGGCGTCGATGCGAACAGCTCGATCGGCGCCTCCGGCGGGGGCTCGAGGGTGATCCGGTACACGTCCGCGAGGTCGTGTGGCCGCTCCGGCGGACGACGCAGCGCGAGGCCGGTGTCGGTC
>NZ_JASJCS010000177.1 GCF_030065885.1 Ilumatobacter sp. | reverse complement strand
GCGGGGTGGCGGCCGCCGGTCAGGGTTGGCAGGTCGATGTGCACGACCATCCCGGTGCGGGCCTTCCCACCGGTCGCCGACACGGCTTCGACGAGGGCGTCGACGGTGAGCCGGTCCCACGAGACCCGTGCGCTGTGCTGTTGGTTGCGGCGGCGCAAGGTGCCTCGCGCTCGCTGGATCGCCGACCAGAACACGCGGTCGGTGACCGGGTCGCACTCGATCAACGTCTTGTGCATCCCGGTCTGCTTGTCGACCCAGCGCGAGATCTTCGACTGGCGGCGCTGAGCCTCGAGCTCGTCGACGTCGGCCCGGCTGTTGTGGCGGGCACGGATGCCCTTGGCGAGGTCGCGGCAGTTGCGGGCGAACGCGTCGACGCCTTGCCGGGCAGCGTCGCCGAGCAGTGACTCGGCTTCGGCCGCGAACTCGGCGGTCTCGGCCTCGTCGAGGTTGCGGGTCGCCGCGGCGACCGCGTCGACGTGGCCGGCCGACACCTCGCCGGTGGCCAGTGCGTCTTCGAAGCCGGGCATCGCCGAGCACACCTCTTCGCGCTCGGCTGCGGCCTTGGCGTCCTTGGAGGACTGCTTGCCGTCGCGGGTCAGCGAGCTCGCCGGACCGGCCGCCCGACCCTGCTCGGCCAGACGCCGCTGGGCTCGGGTCGCACGCACCTGCTCGGCGTCGAGCCACGCCCGCAACACGGTCAACCGGCCGACATGGCCCGCGAGGCCGTCGGCATCCAACATGTCCGGATCGGTGACACGCACTTCGGCGTACACCTCATCAGGCGGATGTCGCATCTGTTCTCCGATCGCTCTTCGGTGTGGTTGGGGACTCGAACGAGTCGATCGGCGAAGCCGGAACCCACACCATACCGAACACACGTTCGACCGTCAACCCCCGGCTCTTGATCGGGGACGTTCGACCGACGAGGTGGCCGACGGCAAGCGTCCCGAGTGCGCCCTCGGTGATCGGCTCGAGCGAGCACCGATCGTGGCCCGTGACGCGTCGACCGCGGATCGCTGACGAGTACGGGGCCCGGCTGTCCGAGCGGACGTGCGACGATCTCGATCCCCGAGTGGCGAGACGGCCGAACACGGCCGGTCACGGCTCAGTTGACGCTGGCGCGGAGCGCCGGGCGGGCGTCACCGGCGACGTAGATGCTGCCGGTCGCCAGGATGGAGTCGTCGGCGTCTGCGTACTGCAACGCCGCCCTGCAGGCCGTCGCCACGTCGTCGTGCACGTAGACCTCGTCGCAGCCGAGGTCCCGGGCCGCCTTCGCGACCTCGGCACCCGGCACACCGAGCGGCGACGGCGCCGTGCAGGCGTGCACGACGTCGAACTCGTCGGCCCGCAGCGCGGCCACCATCTCGCCGGGATCGCGCAGTGTCCCGACGACGAGAATCCGGCGCCCGTCGGGTTGGAAGTCGCCGAAGAACACCGACGCGCTGACGTCGGCGCCCGGCGGGTTGTGGGCGCCGTCGACGATGACGAGCGGCTGGACGCCGACGACCTCGAAGCGGCCCGGCACCTCGACGTTGGCGAACCCCTCGTGCACGACGTCCTCGGCGAGCGGCGCGGCGAAGAACGTCTCGGTGGCGGCGAGTGCGATCGCCGCGTTCTCGCCCTGATGGGCACCGTGGAGCGGCAGGAAGACGTCGGTGTAGATGGTCGTCGGCGTGCGGAGGTCGAGCGCTCGGCCACCGATCGCGAGCGAGTTGTCGACCGTCTCGAAGTCGTCACCGCGGACGAGCGTGGTCGCTCCGCCCTCGTCGCGGAAGATCTGCACGAGATCGGGCTGGGTGGCACCGACGACGGCGGCGCTGCGCGGCTTGATGATGCCGGCCTTCTCGGTGGCGATCGCCTGCAGCGTGGGGCCGGCGAACTCGGTGTGGTCGAGGGCGATGTTCGTGATCACGGCGACGTCGGCGTCGACGATGTTGGTCGCGTCCCAGCGACCCAGCATGCCGACCTCGACCACCGCCACGTCGACGGCGACGTCGGCGAACCACCTGAACCCCGCGGCGGTGACGGCCTCGAAGAACGTCGGGCGCACGCCGGTGATCATCTCCAGATCGGCGACGCCGGCGATCTGCTCCGCGAACTCCTCGTCCGAGATCGGCTCGCCGTTGCGCTTGATGCGCTCGTTGATCCGTTCGAGGTGGGGGCTCGTGTACGTGCCGACCGTCAGCCCCTGCGCCATCAGCAACCGGCTGATCATCTGCACCGTCGAGCCCTTGCCGTTGGTACCGGTCACGTGGATGACCGGCTGCGCGAGGTGCGGGTCACCCATGGCGGCCGACAGCGTCTCGATGTGGTCGGTCGACGGGCTCTCGATGCGGCCGGTCTTGTGATACGACGCGTGATCGTCGAGATACGCGAGCGCGGCGGCGAAGTCCATCGTCATCGACGGCTGTGCGGCGTCGCCGGGTTCAGCTGGCTGCCCGCCGCGGACGGGAGGACGAGCTCTTGCGAGGCACCAGCGTCGGATTGGTCTTCTCGCGGACGGTCTCGGCGTCGATGACGGCCTTGCCGATGTCGGTGCGACCCGGCAGGTCGTACATGGTGTTCAGCAGCACCTCTTCGAGGATCGCCCGGAGCCCACGGGCGCCGGTGCCGCGCAGGATGGCGAGATCCGCGACCGCCTCGAGGCCGTCGTCGGAGAACTCGAGCTCGACGTCCTCGAACGCGAACACCTTCTGATACTGCTTGACCAGGGCGTTCTTCGGCTCGGTCAGGATCTTCACCAGCGCCTCGCGGTCGAGCGAGCGCACGACACCCACCATCGGGAGCCGCCCGATGAACTCGGGGATCATGCCGAACTTGACGAGGTCTTCGGGGAGCACCTGCGAGAACAGCTCGCCCGGATCGCGCTCGCTCTTCGACTTGACGGTGCCGTGGAAGCCGACGCCCTGCTGCCCGACACGCTGTTCGATGATCTCCTCGAGCCCGGCGAATGCGCCGCCGAGGATGAACAGCACGTTCGTCGTGTCGATCGTGATGAACTCCTGGTGCGGGTGCTTGCGGCCACCCTGCGGCGGGACCGACGCCGTGGTGCCCTCGAGGATCTTGAGCAGTGCCTGCTGGACGCCTTCACCCGACACGTCGCGGGTGATCGACGGGTTCTCGCTCTTGCGGGCGATCTTGTCGATCTCGTCGATGTAGACGATGCCGGTCTCGGCGCGCTTGGTGTCGAAGTCCGCTGCCTGGATCAGCTTCAGGAGGATGTTCTCGACGTCCTCGCCGACGTAGCCGGCCTCGGTCAGCGCCGTGGCGTCGGCGACGGCGAACGGCACGTTGAGCATCCGGGCCAGCGTCTGGGCGAGGTGGGTCTTGCCGCACCCGGTCGGGCCGAGCATCAAGATGTTCGACTTCTGCAGCTCGACGTCGTCGCGACGACCGATGCCGGCTTGCTGCTGGTACTGGATGCGCTTGTAGTGGTTGTAGACCGACACCGCGAGGATCTTCTTGGCGTCGTCCTGCCCGACGACGTAGTCGTCGAGGAACTCACGGATCTCACGCGGGTTCGGCAGCTGATCGAAGGTCAGCTCGTCGCCCTCGGTCAGCTCCTCTTCGATGATCTCGTTGCAGAGATCGATGCACTCGTCGCAGATGTACACGCCGGGACCGGCGATCAGCTTCTTGACCTGCTTCTGGGACTTGCCACAGAACGAGCACTTGAGGAGCTCACCGGTGTCTCCGAACTTCGCCATGTGATGCCCCCTTTCGCCGCTTCGTCGTGGTTGTCGTTGTCGTCGTTGCGGGCGACGTCTCCGAGACGCTAGCCGCTCGACCGGGTACCCCGGGTGATCGTGATCAGCGAATCGCCGACCCCGAATCGGCCGTGGTGCGCGACGAGATGACCGAATCGATGATGCCGTACTCGAGCGCCTCGTCGGCCTCCATCACGAAGTCGCGGTCGGTGTCTTCGTGGATGCGCTCGAGCGTCTGTCCGGTGTGCTCGGCGAGGATGTGCTCAAGCAGGTCGCGCATCCGCAGGATCTCCTTCGCGGCCAACTCGAGATCGGTGACCTGGCCGTAGCCGACCTGCCCGTAGGGCTGGTGGAGCAGCACCCGGCTGTGCGGCAGCGCGAGCCGCTTGCCCTTGGTGCCGGCCGCGAGCAGCACCGCTGCCGCCGACGCCGCCTGCCCGAGGCAGATGGTGGCGATGTCGTTGCGGATGAACTGCATCGTGTCGTAGATCGCGAACAGCGCCGTGATGTCGCCGCCGGGGCTGTTGATGTAGATGTTGATGTCCTTCTCGGGGTTCTCGGATTCGAGATGGACCAACTGCGCGCAGATCAGCGAGGCGATCTGATCGTCGATCGGCGTCTGCAGGAAGATGATGTTGTCCTTCAGCAGGCGGCTGTAGAGGTCGTACGCCCGTTCACCGCGGCTCGTCGTCTCGACGACGTTGGGGACGAGGTAGTTCGTTGCGTCGAGGTTCATGCCGGGTCCGGCTCCGTTTCGTGCTCGTCGTGTTCGTGTTCGTCGTGTTCGTCGGTCTCGTCGTCTTGAGTATGCCCGAGCACAAGATCACGATCGATCGCGTGCCCCTCGTGGTCGACCATCTCGACCTGCCGCAGCAGCCAGTCCATCGCCTTGGACTTGCGGATCTGCGCCATCAGGTCGGGCACCGAGTCGCTGCGTTCGTACGCTCGGCGTACGTCCTTCGCCTTCTGACCGAACTGCATGGCCATGCGGGCGTACTCGCGCTCGAGATCGTCGTCGTCGACCTCGATCTGCTCGGCCTCGGCGACGGCGCGCAACGCGAGGTCGGCCTTGACCGCCGACTCCGCCTGGGGCCGGGTGTTCTCGATCATCTGCTGCACGTCCTGCCCGGTGGCCGACAACCATGCCTCGATGTCGATGCCCTGCGACTGGATCTGGCGGAACATGTTCTCGGCCTGGCGCTGCATCTCGGATTGCACCATGGAGTCGGGCAGCTCGACGTCGACGAGGCCGACGAGTGCGTCGGTCAGCGCCGGCACGACGCGCTGGCGGACGTGGTTGAGCTTGCCCTCGGTCAGCTGCTCGACGATGGAGGCCTCCCACTCGGCGACGGTGTCGAACTCGCCGGTGTTGTCGGCGACCCACTCGTCGGTCAGCTCGGGCAGCTCGAGGGCCTGCACCGACTTGACCGTCACGTTGAAGTCGGCGGCCTCGTCGGTGCCCTTCGGCGTGGCGGTGAACGTGAGCTCGTCGCCGGCGCTGACGCCGACGAGATGGTCGTCGAAGTCGTCGGCGACCCAGCCCTGGCCGAGCTCGTAGGACCAGTCCTCGGTGTTGAGGCCCATGACCTCCTCGCCGTTGCGGGCGGCGGCGAGGTCGAGCGTGAGGTAGTCGCCCGTCTCGGCCGGCCGGTCGACGTCGGCGAGCGAGCCGCCCTGGCGCAGCTCGGCCCGCCTCGCCTCGGCGAGCTCGTCGTCGGTGGGCGCCGGCGAGTCGAGCTCGATCCGCAACCCGCCGTAGCCGGGCACGGTGATGACAGGTCGGATCTCGCACTCGGCCTCGAACTCGACGAGTCCCTCTTCCTGCCCGCCGGTGATCTCCACCTCGGGGGTGGCGATCAGGTCGACGTCGTGCTCGCGCACCGCCTTGCCGAGGTACTGCGGGATCGCATCTCGCAACGCCTGATCACGGGCAGGGCCGACACCGATGCGGGCCTCGAGCACCCGCCTCGGCACCTTGCCGTTGCGGAACCCTGGCAGCTTGACCTCGCGGGCGATGGTGCGGAAGGCCTGCGCGATGTCCTTGTCGAACTCTGCTTCGTCGACCTCGACGTACAGCTTGACCTTGTTCCCCTCGAGGGGTTCGACCGATGATTTCACAGGCCGAAAACCCTACCGGCGCGCCGTCGAGGTGGGGCTCCGCAAGGCCGCTGATCGGCCAGGGCGGCCCGCGGCCGACCCGCTGCGCTCGGCGAGGGGATGCGTCGGGGCGACTCGCCCGCCGGGCGTCGAGGGCGCCGGCCGCCGACGATCCCGGCGGGCAACGTGCATCTTCGCGGCGCGATCCGGCAGAATGTCGCCGTGCAGTTCTGGAAGCCGCATTCGCTCGCGTCGCCCCACGAGGGCCAGCTCGACCTCAAGATCGGCGACAAGGTGCGGGCCACCGAGGACCTGCCCGGCGTGCCGGCCGGCACCGGCGGCAAGGTGATCTTGGCGAACGGCTTCAACTGGCAGCGCTACCGCGTGCTGTTCGACAACGGCGGCGAGCTCGGCGATCTCGACCATCGCAACCTCGAACCGATCGGCCGCACCGCGAAGCGGCTGGCCAAGCGCGCCAAGATCGCGGCCCGCGGCGGCTGAACAGCACTCCCACCGGCCGAGCCCGCGCCCGCCCGAGTCGCCGGCCCACCGCCGAACCCGAACACCACCGTCACGTCGGAGTGCCACGCTGGCGGCTGTCAGGAGCCGTGCCGGCGCCTGGGATCCTGGACCGCGACAGCTCGGATGCTGCGTCGGTGGCGGCTCGAACTCTGCGGCAGCCACCACGACATCGCCCGTCCTGTTGACTGCCACAGCACCCGGATCGCCCGTTCCTGGCAGCAACAACGACGCAATCCGTCGCTTCGACTGCCACGGAATCGACGACATCGCCCGTCCTGTTGACTGCCACAGAATCCGGATCGCCCGTTCCTGGCAGCAACAACGACGCATTCGGTCGCTTCGACTGCCACGGAATCGACGAGGGCACGCACCGACCTGCCCGGCGTGCTCGGGCGTGGTGGCGGCTGGAACGGCACGGCACGGCCGGGCGTTCCTCGGCGGCCGATCAGTGCATCAGATCGGTGAACTGGTCGCTCGACATCGTGTTGGCGCCCATCGCCCGGACGTCGGTGACGATCGCCTGGTCGCCGGTGACCACGACCACCTGACGCGTCGAGGGCAACCGCCGCACCTCGTCACGGATCACGTCGTCGGCGATCATGTCGGCCGGCGAGTAGACGACACGCACGATCCGTCGCCCGTCGGCGGCCGCACCGACCACGTCGGCGCCGTCGAACACCAC
>NZ_JASJCS010000176.1 GCF_030065885.1 Ilumatobacter sp. | reverse complement strand
CTGCCGAGTGGCGACGAGCTGTTCCGCGACGTGTCGTTCTCCGTCCGATCGGGCGACCGGGCCGCCCTCGTCGGCGCGAACGGCGTCGGCAAGACGTCGCTGCTGCGAATCGTGACCGGCGAACAGGCCGCCACGGCCGGCACGGTGTCGGCGGGCGGCACGATCGGTGTGATGCACCAGCTCGTCGGGATGAACGGCCCCGGCGGCGACGCACCGGCCGACGTCACGTCGTTGCTGCTGTCGTTGTCGCCCGAGCGGCACCGCCGTGCGCGCGAGCGGCTCGCGGCGGCCGAGGCTGATCTCGGCGACGACCCGATGCGGTACGCCGAGGCGCTGAGTGCCTGGGGCGATGCCGGCGGCTACGACCTCGAGGTCCAATGGGACGAAGCGTGCGGTCGGGCCCTCGGCGCCGACTTCCGCGACGTCGCCGACCGACCGTTGCGCACGCTCAGCGGTGGCGAGCAGAAGCGGCTGGCCCTCGAGTTCCTCCTTCGCGGCGAGGCCGAGCTGCTCGTGCTCGACGAGCCCGACAACTTCCTCGACGTGCCGGCGAAGCGTTGGCTCGAACGCGAGCTCAACGCCACCCGCAAGACGGTGCTGTTCGTCAGCCACGACCGCGAGCTCCTCGCCGGCGCAGCAACCAAGATCGTCACGATCGAGGCATCGGGAGCGTGGACGCACGGTGGCGGATTCGCCGGGTACGCCGAGGCCAAGTCCGCGCACGCGGAGAAGAGGGCCCGCGACGCAGCACACTTCGACGACGAGCGCAAGCGGCTGGAGGACCTCGTGGCCGAGCTGCGACGCCGGGCCCACATCAGCGAGGTCTTCGCGCCGAAGCTGAAGGCGGCCGAGTCGAGGCTGCGGCAGTTCCTCGAGAAGAACGAGCGTCCAGTCGAGGTGCGCGACCAGCGGATCGACGTCCGGCTCCGAGGCGCCCGGACGGGCAAGCGGGCGGTCACGACCGAGGCGCTGTCGATCGACGGGCTGACCGACCCGTTCGATCTCGAACTGTGGTACGGCGAGCGGGTTGCGGTGCTCGGGGGGAACGGCGTCGGCAAGAGCCACTTCCTCCGGCTGCTCGGCGGTGACGACGGCGTCGACCACGACGGGCGGTGGAAGCTCGGTGCCGGCGTCGTGCCCGGCTCGTTCCACCAGACCCATGAGCACCCCGAGTGGTTCGGGCGGACCCCGGTCGAGATCCTGCACGACCACGACGTGGTGCTCGCGCCCGCGATGGGCATGCTGCGCCGGTACGAACTGCAGGGTTGCGCCCACCAGCCGTTCGAGACCATGTCGGGCGGGCAGCAGGCGCGCCTGCAGATCCTCCTGCTCGAGGTCTCGGGCGCCACCCTCCTCCTCCTCGACGAACCGACCGACAACCTCGACCTCGTCTCGGCCGAGGCACTCGAGGCCGGGCTCGGCCGCTTCGACGGCACCGTCATCGCGGTCACCCACGATCGCTGGTTCCTCCGTGGCTTCGACCGCTTCGTCGTGTTCGGCGACGACTGCACGGTGACCGACCACCTCGACTGCCCGGCAGAGTGGCGATCGAACGCCTGACGGGCCCGTCTCGCGGCAGGTGACCGCGCTGCGCCTCGATCTGGCGTAGGTTCTCACCACGTCTCAACAACGGGCCGATTCGTGCCGATGAACATCGGTACGTCCTTGCCGCCGGAGGAGCCCGCCCATGCCCGCAGTCCACTACCGCACGCAGATGAGTAGTTCGGACGCGATCATCTGGCACATCGAGGACGACCCGCACCTGCAGTCGACCGTGATGGCGGTGTGGTTGCTCGACTCGGTGCCGACCGACGAACGGATGCAGGCGAACATCGACCGCATGATCGAGGCCATCCCGCGGCTCCGCGAGCGCGTCGAACCCGCCCGTCAGCGCCCCAACTGGGTGGCTGTCGACGACCTCGACGTCACACGGCACTACTCGGTGCACGCGATGCCCGAGGGCTCCGGGCCGCGCAACGTCCTCGACTTCGCCGAGGGGTGGGCCAACGAGCCGTTCGATCGGGCGCGACCGCTCTGGAGGTTGGGCCTGTTGACCGGACTCGAGGGTGGCGGCGGCGCAGCGGTCATCAAGGTGCACCACGCCATCGCCGACGGTCTGGGCATGGTGCTCATGCTCGCCGCGTTCACCGACCTCGAGCGCGATCCGCCGCCCGTCGAGCCGACCGACTTCATCGCGGAGGAGCCCGAGCGCGAGGCGTTCGGCCCGGTCAGGCGCATGTGGTTCAAGACCCGCCAGGCCGCCACGACGGTCGCGCGCCGGCCGTTGCACAGCGTGGTCGATGCGACTGCGACGGCGTCGTCGACGATCCGGCTCGTGTTCCCGCACCGAACGCCGCACAGCAAGCTGATGACCGAGCGGAGCGGCCGGCGGCACCTCGACGCCAGGGCCATTCCGCTCGACGACATCAAGCGGGCGAGCAAGCGCTCGGGGGCGAGCATCAACGACGTCTTCGTCTCGATCTTCGCCGACGCCACCGACCGCTACCACGCCGCGCACGGCGTGGCCTGCAGGCGACTGCGCGTCCACGTGCCGGTCAACAGCCGCACCGAGCGGACCGCCGGCCACGCCGGCAACGACTTCGTCCCGGCACGCCTCTCGCTCGTCGTCCCGGGCGGCGGGGCCGACCAGCGGTTGGCCTCGGTCAGCGAGCAGCTCACGAGGCTCCGCGCCGAGCCTGCGCTCAAGCACATCAACCCGGTGTCGGCGTTCGTGCAGCGGCTCGGCAAGCCGATCGCCAAGTGGATCGTCGGCGGCATGATGAAGGGCGTCGACATCCTGGCGTCCAACGTGCAAGGTCCTCCCTTCCCGCTGTACCTCGCCGGCGCGAAGGTCGACGAGTTCTACGCCATGGGACCGCCGGCCGGCGCGTCCGTCAACATCACGATGTTCAGCTACGACGGCGTCGCGTCGTTCAGCATCACGTCGGACGCCGCGGCCATCGCCGACCGCGCCGGCTTCCTCCGCTGCCTCGACGAGGCGATCGCCGACGCGACCACGCCGGCACCGGTCACCGCCGAGCCGGTCCCCGCCTGATCAGCCGCAACCGTCACAGCGGGTGTCACAGCGGGTGTCTGACACCACCTGTAACACCCCGTATGCAGGATGCTGGTCATGGGTCGACGGCGACGAGTTGATGCCGAGGGTGGCATTCACCACGTGATGAACCGCGGTGTCGATCGCCGTGCGATCTTCTTCGGCGATACCGACCGGATCGAGTTCGGTCGTCGACTCGGCGAGATTCACGAACGCTTCGACGTCGAGACCCTGGCGTACTGCCTGATGGGCAACCACTACCACCTGATCGTGCGGGCAGTGCGCGGCGGTCTGCCGGAGGCGATGCAGCATCTCAGCAGCGTCTTCACACGCCACACGAACGATCGGCTCGGCCGCGACGGCCCACTGTTTCGCGGTCGCTACCACTCGATTCCGGTGACCACCGACGGCTACCTGTTGTGGTCGGCGAGGTACGTCCACCGCAATGCCCTCGAACTCCCGGGCGTCGCAGCGATCTCGGACCATCGATGGTCGAGCTATCGCACGTACCTCGGCTTGCGACGAGCGCCCGCGTTCGTGAACACCGACCTCATCCTCGAGCACTTCGACGGGGACCTCGCCCGGTTCCGCGCATTCACCGAGGAGGATCACACGTCCACCCTCCTACGGCAGCAACCCGAGGACGTCCGGCAGCTCGTCGATGCCGTGGTGGCATGCGACGACCTGCGTGCCGGAGACGACCACCGGGATCGGTCGTCGCGTCGCAGCCGGGACGTCCTCGTGCTCCTCACTGAGTCGTGCGACGACGAACACGTCCGCCGGTTGATCGACCTGCTCCTGGCGTTTCCCTCCGGCGGGGCCCGCCGGACCGCCCTCTCACGCGCGCGGCGACGGCTTGCCTCTGACCCGGCAGTCGGCCGCGTCCTCGACGAGGTCGAGCGGCACCTCGCCGCATGACCGCTCAGGTGTTACCGATGGTGTCTGACACCTTCTGTAACACCGGCGGTAATGCCTACACCCGGCTGAGCGACCTGCGGTTCTTGAACTTCGCCTTGCGGTAGTCGGCGTTCATCACGGCGATCACGTCGATCGAGATCTCCTTCGGGCACGCCGCCTCGCACTCGCCGTGGTTGGTGCACGAGCCGAAGTGCGCATCCATCGTCTCGACCATCGCCTCGGCCCGCTGGTAGCGCTCGGCCTGGCCCTGCGGCAACAGGTTGAGGTGGCTGACCTTGGCGCCGGTGAACAGGTTGGCTGCGCCGTTCGGGCACGCCGCGACGCAGGCGCCACAGCCGATGCACTCCGCGGCGTCCATCGCTGCGTCGGCGACCGGCTTCGGGATCGGGATGAGGTTCGCGTCGGGCGCACCACCGGTCTCGGCCGAGATGAAGCCGCCGGCTTCGACGATCCGGTCGAACGCGGCGCGATCGACCATCAGATCGCGGATGATCGGGAAGGCGTTGGCCCGCCACGGCTCGATCGTGATCGTGTCGCCGGACGAGAACTGGCGCATGTGCAGCTGACACGTCGCGCTGCGGCGCTGCGGCCCATGCGCCTGCCCGTCGATCATCAGCGAGCAGGTGCCACAGATGCCCTCGCGGCAGTCGTGGTCGAACACCACGGCTTCCTTGCCCGCCTCGATCAACTGCTCGTTGAGGAGGTCGAGCATCTCGAGGAACGAGGCCTCGTCGCTGATCGACTCGATCGCGTGATCTTCGAAGTGACCTGCCTGGTCGGGACCGCTCTGGCGCCAGATCCGCAGTGTGAGATTGGTCAGCTCGCTCACTTGTAGCTCCTGGTCTGGAACTTGACCTCTTCGTAGACGAGGGGTTCCCGGTTCTCGATCGGGGCGTTCGGGTCACCCGACCACTCCCACGCCGTGACGTGGGCGAAGTCGTCGTCGTTGCGGAGCGCCTCACCTTCCTCGGTCTGGTGCTCGGCCCGGAAGTGGCCGCCGCACGACTCCTCGCGGACCAATGCGTCGCGGCACATCAACATGCCGAGCTCGAAGAAGTCCTCGACCCGGCCGGCCTTCTCGAGCGTCTGGTTGACACCGTCCTCCGGACCGGTGATGCGCAGGTCCTTCTGGAACTCCTCGTACAGCGCCGGGATCTCCGACAGCGCCTTCTCGAGGCCCTGTTGGGTGCGTTCCATGCCGCAGTAGTCCCAGATGATCTTGCCCAGCTCGCGGTGGAAGTAGTCGGGCGAACGGGTGCCGCCGATCGACGTGAACCGCTTGAAGCGATCGGACGCCTCGCGCTCGGCGACCTTGAACGCCTCGTGGTCGGTGCCGGGGATCGGCTTGTTGAGCCATTCGGCGAGGTAGTTCGAGATCGTGTAGGGCAGCACGAAGTAGCCGTCCGAGAGACCCTGCATGAGCGCCGACGCGCCGAGGCGGTTGGCCCCGTGATCGGAGAAGTTGGCCTCACCGATGGCGAACAGGCCCGGGATGGTGGTCTGCAGCTCGTAGTCGACCCAGAGTCCCCCCATCGCGTAGTGCGGCGCCGGGTAGATGCGCATGGGCACCTGGTAGGGGTTCTCGCCGGTGATGTTCTGGTACATGTCGAACAGGTTCCCGTAGCGATCACGGATGACCTGCTCGCCGAGGCGGCCGATCGCGTCGGCGAAGTCGAGGTAGACGCCGTTCTTCAGCTCACCGACACCCTGGCCGGCGTCGACGGCCCGCTTCGCGGCTCGCGACGACACGTCCCGGGGAGCCAGGTTGCCGAAGCTCGGGTAGATCCGCTCGAGGTAGTAGTCGCGGTCGTCCTCGGGGATGTCGGACACCGGCCGTCGCTCGTCCGGGTCCTTGGGCACCCAGATCCGGCCGTCGTTGCGCAGCGACTCCGACATCAGCGTGAGCTTCGACTGGAACTCGTCGCTCTGCGGGATGCAGGTCGGGTGGATCTGCGTGTAGCAGGGGTTGGCGAAGGCGGCGCCCTTGCGATGGGCCCGCCACGCCGCGGTGACGTTGGACATCTTGGCCATCGTGGCCAGGTAGTACACGTTGCAGTAGCCGCCGGTGCCGAGCGCCACGGCGTGAGCGGAGTGGGCGGAGATCTCGCCGGTGATGAGGTCGCGGACCACGACGCCGCGGGCGGCGCCGTCGATCACGACCACGTCGAGGAGCTCGGAGCGGTTGTGGAGCTCGACGTTGCCGAGCCCGATCTGGCGGGCCAGCGCCTGGTAGGCGCCGAGCAGCAGCTGCTGGCCGGTCTGACCCCTGGCGTAGAACGTGCGGGCGACCTGGGCGCCGCCGAACGAGCGGTTGTCGAGCAGACCGCCGTACTCACGGGCGAACGGGACGCCCGAGGCGGTGCACTGGTCGATGATGTTCCCCGACACCTCGGCCAGCCGGTAGACGTTGGCCTCGCGGCTGCGGTAGTCGCCGCCCTTGACGGTGTCGTAGAAGAGGCGGAAGTCGCTGTCGCCGTCGTTCTTGTAGTTCTTCGAGGCGTTGATCCCGCCCTGGGCGGCGATCGAGTGCGCCCGCCGCGGGGAGTCGTGGTAGGTGAACACCTTCACCTGGTAGCCCTGCTCGCCGAGGGTCGCCGCGGCAGCGGCACCGGCGAGGCCGATCCCGATGATGATGACCTCGAACTTCCGGCGGTTCGAGGGGTTCACGAGCTTGTGGTTGAACAGGTAGTTCGACCACTTCTCGCCGATCGGGCCCTCGGGGATCTTCGGGTCGAGGTTGAGTGTGTCGCTCATGGTCGGCGCTCCTTCAGATCAGGGAGAGGAGCGCCGAGGCCTCCTCGAGGTAGGTGGGCTCGACGTGGTCGACGATCCCGGTGAGCACGGCGATCGGGAAGCTGACGTTGCCGACGAGGATCACGGCCGAGATGCCGTAGGCGACGTAGCGCCGCAGGTGGTTGTACTGCGGGCTCGTGACCCCGAGGCTCTGGAACATCGACCAGGCCCCGTGGAAGATGTGCACCGCGAGCGCGACGTTGGCGACGATGTAGATGATCGCCA
>NZ_JASJCS010000175.1 GCF_030065885.1 Ilumatobacter sp. | reverse complement strand
GCTCGGCGCCGCAGCCAGCGCGGTCGGCGTCGCGGCCGGCGGGTTCGTCGCGTTCGCCACCAACCTCCGGATGCCGTTCATCGTGGGCGGCGCGATCACCCTGATCGCAGCCGTGCTGTTCGCCCGCCCGGTGCTCCGGGGGTTGGCCGGCGAGGATCTGCCGGCGCTGTGATTCAGCGCGCCCCGCGCACGCCGGCGCCCCCGTCGATGACGTAGGTCTCGCCGGTGATCCACGACGCCTGATCGGAGGCCAGGAACACCGCGAGGTTGGCGATGTCCTCGGGTTCGCCGAGGCGTTGCAGCGGGAGTGCCTCGGCGAGGCTCGTCCCGAAGTTCTCGACCAGCACGGCGGCGAAGTCGGTCTTGACGAGGCCGGGGGCGATGCCGACCACGCGGTTGGGCCCGAGCTCGTGGGCCAGCTGGCGTGTGAGGTGGATCAGCGCAGCCTTGGTGAGGTTGTAGACACCGAGTCCGTACTCGGTTCGCATCCCGCCGACCGATGCGATGTTGATGATCACGCCGGGGTGCTCGGAGAACGCACGGGTGTGCGCGGCCTTGGCCCAGTAGAGCGGACCGCGCAAGTTGACGTCGAACGTCTTGTCGTACTTCGACGGCTCGACGTCGAGCGTTCCGCCGTAGTGCGGATTGGTCGCGGCATTGTTGACCAGGACGTCGAGCCGGCCGAAGCGCTCGATCGTCGCCGCGACGCAGGCGTCGGCCGCATCGATGTCGCCGGCGTTGGCCGCGAACACCGCGGTGTCACCGCCGATCTCGGCGGCTGCCGCCTCGAGCTGATCCTGCTTGCGGGACGACAGCATCACGGAGGCGCCGGCATCGACCATGCCCTTGGCGATGGCCTTGCCGATGCCCTTCGACGCGCCGGTCACGAGCGCGACCTTCCCCTCCAGCGATATCTGCATGGGGGCAACGTACTGTGGCGCACCCACCGACGATCACCCGGAGACCGTGGGTGCCCGTCTCCGCCCCATGGAGGCGGGCCGCCGCACCGAGCACGACGGCGGACCGGCAGGACTCAGCCCGAGGCGTGCGCGGCGTCGTCGTCGGCGTGCTCGACGCGGTCGTCGACGATCTCGAACGCCCGGACGCGCACGAGGCGGATCCGGCGCCCCTCGACCTCCTCGGCGGTGAAGTGCCAGTGCTCGAGCTGCAGCTCCTCACCCGGCACCGGCACGTGCTCGAGCGTGCTGAACACCAGCCCGCCGAGCGTGTCCCAGTCGTCGTTCGGCAAGTCGCCGCCCAGCAGCTCGTTGAGCTCGTCGATGGAGATGCCACCGTCGACCAGGTAGTCGCCGTTGGGCAGCCGCTCGACGGCATGCTCCTCGATGTCGTACTCGTCGACGATCTCGCCGACCAGCTCCTCGAGGCAGTCCTCGAGCGTGATGAGGCCGACCACGTCGCCGTACTCGTCGGCGACGATCGCCAGGTGGAACTTGCCGGCCTGCATCTCGCGCATCAGCCGGCTGACCGGCTTGTTCTCGGGGATGAAGCGGACGGGCCGGACAAGGTCGAGCACCGACAGATCGCCGCGCCCCTCTCGCTCGGCCCGGATGAGGTCCTTCGTGTACGCGAGCCCGATGACGTCGGAGTCGCCGGGGCCGAACACGGGCAGCCGGCTGTAGCCGTTGGCGATGGCCAGGTCGAGCGACGAGGAGATCGAGGCCTCGTTGGGGATGATCACCATGTCGGGTCGCGGCACCATGACCTCGCGGGCCACGGTGTCGCCGAACTCGATGATGCTCTCGATCAGCTCGCGTTCCTCGTGCTCGATCACCTCGTCCTCTGCTGCGGCCTCGACGATGCCGAGCAGCTCTTGCTCGCTGACGAACGGACCCTGCTTCAGGCCCTTGCCGCGGACGATGACGTTGGTGAGACCGATCAGCGCACGGGACACGAGCCGGAGCGGCGGGAACGACACCAGCGCACGGACGGGGCGTGCGGTCCGCAGCGCGGCCCGCTCGGGGTGGATGACGGCGTAGGTCTTCGGGACCGCCTCGGCCATGACGAAGAACACGATCACGTTCAGCGTGACACCGATCGCGACACCCCAGGCGCCGAACAGGCGGCCGGAGACGATGCCGGTCAGGGTGGCCTGCACGGTCTGGCAGATGTTGACGGTGAGCAGCAGCGGGTTCACCCAGCGCTCGGGTTCGTCGACGAGACGGGTCAGCGCCCTGCCCGGGCGTCCGCCCTCCTCGGCGAGCGCGGCTGCCTTCGGCTTGGTCATCTTCGACAGGCCCATCTCGGCGGCGGCCAGGAAGACCAGCACCAGCAGCAGCGCGAAGATGACGATCAGCATCAGCGTGTCGGCCGTGGTGACCGTCGCGGCGATCACGCCGCTCATGACGCGCCCTGTTCGTGCACGAACCCGGCGGGTGGCCCGCCATGCCAGTGGAGCTCGCTCAGCAGTTCGATCTCACGGGCACGCATCAGCCGCGCCTCGTCGGGTTCCGCGTGGTCGTGGCCGAGCACGTGCAGCACGCCGTGCACGGTCAGCAACGCGAGCTCGTCGTCGACCGTGCCGGCGTGGGAAGGGGCCGCCTCGGCCGCGACCGCGGGGCACACGACCACGTCGCCGAGCAGGACCGGACCGACGAGGTGGTCGCCGTACGCGTCGCCGGCATCGAGGGGGAACGACAGGACGTCGGTGGGTCCGTCCTCGCCCATGTGCTCACGGTTGAGCGCCGCGATCTCGGCTCGGTCGACGAACGTGAGCGTCAGCTCACCGTGGGCGCCCTCGCGCCGCAACACGGCCGCCGCGAGGGCGGCCCACCGTGGGGCATCGATCGCCATCTCGGTCTGTTCGTCGCTGACCACGACGTCGACTCCGGATGACGCCTCGACGCCGGTGGGACTCGCCGGGTCAGCCATCGGCCGACACCCCCCGTTGTCGACGGTGCTCTCGGTGTCCGGCATCGGCGCCCCGTCGTGAGGACGCGTCCTCACGCTCGTAGGCGGCGACGATGTCGGCCACGATCTGATGACGAACGACGTCGGCGGCGGTCAGGTTGACGAAGGCCAGCTGGTCGATGCCGCCGAGTACCCGTTCGAGCCCCCTGACACCCGAGCGACCGTCGGGAACGTCGACCTGGGTGGCGTCGCCGGTGACGACCACCTTCGAGCCGAACCCGATCCGGGTCAGGAACATCTTCATCTGCTCGGGCGTGGTGTTCTGCGCCTCGTCGAGGATGATGAAGCTGTTGTTGAGCGTGCGGCCCCGCATGAAGGCGAGGGGTGCGACCTCGACGGTGCCGCGCTCGAGCAGCCGGGCAGCCCCCTCGGGGTCGACCATGTCGTACAGCGCGTCGTAGAGCGGTCGCAGGTAGGGGTCGATCTTGGCCATCAGGTCCCCGGGCAGGAAGCCGAGCCGCTCGCCGGCCTCGACCGCAGGGCGGGTGAGGATGATCCGCTGGACCTGCTTCGCCTGGAGGGCCTGGACCGCCATCGCCACGGCCAACCACGACTTGCCGGTCCCCGCCGGCCCGACACCGAACGTGATGATGTTGTTGCGGATGGCATCGACGTAGCGCTTCTGACCCGCGGTCTTCGGGCGGACGTTGCGACCCTTGGCGCCCTTCAGCACCTGATGGGTCAGTACCTCGGTGGGGCGCTCGTCGGAACGAACCATGCCGATCGCCCGGTCAACCGTGCGATCGTCGAGCTCGTGGCCGCGCTCGACCAGCCCGACGAGCTCTTCGAACAGCCGGCCGACCTGCTCGGCATCGGCGCCGCGCAGCGAGATCTCGTTGCCTCGCACCGACACCGACGTCTCGGGGAACTGCTCTTCGACGCGCCGCAGGTACTGATCGCGAGGTCCGAGCAGCGCCGTCATGAGGTGCTGGCCGGGCACGACGACGGTCGTCAGCGTGTCAGTGCTGGTCATATGGTCGCTGGCCGCCATCGGCGCTCATCGATCACACGGTAGCGCCTGTCGGACCCGTGTCGATACCCCCCTTCGCGGGTTCTGCGCCGGTGGCCGAGAGCCGGGCATCGGGCTCTCGCTGATCACTTCGAGAAATCCCTACGGAATCTTGAACGACGCGCCGATAGATGAGTCACGGCGAGCGGAGGGAAACAACCACTCGCCTCGTACCAGGCACCATCGAACGGAGTCCCATGAGTCGAGTTCAACGCGCTGCACCCTGGCTGTACGCCGTGGTTGCGCTCGTGCTGTTGCTCTGGCTCGCCGCCCGAGGAGACGTCGCCGGGTGGGTCTGGCACGGCTCGATCGGTGCCGTCGTGATCACAGCGGGGTTCTTCGCCTGGCGAATCAACGCCATGCCGGCCGTGTTCGGCTTGGGCCTCGCCCTCGCCGCCGCCCGACTCCACGCTATCGTCGTCGCCGACTCGGCCGCTCGCTCCGATCTCCGCTGGAGCGATTCCCTCCCGACCTTGGCCGTCGGCATCGGATTCACGTTGGTCCTCGGCGTGGCGGTCACGCTGCGCCACGGAGCGATGGGCCGCCGCGACGCGCTCGATGCGGCCGCCGTCGCCGTCGGCGCCGCCCTGACGGCGTGGATCGTCATCGCCAATCCGCTGATCGATCGATTCGACGTCGGCACGGGCCTCGCCGTCGTCTCGGCCGGCTATCTCCCGGCGGCGGTGCTCCTGACCGCGTTCACGATCGACGTGCTGGTGAGCGGCCTGACGTCCAACCGTGCGATGCAGTTCGTCGTGGCCGCAGCGACCGCCAATCTCGTTGCCGCCGTGCTCACCGGACTCCGGCAGGTCGACGTCGTGTCGACGGACTGGCGGCCGATCGCGTCGGCCTGCTTCGCCGCCGCCCTGTTCCTGACCGCAGCCGGCATGGCCCACCCGAGCGGCCCCGCCACCATCACCCGCCGGGCCGTCGAGCCGAAGGAACGCCCCCACCGTCGCAGCCGCCTCCTGCTCATCACCGCGACGTTCCTCACGCCGATCACGGTCACCGCCGGCGTGTCGCCCACGTCCACCACCGACCTCGTGGTCCGGGTGACCGGCACGGCCCTCCTCGTCGCCGTCGTCGCCGTCCGCATGTGGATCGCCGTCGTCGACGACGACCGGGCCCGCAACGACCTGCTCGTCCGGCTGAACCGCGACGAGCTGACCAACCTGTCGACGCGCGAGCCGTTCGTCGCGAGCGTCGACGACGTGCTCGAGACCACCTGGCGGTCCGAGCGCCGCCCCACGATCATCCAGGTCAACCTCGATCGATTCAAGAACATCAACGACAGCCTGGGGCACCACGACGCGAACCGCGTGCTCGCCGAGATCGGCCGGCGGCTGGCCGCGGTCGCCGCTGCCCACGACGGGCACGCAGCCCGCTCGGGCGGTGACGACTTCCTGTTGCTCGTCGGCTCGACGACGTCGACGACAGAGGCGATGGCGCTCGTCGACGACGTCAGGAGCTCGCTGCGTCGGGCCATCTCGATCGGCGAGGACTCGATCTTCGTGACGGCCAGCATCGGTGTCGCCGTCGCCCCGTCGAACCGAACCCTCACGGCCGACGAGTTGATCAGGCGGGCCGACATCGCGACCCACCGCGCCAAAGCGGAGGGCCGTAATCGCCTGGTGCTGTTCGACGACTCGATGCAGGCGCGTCTCGCCCACCGCATGGACGTCGAGCACGCGCTCCACGGCGCGATCGAGCGGCACGAGATGCGCCTCTACCATCAGCCGATCGTCGACGTCGCGACGGGCGACGTGCACGGCTTCGAGTCCCTGATCCGCTGGCAGCGCCCCGACGGCACGCTGGTGCTGCCGAACGACTTCATCGCGATCGCCGAGGAGACCGGCGTGATCAACGACATCGGTGCGTGGGCGCTCGAGCATGCACTGACAGCCCTCCGCGGGTGGATCGAGGACGGTGTCGTCAACGGTTCGACCACGGTCTCGGTCAACGTGTCGCCACACCAGATCGCCGACCCGGGCTTCTCCGATGTCGTGCGCAACGCACTCGAACGCAGCGGCATGCCCCCGCACCTCCTCTGGATCGAGATGACCGAGTCGATGATGCTCGACGAGCCCGAGCTGGCACAGACCACCCTCCGCCGCGTCAGGTCGATGGGCGTTCGCATCGCGCTCGACGACTTCGGTACCGGGTACTCGTCCTTGTCGCTCCTCCGGCAGTTCCCGATCCAGCGCATCAAGATCGACCGCGAGTTCGTCCACGGCCTCGCCCACAGCGCGAACGACCGGTCGCTGGTCCGCACGATCATCGCCATGGGCCAGTCGATGGGTCTCGACCTGGTCGGCGAGGGCGTCGAGACGGTGCACCAGCTGCACTCGCTACGCGAGCTGGGCTGCGACAAGGCGCAGGGGTTCCTGGTGAGCCACCCGGTGCCGAGCGACGCCATGCGGTCCACCATGTCGGCGCTGAGCGAGCTCGCCGACCTCTCGATCTTCACGTCAGCGCCCAAGTTCGAGGTGGTTCGCCCGGCCGAGACCGAGCCGACCGCCCCGCGGATGACACCGCAACCGATCGGCGCGATCGGTCCCGGCCCGCTCGGCGGCCCGCAGCTCTGAGCTACTCGGCCCGGCCGCTCGACCCGCCCTCGACCAGCCGCTGGCCCAGCTTCAGTTCGTCGACGGCGACCGGACTGCCGTGTCCCGTGCGTGCGGCTGGTAGTCGAACTCGCCGTGCGTCACCTCGTCGATGAGGTGCTCGCGCTCCTCCCCCTTGCGGGACGGGGTGATCAGCAGCAGCAGGCTCGGCAGCACGAGCAGCGACACCAGCAACGAGAAGAAGATCATCACCGCGGTGAGGACGCCGAACATCTCGAACATCGGCATCGGCGCCATCGCCATGACGAAGAAGCCGGTCATCGACGTGACCGCCGAGATCGCCAGCGCACCGCCGGTGCCCTCGCCGGCTCGACGCAGGGCCGGGAACCGGCTCGGTTCGTGCTCGAACTCCTCGATGAACCGCATCGTGAAGTGGGTCGCGTAGTCGACGCCGACACCGACGGCGATCGC
>NZ_JASJCS010000040.1 GCF_030065885.1 Ilumatobacter sp. | reverse complement strand
CCCGCCGGAGCGCGGCGCCGACCCGCTCGTGGATCTCGGCGTTGTCATCGGTGCCGACGTAGATCCAGAACGCGGCGACGCCCAGCCACCGTCGCTGCAGGCGGTCGCCGTCGGGTTGACGGCCCTCGGGCTCTGGGCCACTGCCGAGGGCGACCGCCGGCCGCGACGGTGGCTGGGCGTCGCCGCGTTCTGGATCTACGTCGGCACCGATGACAACGCCGAGATCCACGAGCGGGTCGGCGCCGCGCTCCGGCGGGCGACCGAGGGGTCCGCGCTCGTCGACTGGTGGGAGGGGTTCTCCTGGCAGCTGTTCCTCGCTCCGGTGCTGGCGTTCGGGCTCGCGGCCTCGGTGCTCATCGCCTGGTCGGCGGCGCCGAAGGGCCGGGCCATGCTGATCGCGTGCCTGGCCTGCTTCGCGATCGCGCAGGGGATCGACGTGCTCGAGGGCACCGAGGGGTTGTTCGACGACTGGGCCGACGATCTCGACGTCGACAGCTACACCGTCGGGCACGGGCTCCGCTCGATCGAGGAGCTGCTCGAGATGCTCGGCACCACCGCCTACTGGTCGGTCATCCTGCCGATGCTGGCGACGCGGATGCGCGGGCGCCGGCTCGAGTTCCGCTGACACGGCCGGCCAGTAGCTTCGACGCGTCGTGAGCCGGTTCGTCGATGCGATCGCGCCAGCACGGATGGGCGCCAGCTTCCGGTGGCTGCTCGTGTCGAGCTGGGTCACGAACGTCGCCGACGGCATCGCGCTCGCGGCGGGGCCGCTGCTCGTTGCGTCGCAGACCCGCGATCCGTTCCTGATCGCGCTCGCGACCCTGCTGCAACGCCTGCCGTGGCTCGTGTTCGGCCTCCAGGCGGGTGTCGTCGCCGATCGGCTCGACCGTCGCCTGCTGATCGTTGTCGGCAACCTGATCCGGGCCGGGCTGCTCGCCGTCCTCGTGGTCACCATCGTCACGGACACGGTGAACGTGGCCGTCGTCCTGGTCGCGCTGTTCCTCGTCGGCACCGCGGAGGTGGTCGTCGACACGACCGGCTCGACGGTCCTCCCGATGATCGTCGAGCCGCGCGATCTCGGCCTCGCCAATGCCCGGCTGATGTTCGGCAACATCACCATCAACCGACTCGCGGGCCCACCGCTCGGAGCGTTCCTGTTCGCCGTCGGACTCGCCGTCCCGTTCGTCGCGCAGGCCGTCCTGATCGCATTCGGCGCGCTCCTCGTCACACGCATAGCGATCGAGCCGCCCGACCGGGGCGAGCGGGTGGCATCGGTGCGCTCCGAGATCGCGGAGGGCGTCAGGTGGCTGTGGCGCCACCCGGCGATCCGCACCCTCACGATCACGGTGGTCGCGTTCAACATCACGTTCGGCGCCGTGCTGTCGATCCTCGTGCTCTATTCGATCGAGCGGCTCGGCCTGGGCGACGTCGGGTTCGGCCTGCTGATCGCGTGCGGCGCCGCGGGCGGCACGTTCGGGGCGCTCGTCTACGGGAGGCTCGAGGAGTCGCTCGGCATGGCGAACATCATGCGGATCGGTCTGATCATCGAGACGCTGACGCATCTCGTGTTCGCGCTCACCACGACGCCGGTGATCGCGATGAGCGTGTTCTTCGTGTTCGGGATCCACGAGTCGGCGTGGGGCACGACGTCGGTGACGATCCGTCAGCGCGCCGTGCCGACCGAGTTCCAGGGCCGGGTCGGCAGCGTCTACTTCGTCGGTGTGTTCGGCACGCTCGTCGCCGGGTCGGCACTCGGCGGGGTGATCGCCAGCGTCTGGGGCGTGACCGGCCCGTTCTGGTTCGCGTTCGTCGGCTCGGCCCTGATCCTGGCGGCGATCTGGCGGCAACTCGCCTCGATCGCCGCCGCCGATCAGGCGTGATCGGACGCGTTGATCGCCCAAGCAAGACCCTCGTCGGCGTCGTCGACGGCCAGCTGGAGTCGCCAGCCCCCGGGCGGTTCGTGAGCGTCCCAGCGGTACCAGCGCAGATCCTCGAGCAACATGGTCATGTCGGTGTTCGTCGGCGGCCAGTGGTCGTGGAGGTGACCGAGGGCGCCGAGCAGCCACCACATCGAGAACCGCCCGATCGCCATGCCGCGTCGCCGTCCGTGGGCGCCCCCGCTGGCACCCGCCCACGCGATGCGGGCCAGCGCCTCGCCGGTAGGGATCTCGATCATGCGCGCCGACCGCACGCCGAGCGCCCCGAGCGCCCCGAGCGCGTCGCCCTCGACGCAGACCACCTCGGCGTGCCCGGTCGACGTCGTGGTCCAGGCGTCGAGCAGCGAGCGGACGGCGAGCTCGGTCGCGTCGTCCTCGACGAGGGCGCCCACCTCGGCGACGGTGACGTGCTCGAGATGTCCGGCCAGTGCCGGCTCGGGGTGCTCGGCACCGACGTCGCGATAGGTCGACACCGGGTAGGCCGGCTCCCACGGCTGCACGGCTGCGGGGATGTCGATGACGGGCGGCAGGTCGGCCAGAGTCTCCGGAGCGATCGACTCGCCGCGGATCGCTCGCTCGTGCGCCACGAAGGTCGCGACCGGCACGCGCGGTAGATGGGGCTGGAGGTCGTGCCACGTGTGGTGGACGGCCACGACCTCGGACAGCGGCCCGATCGTGAAGCGGCCTGCCTCGCCGTCGAGCACCGATGCCGCCCACTCGGGCGGGGCGAGCAGTGCGAGCCGGTACTCGGCCAGCGTCGCAGCAGGCCACAGCTGCCGTCCGCTCTCACGGGTCGCCGCGAGGCAGCGGTCACGCAGCCGGAGCAGCCCGGCCCAGTCGTGATCGGCGCACCGGTCGTCGATCGTCCTGACCAGCCCGTCGAGGTCGACGGCATGGATCAGGCCGTCGAGCGCGTCGTCGCGGCCCGCTCGGTCGTCGTCGCCCCGGCGGGTCACACCAGCGGCCAGGGGTAGCGGTGCCCGCTCTCGTCGTCGGGGTACACCCGCTCGGTCACGAGCTTCGTCGCCCGGTGCTGCATCGCGGCGATCTCGTCGTCGTCGAGCAGCGCCGCGATGTCGACGGGGATCCGCTCGACGAACGGCGCGACGCGGCCGAGCAGGGCGTCGTCGATCGGCTCGCCGCCGAACTCCCAGATGACCGTGCGGAGCTTGAACGGTGCGCTGAAGCACAGCCCGTTGTCGATCGCCCACACGCGGTCGTGAGCGAGGAGGCAGTGGCCCGACTTGCGGTCGGTGTTGTTGGCCAGCACGTCGAGCACCGCGATGTGGCGGAGGTCGTCGTGCAGGTGCTCGAACTGCTCGAAGATGGTGAAGTAGTGCTCGGAGTGGTCGGCATCGACGAACCACTGGAACGAGCCCTCGCCGAGCGGGCCGTCGCGGATGACGGTCGGCGGCACGACCCCGACGCCGAGGTGCTCGCTGAGCAGGTACGCCGCCCGCTCTCGCTTGTGGAGGCCGGGTTCGAAGTCCCACAACGGGCGTTCGCCACGGACCGGCTTGTAGATCGCACGTTGCTCGACCTGGTCGGAGCCGCTGCCGCAGCGCATCGTGGCCAGGAACGTGGCGTTCGAGCTCCACGGCATGCGGCCCTCGAGCTCGGGCTCGGCGTGCATCAGGAACGCGACCGGGTCGGGGATCGCCTCGCTCGCGAGCACGTTCAGTTCATCCGTGGGCACGCGTGTCCATCCGGATCGATCGGGCGGGCGCACCACTGGCAATCGGGCCGCCCGGCGGCGACCACGCGCTCGGCGTGCTCGCAGAACGAGGCCGCCTGGCCTCTGGTGACGTAGAGCCGGATGTGGCCGTCGCCACCCTCGAGCTCGTTGCCCTCGTCGTCGTAGGCGCCGATCTCCTCGAGCTGGACGATCAGCCGGTCGGAGCTCCGGTCGTAGCCGAGCCCGATCGGCCCGAGGACGAACACCTGCTCGACCGGACCCGCCAGCTCGAGCGCCGCGTCGATGGGGCGATCTTCGGGGGGTGGGAGGTCGTTGAGCACGCGCTGGAGGTACTGCACGATGGCCGACACCTGCTGCTTCTCGCACTTGACGGCGACGCGCTGCTTGCCGGCGCGCGCCTGCAGGTAGAAGACGCGCGCGCCCGGCTCGCCGATGGCCCCGGTCGTGAAGGTGTCGACCTCCTCGAACTCGTAGAACGCGCTCATGACGGCGTGAGGTCGCGCAGCGAGCCGCCGGTCGAGTTGACCGTGAGCGCGATCGGACCGTCGGTCGACCAGGCGATGCCGCTGATCGAACACGTCGAGATCACGATGCGCTGGAACAGGTCGATGTGGGTGCCGAGCGCATGGGCCATCGCTGCCTTGATCGGGTCGGCGTGGCTGACGCACACGATCGTGCCGCCGGGGTGCTGCGCCCTCAGGCGGTCGAGGGCGGTCACGATGCGGACCTGCATCTCGGTGAAGCTCTCGCCGTTCGGGAAGCGGAACGTCGACGGTGCCTTCTGGACCGTCCGCCACTCGGGGAGCTTCATGAGCTTCTTGAGCTCGGCGCCGGTCCAGTCGCCGAAGTCGCATTCGAGCAGGCCGCGGTCGACCTTCGGGCGCATCCCGACCGCCTTGCCGATCGGCGCCGCCGTCTCCTTGGCCCGCTCGAGCGGCGAGCAGTAGACAGCGTCGACCTTCGCGACCTCGGCGATGCGTTCGGCGGCGCGCTCGGCCTGCTGGACGCCGTCGTCGGCGAGGTGCAGGCCGGGGGCGCGTCCTGGCAGCACCTTGCCGGTGGTGGGGGTCGTGCCGTGGCGGACCAGCAGCACCGTGGTCGGCTTCTGGTGCTTCGGCGCTGCTGCCTTCTTCGCCGGAGTGGCGGTCGTCTTTCGGGCCATCGTGCGTCTCAACCTACTGTCGATCCCCGTGAGTCGTCATGCCGACCTCGGCGAACTCGAAGCGGCCGTGGTGTCCTGCCGTCAGTGCCCGAGGTTGGTCGCGTGGCGCGAGCGCGTCGCGGACGAGAAGCGGGCCGCGTTCCGTGACGAGACGTACTGGGGGCGGCCGATCCCGGGGTTCGGCGATCCCGAGTCGCGCATCGTCGTGCTCGGCCTCGCACCCGCGGCCCACGGCGCCAATCGCACGGGCCGGGTGTTCACCGGCGATCGCAGCGGCGACTGGCTCTTCCGCGCCATGCACCGCGCCGGCTTGGCCAACCAGGCGACATCGGTGTCGGCCGACGACGGCCTGCGGCTGGTCGGCGCCTGGGTCACCGCCGCCGTCAAGTGCGCGCCGCCGGCGAACAAGCCGCTGCCGTCGGAGCGCGATGCCTGCGCACCGTTCCTCCGGCGCGAGTTCGAACTGCTGGCCGACGCACGAGTCGTCGTCTGCCTCGGGGGGTTCGGCTACGACGCCGCGTGTCGCCACTTCGGCGTGCGGCCCCGCCCGAAGTTCGGTCACGGTCTCGAGGTCGCGCTGCCGGACGGCCCGACGTTGCTCTGCTCGTTCCACCCCAGCCAGCAGAACACGTTCACCGGCCGGTTGACCGAGCAGATGCTCGACGACGTGTTCAGCCGCGCGGTCGAGCTCAGCCGCGGATGATCCCGACCATCGCGTCGGCGATCTCACCGCTCGACAGCGGCTCCGACAGGGTGGTCAGCGCCCGCTCGACCGTGTCGTGGCCGATCAGATCGCGACGGCTCCGGTACAGCGCGTCGACCAGCGGCGGCGTGAACTCGGGATGCCCCTGGATCGTGAGTGTCCGCTCGCCGATGAGGAAGCCGGCATACGGACAGAACTCGGAGCGGCTCCAGATCTCGGCGTCGGGCGGCGGCACGACGACCTGATCCTGGTGAGCGGCGAGCACCGTGGTCGTGCCGTTCACGGTGCCGAGCGGGCGTACCGTCTCGTAGCGGTGGGCGCCGACCCCCCAGCCGACCTCGGCCGGCTCGACACGCCCGCCCAGAGCCTGCGCGATCAGCTGGTGTCCGAAGCAGACGCCGACGAGCGGCCGTTCGGCGGCGACTGCGGCCCGGACGATGTCCTCGCCCGTCGCGATCCACCCGTTGCCGTCGTACACCGAGTCGGGGCTGCCCGAGATCACCCAGCCGTCGCAGTCGTCGATCGACGCAGGCGTGTCGCCGTCATGGACGGCGACGTCGACGATCTCGACGTCGTGGTCGCGGAAGAACAGCCGGAACACGTCGAGGTAGCCGCCGTGGACCGAACGTGCCGGCTCGGACAGCTCGGTCATGCGCAACAGGCCGATCTTCAACCGGCCATCGCTCGCCATGGCACGAGTCTGCCAGGCGGCATCGGCTCGAACTGCCGTTAGCCTCGCGGAGCTGTGAAGCGACCTCGCCGCGCCGTTCTCCTCGCCGTGCTCGCTGCCGGTGCGCTGACGGCCTGCGGCGCGTCCTCGCCGCCCGCCGAGGAGCTGGCGCTCGAGGTGATCGAGTCGCTGGACGTCGACGAGTCGGTCAAGGAGTGCATGCGCGACGAAGTCACCGGGTTCACGCTCACCGAGGAGCAGGCGCAGGGCTTCGTCGACCTCGACGACGTGGCCGACAAGGCCGCTCGCGGCAACGAACAGGCGCAGAACATCATGGCCGACTTCGAAGCCAGCCTCGCCGCGTGTAATTAGCCTGCCCTCCTGATGGGGGCGCTGTACGGGATCCTGACGGCGCTGTCGATCGGCGTCAGTGACCTGTTCGGTCGTCGCGTGGTGGCGCGCCGCGGTGCGCTCGTCGCATCGATGGTGATCCAGGCGGTCGCCGTCGTCGTGTCGGCGATGCTCCTGTTCGTCGTCGACGGTGACTTCGTCGGTCGCGACGTCGCTATCGGGCTCGTGTCCGGTGTCGGCATGGGCGTCGGCCTCGCCGGGTATCTCGGCGGGCTGGCGCGAGCCTCGTCGGCGATCATCGCGCCGACGGTCGCCGTGCTCAGCGCGGTCATCCCGTTCGGCTATGCGGTCGGTCGGGGCGCCGACGCGTCTTCGTGGGCCGTCGGTGGTGCTGTCGTCGCGGTCGGCGGGCTGCTGTTGATCACCGCCGGCGGCGGCCCGGTCCGCAACCTGTCGGTCGGGCTGATCTGGGGTGCAACGTCGGGACTCGGCTACGGCGTGGGTCTCTCGATCATCCAGGAGGCCACCGAGGAGAGCGGTGCGTGGCCGGCGCTCGCCCAGCGCGTTGCGGCGTGTGCATTGATGGTCGTCGCCGTCGCACGCACACAGGGCAGGCCGCCGCTCACCGGCGTCCGCCTCGTCGGCCTCGCGGCGGGCGCTGCCGCAGCGTTGTCGACGGTGTTCTTCCTACTCGGCGTGCAGGCCGACCCGACCCCCGCCGTGGTGACGGCGTCGATGTTCCCGGCGGTCACCGTTGCAGTCGGTCGGGTCGTGTTCCACGACGACGTCAGCCGGCGCCAGGTGCTCGGCATCGGCGTCGTGTTGATCGGCGTCGCCGGCGTGGTCGCCGCCTGAACCGATCGAATCGCCGGCCCGGCAGCCGGTCTGCCGGCGTCGGGTCAGTCGGCGGCTGTGGGCGCGGCATCGGCCGGGGGAGCCGCCGCCTTCTTCTTCTTGGGCGGGGGCACGCCGATCGCGGGTGCCGGATCGGCGTCCTTCGGCCACCGGCGGCGGCTGACGATCGACAGCAGCCGCAGCAACCGCATCGCGGTCTCGTCCTCCTGCGCCGGCTTCGAGATGATCGAGCCGTCGGCGATCATGCGGTTGATGACCTCCTCACCGAGCTCGGTGCGCACGACGGTGAGCGTCCAGTCGTTGTCCTCACCGATGCCGCCGGTCGAGACGTCGGCGTGCTCGGCGGCGAAGTCGGGGCAGTGCTTGCAGCCCTCGCGGGTCCAGGCGTGGCACTCCTTGAGGTTGATCTCGTGGTACGAGCCGTCCTTCATCCAGATCTGGAAGACGCCCTTGATGTTCATCTTCACCATGTCCTGCTTCTTCAGGCCGTACTTGTCCTCGAAGAGCTCCTTGAAGATCGCGTCGTCGAACGTCTTCGAGCACAGCAGGCCGATGTTGAACAGGAACGGCTTGGAGACCTTGCCGGCCTTGCGGTCCCACATCGTCGGCGGTGACGAGGTCTGGCAGCCCATGCCGACGAGCGCGAGCCGATCCATGCCACGCTCCTTGGCCTCGGGCAGCGCGAGCGGGTTGGCGCAGTACGTGTAGCGCGACCCGGCGGTGGCGAGGATCTCCTCCTTCGATTCGACCACGACCGGTTTCGCCTTCCAGGCGTCGTCCTCCTCGACGCCCGACACGAGCGCGCCGTCGATGTAGTCGTGCTCGCGCAGCCAGATCAGCATCGCCGAGACCAGGCCACCGTCCTGACCCATCTTGTGCACCATCTCGTCGCTGGCGCGAGTGAGGTAGAGCTGCCGCCAGACGCCGGCCATCTCGTCGGGCTCGCGGACCCGGCCGAACAGGTGCATGTCGGCCGACACCTCCCACGCACGGAAGCGCGGGCACGCCCGTGTGCAGGTCGTGCAACCGCCCCCCGAACCGAAGCCGTGGACGCAGTCGTCGAGTCCGAGCTCCTCCTCGAGGTGGAACGGGATGTACTTGCCCTCCTCGTGCTCGTAGCCGATCACGTCGTGCGGGCAGGTCACGACGCACGCAGAGCAGCCGGTGCACAACCCGGTCGTGATGACCTCGTGGTAGAGCTCTTTCCACTGGGCGGTCCAGCGTTCCTGCTTGGTGGGGGCGGCAGCGTCGGTCACTGTCATGCGTCAGACCGTAAACCAGATCCACGGCACGATGGCCATCGGTGATCGCTTGCCGGGTCAGCCAGATGGCGACGTCGTGGGCGACGGCGATGTGCCGCCGCGCGCTCTACGATTGCGCGTGAGAGCTTCGTGTTCGACGTGGACACCCGAGGTCGGGACGAATGGACGCGCGTCAACGTCTGATCGAGACTTACCGGTCGGCCCCCGAGATCGGACTCGTGCTGGGCGCAGGGGTCTCGATCGCGTCGGGTGTGCCGGACTACGCGACGTTCGCCACACGAGTTCTCGAGGCGGCCGGAAGATCGGGGCTTCTCGACCCGCGGGACCGGGACCATCAAGGTCTGCTCGACGGCCGAGTGCCGGCGTGCCGGATGCCGCAGCCCGACGTGATCCTCACGTATGCCCGCTCGCGCATCGCTTCAGATGGCGACTTCCAGCGGCTCGTGCGGGAGGCTCTGTACCGCGACGTCGCGGTGCGGGCCGAGAAGCAGGACGAGCAGCCGTTGCCGGTCGAGGAGCGCACGCCGACGCCCCTCAAGATGTTGGCCCCCGAGGTGTATGACGAGAACAGGACCCTCGATGCTGTCATCAGCTTCTGCGCCGCCAGGCCGGGCGCCAGGAACGCTCGCCCGTCGACGGAGACCGATCGGGTCGTGACGAACCGGCACGTCGGTGCCGTCTTGACGACGAACTACGACAACCTCGTCGAGGCGTCGTTCGGCAGCAAGTACCTCAAGGGGCTGCTCCAGCCGATCGGACGGTCCTCGACCAAGCGGCGGACGGGCGAGATCCCCGTCTTCCACTGCCACGGCTACGTCAGCATCGTGCACCCGAGCGATGACGCCTCGTCGCTGCTCATCGCGGAAGAGGACTACTACGTTGCCTCGTACGACACGGACAGCTTCGGGAACACGGTGATGGCGGACGTCCTGCGCCGGATGCCGTGTCTCTTCATCGGGTCGGCGATGACCGATCGAAACCTCCGCCGCCACCTCTTCCTCAGCGATACAGCCGACCTCGACCACTGCGCACATTCGCCGGAGCACTTCGCGATCCTCCCCGCGGGCGGTCCTCCCGACGGCCTCACCGACGCAGTACTCGGGCGCTATCGGGTTTCGGTGATCCGAATCGAGACGTACTCCGAGATTCCCGAACTCCTCCGCGAACTCTACGTGGCAGCCGATGACACGACGGAGGACGACTGGGAGTGGACCCAGGAGCCGTTCGCGGAGCGGGATCGCGCCCGGCGGGCAGATCGGGCTGATCAGGACGCTCAGCAGGCGAGCGACTGACGAGGTCGTCCGCCACGCTGCATCGACGTGCGCGGCGGGCCGCTTGCCTGCGCAGTGACCGGAGATCGAGCTCGAACCGGCAGGCGGTCAGGCGTCGAGGGTGCCGCGGAGGATGGAGCGGCCGGAGTGGGCGTCGTCGCCGTCGCGGGGTTCGACGCTGATGTCGACGATGCGGTGCGTGTCGACGTCGATCGAGGCCGGCACGGCGTAGCTGCCGGCGCCCTCGACGAGCGCCACCGAGGCGACGTCGACGAGGTTGCCGTCGGCATCGGCCTCGATCAGCCAGAGCTCGAGGTCGGCGTTCTCGGCGAGGTCGGACGGCAGCGACGAGTCGGTCAGCACGATCTCGAAGCCGTCGTCGCCCTCGACGAGCTCGGCCGTGGCGCTGGCACCTTCCCCGAGCGGGTCGAACGCTGCGGCGTCGTAGGTGAGGTCGGCGGCCGCGAGGACCTCGGCGTCGTCGCCGGTGAAGACCACAGCTGCGCCGACCACGACGATCGCAGCGGCCGCAGCGACGGCGAGTACGGGGCGCATCCAGCGGTTGCGGCGCTCGGCGAGCGACACGACCGGTGCGATGTCGGCGGGGGTGGCGACGGCCTCGTCGCCGAGCTCGGCCTCGATGCCGGCCCACACGTCGGCGGGCGGGTCGAGCAGCTCGAGATCGGACGCATCGAGCTCGTTGAGCAGGGCTTCGACGCGGCTCAGGTCGTCGTGTCCGGTGGTGTCAGACATGGGAGTACTCCAGGTGATCGCGGATCCGCTGCAGGCCGCGGCGGATGTCGCTCTTGACGGTGCCGAGCGGCACCCCGGTTCGCTCGGAGATGTCGTGGTGGGTCAGGTCGTGGATGTAGGCGAGCTCGATGATCTCGCGGGTTCGGTCGGGCAGGATCCGCAACGCGTCTGCCACGAGCGCCTTGTCGGCGACCCGCTCGACGCTGGCCTCGTTCGGATGGTGTGACGGCGTGTCGGCTGCCTCGTCGGCACGCCGGTCGGCATGTCGGCGTTCGGAGCGGACGTGGTCGATGATGCGGCGTTTGGTGATGCCGACCAGCCAGGCGGCGAGGTTGCCGCGGTTCGGGTCGAACTGTGAGCGCCCTCGCCACGCCGACACGAACACCTCTTGGGTCACGTCCTTGGCGGCCTCGGCGTCGAGCGCCCTTCGGCACAGCGAGTACACGAGGCTGCTGTGGGCGTCGTATGCCTCGCGGACGCCGACGCGGCCGGCTGCGAACGATGCGTCGAGTGACGCCGGGTCGATCGTGGTGGTGGCCGCTGGCACGCCGAAATCGTACCGCTCTCGCGGTACGAGGCTACGTCGCAGTGTCGGCGATGTGAGGGTGATGCTCATGAGCGTGTTCGGGGCGGGTACCGGCGAGAAGGGCGCCGGTACCCGCCCCACAGGACCGTCAGGGAAGGAGGACCGTGTCGATGACGTGGATGATGCCGTTGCTGGCATCGACGTCAACGGCGCTGACGATGCTGTCGTTCACCATGACCGTGTCGCCGTCGATCGAGATGGCGACCTCTGCACCGTTGACCGTCTCGACCGACTGGCCGTCGAGGGTGACGACGTCGGCGGCCGGCACGGCGCCGGGGATCACGTGGTAGGTGAGGATCGAGGTGAGCGTGTCGGTGTCGGCGAGGAGCTCCTCGGCGGTCAGGTCGAGCGAGTCGAGCGCCGTGGCGAACGCCTCGTCGGTCGGGGCGAAGACCGTGAACGGGCCCTCGCTGGACAGCGTGTCGACCAGGCCGGCGGCCTGGACCGCTGCGACGAGGGTCTCGAACGAACCGGCCTCGACGGCGACGTCGACGATCGTGCCGGTCTCGGCCATCGCCTCTTCCTCGGCCATGTCGGACTCGGTCTGCTCGGTCGCCTCTTCCTCGGCCATGTCGTCGGCCGGCGGCAGGAGCACGGCGTCGATCGCATGGATGATGCCGTTGCTGGCGGCGACGTCGGGGATGATGACGGTCGAGTCGTCGATCATCACGTTGCCGTCGACCACGCTGATCGAGATCTCGGCACCGTTGACCGTGGCGGACGTCTGGCCGTCGAGGCTGATCGCCGTCGCGGCGTCGACCTCACCGGCGAGCACGTGGTAGGTCAGGATCGAGGTGAGGGTCTCGGTGTCGGCGAGCAGCTCCTCGGCGGTCAGGCCGAGCGCCTCGAGCGCAGCAGCGAACGCGTCGTCGGTCGGTGCGAACACCGTGAACGGGCCCTCGCCCGAGAGGGTGTCGACCAAGCCGGCGGCCTGGACCGCCGCAACGAGCGTGGTGAACGAACCGTTCGCGACGGCGACGTCGACGATGGTGCCGGGCTCGGACGCCTCGTCGGAGCTCGCCTCGTCGGTCGACTCCTCGGAGCCGGCCTCGTCGGCGGCAGCCGGGGCGTCGGCAGCGTCGTCGTTGCTGTCGTCACCGCACGCAGCGAGTGTGAGGGCGACTGCGGCGGTGAGGGCAGCGGCCCGGGTGGTGTAGGTACGCATGGCTGGGGGGAACCTCCGTAGATGAGTGGGTACTCGGTGCTACGGAGCGGATCCCCCCGGTGGATGCGCGCTCGGAGGAAATCTTCGGAAGTGACCGGTCGGAGTGACGGGTCGCGGCGCAGCCGGCGGTCGACCGGTGAGCGACGGCGCCTCGCCGGGCGACGTCAGCCGTCAGACGTCAGACGTCGGGCGTCAGACGTCAGGCGTCAGACGGCGTCGCCGCCCTCCTCGCCGGTGCGGATCCGGACGATGCGGCTGACGTCGGTGATCCAGATCTTGCCGTCGCCGATCTTGCCGGTGGCCGCGGCCTGGGCGATCGTGTCGACCACGAGGTCGGCCTGATCGTCGTCGACGACCACGTCGAGCGAGGCCTTCGGGACGAAGTCGATCTGGTACTCGGCGCCACGGTACGTCTCGGTGTGGCCGCCCTGACGACCGAAGCCGCGGACCTCGGTGACGGTCATGCCGGCGATGCCGGCCGCCTTCAGCGCGTCCTTCACCTCGTCGAGCTTGAACGGCTTGATGACCGCGGTGACCAACTTCATGAGATCGACTCCCTCTGCTGTGACGTCGTTGTCGTGTCCATCATGCCCGATACGCGGACCCGTCTTGCAGGGGACGGACTCGCGGTCGTGCGACGTCGTTGCGGGCCCATCATGCCTGATACGCGGACTCGGCGTGCTGGCTCTGGTCGAGCCCCTCGAGCTCGGCGTCGTGGTCGACGCGCATCCCGACGGTCCTGTCGATGGCGACGGCGATCACGTAGGTGACCACGCCGGAGAACACGATCACGGAGACGGCGCCGATGAACTGGTCGACGAGCAGGTCGATGCCGCCGCCGTAGAAGAGGCCGTCGCGGCCGTTGACCTCGCTGTCACCGAAGACGCCGACGAGCAGCGTGCCGATGAGGCCACCCACCAGGTGGACGGCGATCACGTCGAGGCTGTCGTCGAGGCGGAGGACTTCCTTGACCTGCAGCGCCAGGTAGCAGCCGGCACCTGCGATCAGTCCGATCAGCACCGGCGAGTAGTCGCCGACGAAGCCGGCGCACGGGGTGATCGCGACGAGGCCCGCGACGGCACCCGAGCACGCACCGAGCACGGTCGCGTGACCGGCCTTCATCTTCTCGACGACGAGCCAGCCGAGCATGCCCGCGGCGGCGGCGAGGTGCGTGTTGACGAGTGCCTGGGCGGCGGTGCCGTCGGCGGCGAGCGCGGAGCCGGCGTTGAAGCCGAACCAGCCGAACCACAAGATGCCGGTGCCGAGCACGGTGAACGGCAGGTTGTGGGGTGGCATCGGCTCGGTGCCGTGGCTGCGACGAGCGCCCACGACGGCGACCAGGACGAGGGCGGCGATGCCGGCGTTGATGTGGATGGCGGCGCCGCCGGCGAAGTCCTGCACCTCACCGTTGAGGAACCACTTGCCCTCGAACAGCCAGCCGCCCGCACCCCACACCCAGTGCGCGACGGGGGAGTAGACGATGATCGACCAGACCGCGATGAACAGCGCGTAGCTCCCGAACTTGAGGCGGTCGGCGGTGGCACCCGTGATGAGTGCGGGCGTGATCACGGCGAACATCATCTGGAACGCGAAGAACGCCATGAAGTCCGGTCCGGCTTCGGCGATGTCGTAGCCGAAGGCGTAGTCGAAGTTGCCGATCAGGCTGCTCTCGCCGCCGAACGCCAGCGAGAATCCGATCGTCACCCAGAGCACGCTGATCAGGCCCATCGCGAAGACGTTCTGTATCAGCATGCCGAGCACGTTCTTCGAGCGGACCATGCCCGCGTAGAAGAACGCGAGACCCGGTGTCATGAAGGCCACGAGAGCGGCGGCGGTCAGTACCCAAGCGATGTTTCCGGAGTCCATACGGGCCGGGAACCTAGGTTCGGTTTGTTTCCGCAGTGTGAACGGACGGTGTGAACCGTGTGATTCGGTGTGACACCCGCCACGTACGTTGGAGCCCATGGCAACACTTGATGCGTTCGGGATCGTGGTCGACGACATGGCGGCCGCGCTTGCCTTCTACCGGCTGCTCGGCCTCGACATCCCGGCCGGTGCCGACGCCGAGGGGCACGTCGAGGTCGCGCTCGGCGACGGCGTGCGGCTGATGTTCGATTCGGTCGCGGTCATCGAGTCGTTCAGCGAGTGGGAGCCGCCGTCGGGCGGCCGTCGGATCGGTCTCGCGTTCCGTTGCGAGTCGCCGGCCGACGTCGATGCCACCCACGAGCGGGTCGTCGCCGCCGGCTACACCAGCAAGCTCGAGCCGTTCGACGCGTTCTGGGGTCAGCGCTATGCCACCCTGTTCGATCCCGACGGCAACCCCGTCGACCTCTACGCCACGCTCTGAGCCGGCGCCGGAGCTCGTACCGAGCCGACCGGGCCGCGTGGCGCAGAGGATTCGCGCGGTTGTCCGGTTACGGTGCGGTCCGCCCGGGTGACGACCACCCGGTGGGTTCGCAGACGGGCGTTGGTTCGCACCTCCTCGCGGAGCGTCATCGTGAGCCACCCAGACCCCCGAAACCCCTCATCTGCTCGCGCTCGTCGCGGGCCGGAAAGCGACGCCATGACCACCCCCGTCACCTTCGCCCAGCTGGGCGTCCCCCAATTCATCTGCGACGCGCTGGCGCGTCGCGGCATCACCGAGCCGTTCGCCATCCAGGCCGCCACCATCGCCGACGGGCTCGCCGGCCGCGACGTGTGCGGCCGCGCCCCGACCGGCTCGGGCAAGACGCTCGCGTTCGGCGTCCCGCTGGTCGCCAACACCACCCGATCCGAACCTCGGCGTCCGACGTCGCTCGTCCTGGCACCGACCCGCGAGCTCGCCGAGCAGATCACGAGCGAGCTCCGCTCGTTCTCGGGCCGTGTCCGCGTCGACGCCGTCTACGGCGGCGTCGGGTACGGGGCGCAGCTGAAGGCACTGCGGCGTGGTGTCGACATCCTGGTGGCGTGCCCCGGCCGCCTCGAGGACCTCCTCCAGCGAGGCGACGTCGACCTCGCGGACGTCGTGCAGGTCGTGCTCGACGAGGCCGACCGGATGGCGGACATGGGGTTCTTGCCCGCCGTGCGGCGCCTGCTCGACCGGACCGCCCCCGAGCGGCAGACCGTGCTCTTCTCGGCCACGCTCGACGGCGACGTCGCCAAGCTGACGCGCGAGTACCAGCGTGATCCGGTCCGGCACGAGGTCGGCGAGGGCACGCCCGACGTCCGGTCCGCCGATCACCGGTTCTGGAAGGTCGAGCGCCTCGAACGCAATCCCGTCGTGGCCGAGGTGGTCAAGGCTGCCTGGCCCTCGATCATCTTCTGCCGCACCCGGCACGGCGCCGACCGTCTGGCGAAGCAACTCGGCAAGCTCGACCTCGCGGCGGCGCCGATCCACGGTGGACGCAGCCAGAGCCAGCGCAACCGAGCCCTCGACGACTTCGGCAAGGGCCGGGTCCATGCGCTCGTGGCGACCGACGTCGCGGCCCGGGGCATCCACGTCGACGGGGTCGCCTCGGTCATCCACTACGACCCACCCGAGGACCACAAGGCCTACGTACATCGCTCGGGACGGACTGCCCGCGCCGGCGCCGACGGTCTGGTCGTGTCGCTGGTGCAGCCCGGTCAGGCGAAGGAGCTCCGCAAGATGCAGCGCCTGATCGGCCTCGACGTGCCGTTCACCGACCCCGACACCACGATCATGCCCGAAGGCGCGCTGGCGGGTGACCGTGAGCTGGCGCCGCCCGTCGTTCGCCGCGACGAGCCGACCCGTCCGAAGCGCAGCGGCCGTCGCCGCATCGAGGGGCAGCGCACGGGGCAGGGCTCGAGCGGCGCCGCAGCGCACCGCAACCGTTCGTCCGATGGCGGGCGGGCCGGTTCCGGGACACCCTCGAGCGGAGGCGACCGCGACGGCGGACGAGGTCGCGACGATCGAACTCGTCGCTCGGGTCGTGGCCGTTCTCCGCAGCAGGGCGGCCCGGACCGCCGCGTCTCGAAGGGTGGTGGCTCCAACACGCGCGGCCCGAACGCCGAGCGTGGCGGCCGGCCTCAGGCCGGCAACCGCAAGGCCCGCCGTGCGCATCTCCAGCCCGGCGCTCGGCCACGCTGACCGCCCCGAGACGAAACAATCCCGGGCCACATCGCTGTGACCCGGGACTGCCCCTACCCCGCAAGAGCGAGGTGATGCCCGTGAGGGCGTGGCGTCAGCGTGCGGTTACACCGCGTCTGCGCCCTCCTCGCCGGTGCGGATGCGGACGAGCCGGCTGACGTCGCTCACCCAGACCTTGCCGTCACCGATCTTGCCGGTGGCGGCCGCGGAGGTGATCGCGTCGACGGCTGCGTCGACCTGGGCGTCGTCGACCACGAGGTCGATCGCCACCTTCGGCACGAAGTCGATCTTGTACTCCGCGCCGCGGTAGGTCTCGGTGTGGCCGCCCTGGCGGCCGAAGCCGCGGACCTCGGTGACGGTCATGCCGGCGACGCCGGCGGCCTTGAGTGCGTCCTTCACGTCGTCGAGCTTGAACGGCTTGACGACGGCGGTGATGAGTTTCATGTCTGTTTCCTCTCGAATGCTGTCGCGTCGTGTCGTTGCAGTTGCCGTTGCTCAGCCGACGTTGACCAGGTCGCCTGAGTAGCCGGAGAGGCCGTGCTCGAGCACGTCGAGGCCCTCGCTCTCCTCTTCGGCGCTGACGCGGAGGCCGATCGTCGACTTGATCGCGTAGAACAGGATCCCGGTCGTGATCGCCACCCAGGCGGCGATGATCACGAGCATGACGACCTGGACCACCAGCTGGTCGATGCCGCCGCCGTACAGCAGTCCCGCATCCTCGCGACCGAGGAAGGCATCGTCGTACTTCGCGAAGAAGCCGATCGACAGCACGCCCCAGGCGCCGACGACCCCGTGCACCGAGATCGCACCGACCGGGTCGTCGATCTTCATGCGGTCGAAGAAGAACACCGAGAAGACCACGAGGACACCGCCGATGCCGCCGATGATGAACGCCGGGAACGGGTCGACGGCGCCGCACGGTGCGGTGATCGCCACCAGCCCGGCCAGGACGCCGTTGCCGATCATCGCCACGTCGGGCTTGCCGGCCACCAGCCAGATCGTCACGGTGCAGAAGAGGCCGCCTGCGACGGCGGCGAGCATCGTGTTCACGGCAACCGTCATGACGAACTCGTCGGCCAGCAGCTCGGAACCGGGGTTGAAGCCGAACCAGCCGAGCCAGAGGATGAACACGCCGATGATCGCGAACGGGATGTTGTGGCCGGGGATCGCCCGTGGCTTGCCGTTCGAGTCGTACTTGCCGAGGCGTGGCCCGAGGAACCAGGCGCCCATCAGTGCTGCGATGCCGCCGGTCATGTGGACGATGCCCGAGCCGGCGAAGTCGGAGTAGACCGCGTCACCGATCTCGATGTCCGCGATGAGCCCGCCGCCCCACGTCCAGTGCACGACGACCGGGTAGATGAACGCGCACATGACCGCGGCGAAGATCAGGTAGGCGGGGAACTTCGTCCGCTCGGCCATCGCCCCTGAGGCGATCGTGACGGCGGTCGCTGCGAACACGGCCTGGAAGAAGAACGTCGTGGCGACGCTCAGCCCTCCCTCCGGGATCGCAGCCATGTCCTCGCCCGCCAGGAAGAAGGCGTCGGTGCCGGCGAACCAGCCGTCGCCGCCGAACGCGAGGGCGTAGCCGGTGGCGAAGAACGCGGTGACGCCGATGATCGCGTCGGCCATGTTCTTGGCGAAGATGTTGACGACGTTCTTGGCGCGGGTCAGCCCGGCCTCGACGAGTGCGAAGCCCGCCTGCATGAAGAACACCAGGCAGCCGGCGATGAACACCCAGAGGTTGTTCAAGTAGTCCTGCGTGGTGGGGCCGTCCTGGGCGAAGCCGATCGACGGGGTCACTGCGATGATCGCGGCGACGCCGCCCAGGCCGGAGATGATTCGAAGCGCACGTTTGCGCACGACGTCCTCCTCGGTGGTGGTGGTAGGGGATGTGGGTAGGGGTGACCTGGCGGCCTCGTTGCCGGCCGGGCTGCGGGCGACCGTAGAACGGCGTCATTTCGTGGCTGTCTTGCCGATGTTTCGTCTGTGTGACCAGTTGGTGCGGCTGCCGGGCCGCCCGTGACTGCCGCGGACCGGTCGGTCGATCGCGTCGACGCGATGGCACCAGATCAGGGGTGACGGTGCGGACCGGCCGGTCGATCGCAGTGACCCGATGGCGTCAGGTCACCCCGTGATGCCGGGAGACCGGCTGCGTCGGATGGCTGAGGTGGGTGAGCGCCGAGGCGGTGCGGCGGAGCCCGTTCCGGCCGCGTCGGATGGCTAGGGCGGGTGAGCGCCGAAGCGGTGCGGAGGCGGCGAGCTCGGGAGTCGCCGCCGGTCCGGCTTCGCCGGCCGGCGGAGCCCGTTCGGTTCAGTTCAGCATCCAGCCGCGGCGGCGCACGGTGCGCACGCTGTCGGCGCCAAGGCGCCGGCGGATGCCGACGATCAGCGAGTCACAGCGCCTCGGGCTGAGGTCGGCGATGCCGGCGCGTCGGGCGAGCTCGGCTCGCCCGACGACGCGGCCCCGGTGCTCCGCCAGCACGTGGTACACGGCCCGCTCCTGCGGCGTCAGATGCTCGAGGGGGTGAGGATCTCGCACCGCAAGGGGGGTCGGTGCGGGGTTCGCAGGAGCGGACCGTGCCATGCCGCAATCCAAGCCGGTCGATGTGACGAGCAGGTTCGTCCGCTGTGAACGCCGTGTGAAGCGTCTCGTACGATCGGCGCCATGCATGTCGGCCTCTCGGTCATCTTCCAGAACCCTGACCGTGCGCGCCCCGATCACGAGGTCTACGCCGACGACCTCCGCCTCGCGAGACTCGCCGAGCCACTCGGCTTCGACTCGATCTGGAGCGTCGAGCACCACTTCACCGACTACACGATGTGCCCCGACGTGATGCAGTTCTTGACGTACATGGCGGGCTGCACCGAGCGGATCCAGCTCGGCTCGATGGTGTGCGTGTTGCCCTGGCACGACCCCGTGCGAGTCGCCGAACAGGTGTCGATGCTCGACGCGCTGTCGGGCGGTCGTGTGATCTTCGGCATCGGTCGCGGCACGGGGCGGGTCGAGTTCGACGGGTTCCGCGTCGAGATGCCCGAGGCGAGGAGCCGGTTCGCGGAAGCCGCCGAGATGATCCTGACCGGGCTCGAACAGGGCCACGTCGAGTACGACGGTGACTACGTCCGCCAGCCGCGGGTCGACCTACGTCCGGCACCGCACCGCACGTTCCGCGGTCGCACGTACGCGGCGGCGATCTCGCCGGAGTCGGCGGCGATCATGGCGAAGATGGGTGTCGGGCTGCTGATCATCCCGCAGAAGCCGTGGAAGGTGCATCGCCAAGAGCTGGCCGAGTACCGCTCGGTCTACCGCGACGCGAACGGTGCCGAGCCTCCGCCGCCCTACTGCGCCGGATGGACGTTCGTCGACGAGTCGGCCGATCGGGCCGAGGAGCTGGCCCGCCGCTACATCGGGGGCTACTGGGACTCGGTCGTCAAGCACTACGAGTTCGACCGGGACCATCTCTCGAAGACGCCCGGCTACGAATTCCACGGTCAGATGTACGACCGCCTGACCGAACCGGGCGGTCGCGAGCGGATGACCGAGTTCTTCCTCGGCATCCAGGTCTGGGGCACGCCCGAGCAGGTCTACGACAAGGTCGTCACCATCCAGGACAACACGTACTGCGACGCATACATGGCGGTCTGCTCGTACGCGGGCATGCCGGCCGCCGAGGCCGAACGCAACCTGCGCCTCTTCGCCGGCAGCGTGATGCCCGAGCTCAAGCAGCTCGCTCCGGCGTACGAGCGCCTCGGCCTTCCGGTCTGAAGAAGCTGCGCACCCACCGCACGTGAATCCGGCTGAGCACGTACTGGGTCGTGCCCTGGACGAATCGGCCGCCTGGCGCGACGATCGACCCATGAGGATGCGCCGTCGTTCTGGCGCGCCCGACGTCGAGATCATCGATCTGCCGGACCGCCACCAGCACGCCTACTTCGTCTGCCTCGAGGAGTGGTCGCCCGAGATGGAGGAGGGCCTCGAGCTCAAACGCCGATGGTTCGAGCTGCACCGAGAGCGCGGGTTGCGGGTCAAGGTCGCGGTGACCGGTGACGACCGGCCGGTCGGGATGATCCAGTACCTCCCGATCGAGCACTCGCCGGCCGAGGGCGAGGACCTGTCGATGATCCTGTGCATCTGGGTGCACGGTCATCGGAAGGGCGCCGGCAACGTCCAGGGTGGCGGCATCGGTGCCCGGTTGCTCGAGGCCGCCGAGGCGGACGCACGCGATCACGGCGCCCTCGGGATGGTCGCCTGGGGCCTGCACGCGCCGGTCTGGATGAAGGCGGCCTGGTTCAAGCAGCACGGCTACGTCACCGCCGATCGGCGCGGCGCACGGGAGCTGGTCTGGAAGCGGTTCAGCGACGAGGCGACGGCGCCGCGATGGCTGGTGCCGCAGGATCCGCCCGAACGCGACCCCGACACCGTGGACGTGACCGCGTTCTTGAGCGGCTGGTGCCCGGCCGCGAACATGGTGCACGATCGCGCCCGCCGGGCTGCCGCCGAGCTCGGGGACGAGATCCGGTTCCGTTCGTTCGACACGACGGATCGTGCGACGGCGGTGCGCTTCGGCCGCACCGACGAGGTGCTCGTCGACGGTCGACCGCTGCAGCGGGCGGCGCCGCCGTCCTACGCGAAGGTGCGCCGCCGCCTCGACCGCCGTCGCCGGCGACTCCAACGTCGAGGTCGCCGCGCCGGCGCGGCGCCCTGACGTCGTGCGCTCGGCCGCCGTCAGGCCGACTCGATCCGGCTGACCAGGGCCGCCACGTCGCGGACGACGATCCGCCCGCGGCCGGTGTCGATCACCCCGTCGCGCCGGAGCTCGCCGAGCGCACGCGCGGTCGACTCGCGGGTCGCTCCGGTCCATTCGGCGATGTCCGCCTGGGTGATCGGCAGCTCGATGTGCGCTGCCTGCCGGTCGTGGCGCAGCTTGAGCGACGACAGCTCGATCAGGAGTTGTCCAGTGCGCACAAGCGCGCTGTCGCCGTTGCGGGCTCGGAGCCGGGCGTTCGCCCGGCGGAGCTGCGCGGCGAGGCTTCGCAGCATCGCGACTGCCAGGTCCGGCTCGTGCTGGAGGTCGTCGAGGAACCGCTCGCCCGGCAGGTGCGCCACGACGCTCCGCTCGATCGCGATCGCGCTGGCCGACCGGGGCCGCTCGTCGATCGCCGACAGCTCGCCGAACTCCTCGCCGGCCTCCTTCATCCCGATGATCAGCTCGCGCCCCGACGGCAGCGTCACGAACACGCGGATCCTGCCCTCCACGCAGGCGTACACGCTGTGGGAGCGGTCGCCTTCGAAGAAGAGCGGCTGCCCTGCGGCGAACTCGACATGGCGGCCGCGGGCCGCGATGAAGCCGCCGACGGTGAGCGTGGACGTCGTGACCATGGCCCCCTCCTGGCCAACCCCTCGTGCCGAGCCGCACGCGCCTCGAGGCGTTGTGTGACCTACGTCATAGACCACATCGGGTGAGACGTGCAAGGTCGTTATCGCCCCTCGGTCCAACCGGCCTCCGGCATCGAAGGAGATTCACCCATGTACCTGTTCAATCGGGCTCGCCGAGCCCATCCCTCCAAGCTGCTCGAAGCGATGGGAAGTGCGGTCGAGATCGCGGGCAAGGTCAACCAGATCACGGGCCTCGAGATCAGCGTCTGGAGTGTGCGGTTCGGACGCCCGGCCGGCACGATCATGTGGAGCGCTCGGCTCGACTCCCAGGCGCAGCTGTTCGAGGCCAACGAGAAGATGATGGCCGACGCCACCTACATGGACATGGTGATGTCGATGAACGAGCTCTACGAGGGCACCGCCGAGGACCGGATGGCGTCGGTGATCTCGGGTGCGCCGGCCGAGGCGCCGTCGAAGTACGTCGTGACGATGGAGGCGACGATGGCCAACGGCAAGTACGCCGAGGCGATCGAGTTCGGTGTCGCGATGCAGGAGTTCGGTCACAGCGAGCTCGATGCCCCGAACATGTTCGCCGCCGCCACGTACGGCGGGTTCGCCGATGTCGTCTGGCTGACCGGGTTCGACACGCCCGAGCAGCTCGACGCCGGCCACGAGTGGCAGATGACGAACCCCGAGTTCCACGAGCGCGTGAAGGGTGCGGCCGGCCTCTTCGTCGAGGGGTCGGGGGCGCAGGGGCTCATCGAACGGATCAACTGACTGGTCGGGCTTCGCCGACCGGCGAAGCCGGTCCGGCACCGAGGCGGGCGCGCCGGCGGGGCGCGCTCGCCTCATCGCCGTCGGCGAGGTGGTGCCCCGTTGCGCCCGCCCCCGACTTGACCCGCGGGTCAAGTCTTCGTCCACAATGGTGGGCATGGACCTGACGTACCCCCCCGAGGCCGAGGAGTTCCGCGTCGAGATCCGGGCCTGGCTCGAGGAGAACCTGCCCGCCGGCTGGTTCGACGACGGCTTCGAGATGTCTGACGACGAGCGCAAGCAGTTCAACGCCGACTGGCCGCAGAAGCTGTTCGAGGGCGGCTGGATCTGCGCGACGTGGCCCACCGAGTACGGCGGCAAGGGTCTGACGACGATGCAGGGCGTCGCGTTGGCCGAGGAGTTCGCACGGGCGAAGGCGCCGATGCGCGGCGACTTCTTCGGCGACACCCTCGTGGGCCCGACGCTGCTGCAGTGGGGCACCGAGGAGCAGAAGCAGGAATTCCTCCCCGGGATCCTCAAGGGCCAGACGAGCTGGTGTCAGGGCTTCTCCGAGCCGAACTCGGGCTCCGACCTGGCCAGCCTCACGACCACCGCCGTGCTCGACGGCGACGAGTGGGTGATCAACGGACAGAAGGTCTGGACCACCCAGGGCCACCACGCCGACTTCTGCTTCCTGCTCACGCGGACCGACCCCGATGCGAAGAAGCACGCCGGCATCTCGTACCTGCTCGTCCCGATGAAGCAGGACGGTGTCGAGGTGCGCGGCATCACCCAACCCGACGGCACCGCCGAGTTCTGCGAGGTGTTCTTCGACAACGCCCGGTGCCCGAAGGACAACGTGGTCGGCGGCGTCAACAACGGCTGGAAGGTGGCCAACTCGACGCTGGCGTTCGAGCGCGGCCAGTCGGCGACCACCGGCTACCGCCGCTTCGAGGAGGAGTTCCGGCTGATGCGCGCCGCCGCCGAGGCGAACGGGGCGATCGACGACCCCGTGATCCGCCAGCGGCTGACGGCGTATTACACGAAGATCCAGATCCTCCGCATCAACGGTCTGCGCAACCTCACCTCGGCGGTCACGGGCAAGAAGGACATGGGCACTGCGGCGCTCGGGGCGACCAACAAGATGTTCTGGTCCGAGATGCACAAGGCGGCGATGGAGCTGGCGCTCGACGTCTGGGGCGCCGAGTCGATGCTGATCGACACCGGCCCCGAGTCGGGCTCGTGGCCGGGCGCCGGGCGCGACACGCGCCGCGCCGGCTACCCGGTCAGCTCGATGATGTCGGCGTTCTTCTTCTCGCGATCCGAGACGATCTGGGGCGGTACCAGCCAGATCCAGCGCAACATCGTCGGCGAGCGAGTCCTCGGCCTCCCCAAGGAGCCCAAGCCGCCGTCGCAGTGAGCGCGTGCGTCGCGGGTTCCCATCGTCGGCGCGGGGCGGCCGCCGCCGGCTCGGTCAGAACGTCTCGGGGTAGGCCGCGACGAACAGTGTCATGCGGGTCGCGTCCGGCGCGTCCTCGTCGGTGTCCGACCCGAACTCGCGCACGATGTCGGTCAGGCGCCGCAGGAGCTCGGCGCGGCGTGCTGGTGACACGCTGATCTCGCCGAGCGACAGGCACGAGTGCTCCTCGGGCGCGGTGACGTTCCGGTAGCCGCCACCCTCGATCTCGCGCTGCAGTCCGAGCTTGGCGACGTCGAACAACGAGCCCATCGCGATCGCCATCTCCCGGTCGTCCATGGTGTGGAACAGCTCCGGTGCGATCCGGTACGACCGTGCCACCACCTGGTAGCGCCGTTCGGTGACGGCGGCGACCCGACGGGTGGCCACGACGCGGATCAGGCCCCGCTCCTCGAGCCGGTTGACGTGATGGTAGAGCCGGGTCACGGGCACGTCGAGCAGGTCGGCCAGCTCGGCGACGGTGCGCGGCTGATGCAGCCGACGCACGATGGACCCGCGCACGGGGTGCGTGACGTCGGCGATGAGCTCCAGATCGTGCATCTCGAACTCGTCGAGGGGTTCAGCGGCCCCGGGCGTCGGCGTCCAACCCGCGTCGTCGATTTCCGGCGGCATCGGGCCAGTCTATGTTCATCGTCGTTGAACAATCATTCAAACCACTTGAATCATCTCGTTCAATCTGTTTGAATGAGGACCATGAGCCGACACCACAGCCCTGATCTCGCCCGTTACCTCGCCCTCGAGCAGCATCCACACGTGCGACGCCGCGCCGGCACCGATCGGTCCCGCTGGCATCGGCGTGACGTCCGCCTCAGCCGGTGACGCCGGTCGCGCGGGACCGTCCACGGCTCGGTGGCCGATTCATCACCATCTGGATCGGCCAGACCGCATCGGGGATCGGCAGCGTCGTCGCGGCGATCGGTGTTGCGGTCCACGTCTTCGTGGAGACCGGGAATGCTGCGTGGCTCGGGCTCCTGAGCGCCCTCACCGCGGCTCCGTTCGCGTTGACCGGGCCGTTGATGGGACTCGTCGACCGGATCCCGCGCCGCACGACCATGATCGTCGGCGACGCCATCGCAGCGTCGGGGTCGGTCGTCGCGCTCGCGTTGGCGATCGCCGGCTCGCTCGAGGTGTGGCACCTCGCGGTCGCCGGCTTCGTCGGTGGCCTCGGCTCGTCGTTCCAGTTCCCCGCCAGCCAGGCGGCGATTCCGTCACTGGTCGCACCCGAGGCGCTGGGCCGTGCGAACGGCCTCGTTCAGCTCGGACCGGCGGCCGGCATCGTGCTCGGTCCCGTCGTCGCGACGCCCTTGATCGCGTGGTGGGGCGTCGAGGCCGTGCTCATCGTCGACGTGATCACGTTCGCGATCGCGATCGGTACCGTGATCGCCGTGCGGTTCGTCGATGTCGACGACGGCACCGCCAGCGATGACACCGGGCGCTGGGGCGCGGTGTGGACGTACCTCCGAGGTGATGGCCGGCCGATCGCGACGTTGCTCCTGGTGATGGCAGTCGTGAACTTCTGCCTCGCCTTCTTCAACATCGCCCTGCTCACGATCGCCACCGAGGTCGGCGGTGTGGCTCGGGCCGGCGTTCCGCTCGGGGCGGCCGGGCTGGCGATGATCGCGACGTCGGCGGTGCTGGGGAGCAGGGGAGTCCCGGCGCGCCCCATCCGCGCGTTCGCGATCGCCCTCGGCGGGCTGGCCGCAGGCTGCCTCGTGGCCGCGTCGCGACCATCGTTCGCCCTCGTGGTGGTCGGCGCGGTCGTCGCCGTCGTCGCCGTGCCGGTCGTCCAGGCCGGCGTGGCGACGCTGTTCCACGAGCACACCCCGTCCAGGATGCATGGCCGCGTCTTCGGGTTGCGCTCCGCCATCGGCCGGGCGCTCGAGCCGGTCGGGTCGGTCCTCGCCGGTGTCGTGATCGCTCGCGCCGCGACCCCCTCGATGCGGGACGGCGGCGCGCTGGAGCCGGTCCTCGGCCCGGTGCTCGGTACCGGTGCCGGCCGCGGAGCCGCCGTCGTCCTGGTGGCGACGGCACTCGCGATCGCGACGCTCGCCGCGTGGCTCGTCGCGTCGTCGCTGCGCGAGGCCTTCGACGCGCCTGGTGTCGACGGTGATGCCGACGGTGGTACCGACCGCGACGTCGGCCCGCGCAGGCAGGCGCCGGCCGCCGCGCCGGACCACGCGGGCGCCGTCCCGCAGGCATCGTGGGAAGCAGCGGCCTCCCGGTAGCGGGAGCCGATCGAGTCGCGCCGGTCAGGTCGGGTCGGGGTTCATCTCCCAGTGCTCGGGTGACCGCCACAACGCACCGGCCGTGAGCGCACGTGTCCAGCGCATCTCGTTCGGCAACCGGGTGTGGAGCCGCATGAAGAGCTCCTCGACCTCGAGCAGCTCGGCGTTCCAGTCCGACCGATCGATCGACATGCACTCGAGGAACTGCGCCTCCGAGAAGTTCTCGAGGCCCTTCCAGTTCAGATCCTGGTAGCGGGGCATCCAGCCGAGCGGACTCTCGACCCCGACCGCGCGGCCACGCGAGCGCTCGACGATCCACTGCAGGACGCGCATGTTCTCGCCGAAGCCCGGCCACACGAAGTCACCGTTCTCGTCGCGGCGGAACCAGTTCACCTCGAAGATCCGCGGCGGGTTCTGGATGCTGCGGCCGAACGAGAGCCAGTGGTTGACGTAGCTGCCCATGTGGTAGCCGGCGAACGGCAGCATCGCGAACGGGTCGCGTCGCACGACGCCCTGCTGGCCGAACGCAGCCGCCGTCGTCTCGGAACCCATCGTGGCCGCCATGTACACGCCGTACGCCCAGTTGAAGCTCTGCACGACGAGCGGGATGGTGCCCGACCGGCGGCCGCCGAAGACGAAGGCGTTGATCGGCACGCCCCGCGGGTCGTCCCAGTCGGGGTCGATGACCGGGTTCTGGTCGGCCGGCGCCGTGAACCGGGCGTTCGGGTGCGACGCCTTCGCCTCGGAATCGGGCGTCCAGTCGTCGCCGTGCCAGTCGATCGCGTGCGCGGGCGGGTCGCCGTCCATGCCCTCCCACCAGACGTCGCCGTCGTCGGTCAGCGCGACGTTCGTGAAGATCGAGTTCGCCTTGATCGACTCCATCGCCGACGGGTTGGTGGCGTACGACGTGCCGGGAGCCACGCCGAAGTACCCCGCCTCGGGGTTGATCGCGTAGAGCTTCCCGTCGGGGCCCGGCTTGATCCAGGCGATGTCGTCGCCGACCGTCGTGACCTTCCAGCCCTCGTCGGAGAACGCCTGCGGTGGCACGAGCATCGCGAAGTTGGTCTTGCCGCAGGCGCTGGGGAACGCCGCCGCGACGAACGTCTTCTCGCCCTCGGGGTTGGTGACGCCCATGATCAGCATGTGCTCGGCGAGCCAGCCCTCGTCACGCGCCATCGTCGACGCGATGCGGAGCGCGAGGCACTTCTTGCCGAGCAGTGCGTTGCCGCCGTAGCCCGACCCGTACGACCAGATCTCGCGGGTCTCCGGGTAGTGGACGATGTACTTGACGTCGGGGTTGCACGGCCAGGCGACGTCGTCGTCGCCCTCGGCGAGTGGTGCGCCGACGGTGTGGACGCAGGGGACGTACTCGCCGTCGGTGCCGAGCACCTCGATGGCGCCCCGCCCCATGCGGGTCATGATCTTCATGTTGACGGCGACGTACGCCGAGTCGGTGATCTCGACGCCGAGCTGGGCGATGTCGGAGCCGAGTGGCCCCATGCTGAACGGGATGACGTACATCGTGCGGCCCGCCATGCACCCGTCGAACAGCGGCTGGAGGGTCGCACGCATCTCCCGCGGGTCCATCCAGTTGTTCGTCGGGCCGGCGTCGTCCTCCGAGCGCGAGCAGATGTAGGTGCGGTCCTCGACGCGAGCGACGTCG
>NZ_JASJCS010000174.1 GCF_030065885.1 Ilumatobacter sp. | reverse complement strand
GGGTGCGTCAGGCGCGACGGAGAGGGTCGGCAACGCCGGCTCTGCCGGGGCCGGTGCGGGCATGGCCGGGGCGTCCGGGGCCGGTGCGGCCGGCGCCGCGGGCGCCGCCATGTCGGGCGCCGGGAGCGCGGGCGCGGGCATCGCCTGGGGGTCGGGCAGGCTCGGGGGAGTCGAATCGTCGACGGCGATGTCGGTCATGTCACGTGCATCGGTACCCATGTCGTCGTGCTTGAGCGACTCCGCCATGATGGGTACATGTCCAGCGAGCAAGATTCCGTCAAGCGCCGTCTCCAGGCCGATCTGACCACCGCGATGAAGGCGCGCGACGAGATCACGACCTCGACGTTGCGCATGGTGCGGGCGGCCATCACCACGGCCGAGGTGGCCGGCGACGAAGCGGTCGAGCTCACCGACGAGCAGGTGGTCGCGGTGCTCCAGTCCGAGGCCAAGAAGCGCGCCGAGGCAGCCGACGTGTACGAGCAGAACGGTCGCGACGCGTCGGCCGCACGGGAGCGCGCCGAGCTCGAGGTCATCAGCCGCTACCTGCCTGCGGCGATGGACGACGACGAGCTCGGGGCGATCGTCGACGAGGGGATCGCCGCCGCAGCCGCGTCGGGAGCGGAGGGCGGACGTGCGATGGGTCAGGTCATCAAGGCCGTGCGCGAGCGGGCGGGGGCGGCCGCCGACGGTGCCCGCGTCGCGGCGATGGTCAAGACCCGACTCACCGGCTGACGCCGGTCGTCCCGTCCGAGCCGGCGGCGCCCATCGGCAGCGGCGGCTCGCTGGCGGCCGATGCGTCGGCGGGGGAGCGCGGCCCGCGGATCCGCGCCGCCATCAGCGTCGCCAGCACCGTGAGGACCAGCAGACAGAGCTCGACCAGTGCGACGACGCGCAGACCGCCGACGTCGCGCCGGTACAGCACGGTGTCGATCTGATGCAGCGACACGATCCGCACCGCTGCGAACCCGATGAGGCCCGCCATCGCGAACACGTGGACCAGGTAGCGGCGTCGCCGACGCGGCAGCCGCCAAATTGCGACCACCACTGCGACCAGACCGATGAGACCGAGGACGCCCACCGTCAGCGCTTGCAGGTCGCGCCGCGATTCGTACCAGCCATCCGTGGCGGCCTGCTCGCGACCGATCTGGCCGACCCGTTCGCCGAGTCCCCAGGCGCGCGCCGCACCCATCGCGACGAGCAGGCCGGCACTGAGGAACCAGTACGTCGGCCACCAGCCGGCATCGTGGGTGGCGAGCCAACGGCGTTCACGCCATCCCGCCCAGGCGGCCAGTGCGGCCAGCGCGGCGTATGCGCCGACCCGGAACCAGCTGGAGTCGAGGAGGTCGATCAGGGCGTCGGGCATGGTGCAGGGTCCGCGTCGGGGGCGTTGCCGCGATATCGGCCACCGGCGGCAGCGCCTTGACGGCGCGACCGTACCGGGCGTCACGGGTGATGGTCGGCACGAACTCGCCGGCAGCGGAGATCGCGTGTCGGCGGGCGGGCCTGCGTCGACGATCTCGGCGCCGGCGACGTGCGCTCGGCGGGGATCCACCGGTGCCGTCATCCACCTGGTGAGGTGCCGCTGCGATAGCATGGCCGAGGCGTTCGGCGGCGTCGGAAGGGCCGTGCCGGGCCGTCCGCGGGTGGTTGGAGAGTGGTTCGCGGGCGATTCGCAGCCCACCGGCCACGTGGCGATGAGCGAATTCTGCGCTGGTCGGCAGCGCAGCAACTCGGTTTCGTCGCCCCCGGGGCAAATCAGCGCCGAATGAGCCCAACTCTGTGGCAGCCCGCTGGTACAATCACACTCGTGCGATTTGGGGCTCAGTCGAACAGATGATCGAGACTCCGGCACTGATCGAACCCCGTTCCGATACCCCGGTTCCGCACCACTACTCCGAACCCACCACATCGAGGTGACGCGTGTCCGCTGACACTCAATCCAAACCCGGCGCCAGCTACGGCGCGAAGGACATCCAGGTCCTCGAGGGGCTCGACCCCGTCCGCAAGCGGCCCGGCATGTACATCGGCTCGACCGGCCTCGCCGGCCTCCACCACCTGATCTGGGAGGTCGTCGACAACTCGGTCGACGAGGCGATGGCCGGCTACTGCGACCGCATCAACATCACGCTCACCGCCGACGGCGGGTGCCGGGTCGACGACAACGGCCGCGGCATCCCGGTCGACCCGTACAAGTCGGGCCAGCACAAGGGCAAGAGCGCCGCCGAGGTCGTGCTCACCGTGCTGCACGCCGGCGGCAAGTTCGGTGGCGAGGGCTACAAGGTGTCCGGTGGCCTCCACGGCGTCGGCGTCAGCGTCGTCAACGCCCTCTCCGAGCGGCTCATCATCGAGGTCGACCGCGGCGGCAAGCACTACATGCAGGAGTACGCCAAGGGCGGCAAGCCACAGGGCAAGCTGAAGGCGGTCGGCGACACGCCCAAGCGCGGCCGCACGACCGGCACGAGCGTCACGTTCTGGCCCGATCCGACGATCTTCCAGGCCGAGGGCACCGAGTTCGTCGCCCGCACCGTCCTCGAGCGGCTGCAGACGATGGCGTTCCTCAACAAGGGCCTCGAGATCGTCTTCACCGACGAGCGCCCCGAGAAGGAACAGCAGGTCACCTACCAGTACAAGGGCGGCCTGGTCGACTTCGTGAAGCACCTCAACGCATCGAAGGACCCGCTGTTCTCGAAGGTCTGCAACTACGAGGACGAAGACGAGGACGGGCAGATGCTCGACATCGCCATCCAGTGGAACACCGGCTACCACGAGGGCATCCACGGCTACGCCAACGGCATCTCCACCATCGAGGGCGGCATGCACGTCGAGGGCTTCCGCACCGCGCTGACCTCGACGGTCAACAAGTACGCGCGTGAGAAGAACCTCCTGAAGGAGAAGGACCCCAACCTGACCGGTGAGGACATCCGTGAGGGTCTCACCGCGATCATCTCCGTGAAGCTGCGCGAGCCCCAGTTCGAGGGCCAGACCAAGGCCAAGCTCGGCAACGTGCCGATGCGGTCGTTCGTGCAGAAGGCCACCAACGAGCGGATGGGCGAGTGGCTGGCCGAGAACCCCACCGAGGCCAACAAGGTCGTCAAGAAGGGCCTCGCCGCCGCGCAGGCACGGGTCGCAGCGAAGAACGCCCGCAACGCGATCCGCCGCAAGACGGCGCTGTCCGGTGCGGGGATGCCCGACAAGCTCAAGGACTGCACGTCGAAGAACGCCGACGAGTCCGAGCTGTTCATCGTCGAGGGCGACTCGGCGGGTGGCACCGCGCTCGACGCCCGCGACCCCCGCACGCAGGCGATCCTCCCGATCCGCGGCAAGATCCTCAACGTCGAGCGCGCCCGCATCGACAAGATGATGAAGAACAACGAGATCCAGGCGCTGATCACGGCGATCGGCGCCGGGGTGGGCGAGGAGTTCGAGGTCGACAAGGCCCGCTACCACAAGATCATCGCCCTCTGTGATGCCGATGTCGACGGCAGCCACATCCGCACGCTGCTGCTGACGTTCTTCTTCCGCCAGATGCGCGACATGGTCGAGGCCGGCTACGTCTACATCGCCCAGCCGCCGCTGTACTCCACCGAGCTCGGCAAGGAGAAGGTGTACCTGAAGGACGAGATCGCCAAGGTGCGGTTCCTCGAGGAGCGCCCGAACCACAAGAAGGAGTTCGCACGGCTCAAGGGCCTCGGCGAGATGGACTGGGAGGAGCTCAAGTCCACCACGATGGATCCCGAGACCCGCACCTTGCTGCAGGTCACCGTCGAACAGGCCGCCGAGGCCGACTCGATCATGAGCGTGCTGATGGGCGACGACGTCGAGTCGCGCCGCAACTTCATCACCACCAACGCCCGCGATGTCCGCAACCTCGACTTCTGACGTTTCACGTTGTGTCAGACACAACGTGAACCGTCGCCCGAACCCCCGTCCCTTCGAGAACGTTTCAGGTTGTGTCTGACACAACCTGAAACGCCGACCCACCAGGAACTGAGTGATGTCTGACACACCCACACCCCCGATCGACGTCGACGGCGACGGGCCCGACGGCGACGACCCCATCCAGCCGATTCCGCTGCAGGAGGAGATGGAGAACTCCTTCCTCGACTACGCGATGTCGGTCATCATGTCGCGGGCGCTGCCCGACGTGCGCGACGGCCTCAAGCCGGTCCACCGCCGGATCATCTGGGACATGGAGACGCAGGGCTTCCGTCCTGACCGGCCGTTCGTCAAGTGCGCCCGCGTCAGCGGCGACACGATGGCCCGGTTCCACCCCCATGGTGACGGCGCGATCTACGACGCGTTGGTGCGCATGGCGCAGCCGTTCTCGCTGCGCCACCCGCTGATCGACTTCCACGGCAACTACGGCAGCCCCGACTTCGGTCCGGCCGCCTCGCGCTACACCGAGTGCCGCCTGCATCCGCTGGCGATGCAGCTCCTCGCCGACATCGACGAGGACACCGTCGACATGGTGCCGAACTACGACGGCACCACCGAGCAGCCCGAGGTGCTGCCGGCGCGGTTCCCGAACCTGTTGGTCAACGGCAGCCAGGGCATCGCGGTCGGCATGGCCACCAACATCCCGCCGCACAACCTCGGCGAGGTCATCGACGCAACCGTCCACCTGCTCGACGACCCCGACGGCACGTCGGTCGACGACCTGATGGAGCACGTCAAGGGGCCCGACTTCCCGACCGGCGCGCAGATCCTCGGCCGGGCGGGCATCATCGACGCCTACCGCACGGGCCGCGGCAGCGTGAAGATGCGCGCCAAGGCCTCCATCGAAGAGGGCAAGAACGGTCGGTTCGAGATCGTCGTCACCGAGCTGCCGTACCAGACGAGCGTCTCGTCGATCGCCGGCCGCATCGAGGAGCTCGTCACCAACGGCGACCTCGAGGGCATCGCCGACGTCAACGACGGGTCGGCGGGCGGCAAGACCAACCTGGTCGTGACGCTCAAGCGCGACGCGAACGCCAACGTCGTGCTCAACAACCTCTTCAAGATGACGCAGCTGCAGACGAGCTTCTCGATCAACATGGTGGCGCTCGTCGACGGGGTGCCGCGCACGCTCAACCTGCTGACGGCGCTCGAGGGCTATGTGGCGCACCAGATCGAGGTCGTCACCCGCCGGTCCGAGTACCGGCTGGCCAAGGCCCGCCGGCGCGAGCACATCCTCGAGGGCCGCATCAAGGCCCTCGACGTCATCGACGAGATCATCGCCCTCATCCGGGCCAGCGACGACGCCGCCGCGGCGAAGGCCGGGTTGATGGCCGAGCCCTACGAGTTCAGCGAGGCGCAGGCGGTCGACATCCTCGACATGCAGCTCCGCCAGCTGACGCGGCTGTCACGGATCGACCTCGAGTCCGAGCTCGACGACGTGCGCACCACCATCACCGAGCTCGAGGCGATCCTCGGTGACGACGCGCTGCTGCGCAACGTCATCAAGGACGAGCTGCTCGCGATCCGCGAGGAGTTCGCGACCGACCGCGTCTGCGAGATCACCTACGACGACGGCGAGATGTCGATCGAGGACCTGGTCGACGACAAAGAGCTCGTCATCGTCATGACCGAGGCGCAGTACGTCAAGTCGGTCACGGCGAGCGCGTTCAAGTCGCAGGGTCGCGGTGGTCGTGGTGTCAGCGGCGGCAAGCTGAAGGCCGACGACATCGTGCGCCACGTGATCTTCACCACCGCGCACGCCCACCTGCTGTTCTTCTCGAACCGGGGCAAGGTGTACCGGTTGCGGGCGCTCGACATCCCCGAGCGTGAGCGCACGGCGAAGGGCATGCCGATCGTCAACCTGCTGCCGCTGCAGCCCGACGAGCAGATCCAGGCCATCATCGACACCCGCGAGTTCGCCGGCGACCGCTACCTCTTCTTCGCCACCCGCAAGGGCACGGTCAAGAAGACCACGTTCGACGCCTACGACTCGAGCCGTCGCGACGGCATCATCGCCATCAACCTGAAGGACGGCGACGAGCTCGTCAAGGTCATCGAGACCACCGGCGACGACGACATCTTCATGGTCAGCAAGGGCGGCATGACGATCCGCTTCAACGAAGACGACGTGCGATCGATGGGTCGTGGCGCAGGCGGCGTGCGCGGCATGAAGCTGAAGAGCGACGACGACGCCGTGGTCTCGTGCGATGTCGCCCGCGACGACACTGCGATCCTGATCATGACCGAGGCCGGCTACGGCAAGCGCACCCAGCTCGACAAGTTCAACCGTCAGGGTCGCGGCGGCCAGGGCGTCCGAGGCATGAAGCTCACCGGCAAGAAGGGTGAGGTCGTCGCGGCGTTCATGGTCGGTCTCGACGACGAGATCGTCGCCGTCTCCTCGGGTGGCGTCACGATCCGCATGGACGTCCGGGAGATCTCGTCGCAGGGTCGTGACGCGACCGGCGTCCGGATCATGAACCTCGACGACGGCCAGACCGTCGCCTCGGTCGCACCGATCATCGCCGACGACTCCTGATCGGGCTCGCCGCGCATCGCTCGGCGCTGGCCCGCCCCGGCTGCGAACGCGCCCTGATCGGGCGGCGACCGACCGCGCTCGCCGCCGCAGCGGCGTCTGCGGCCCCGACGCTTCGGCGCTCGCCCGCCTCGGTCTGAGCACGCGGTCGGCGGCGCGTCGTGCGCTCGTCGCCTCGATTCCGTGGCAGTCATCCACCTCGCCGATCTCGCCGATCTCTCGCCCGTCTGTCCTGCCGTCCTCGTCGAAGCACGCGGTCTCGTCGGTAGCGTGTCGGGTGCGCCCGAGTAGGGCCGATCGCAGCACCGGCTGCCCGAAGCCGCGACGGGAAGGGGTCGGCTCGTGCGTGACCGTGGATCG
>NZ_JASJCS010000173.1 GCF_030065885.1 Ilumatobacter sp. | reverse complement strand
CGCGTCGGCGGCGTGCCCGGCACCGCCGGCGTCGGGTCGTCGGCCGATGGCGTGGTCAGGACCGGCGGATCCGGCGGCGGCTCCTCGCCGGGCCGCGCGGCGACCGGTGCTCCGTCGGTCTTCGAGTCGCTGACTGCCGGTTCGATGGTCGCCGGCACCGTCGCCGGGGTCGTGGCACGTCGCGCGTCGCTCGGAACCGGCGCCCCGCCGGTGACCTCCGCGCTCGCCTCGGTCGCCGCCGGCATCGTCGACGACGCGCTCACGCCGACCGGGGCGGGCGACGACGCAGGCGCGGTGGCCGCCTCGGTGACCGAGCAGGCGCCGACGGTCAGTGCAGCGAGGGTGGTGATGGCAGCGGTGCGGGTGATCCTCATGCCCGTCCTGATGACGTATCGGCCGGAATCTCGCAGAAATCCGCGGGAAACTCCGCTCAGACCTCCGATTGCGCCGGCGACGTCACCGTGCAGCCACGAGGCTCGGCTGGAGCGTTCTCCGTGGCGGTGGCCCTAGCCTGTCCGCACTATGCCCGCAACCGACCTCGATCAGATCGTCAACCTGTGCAAGCGACGCGGGTTCGTGTACCAGTCCGCCGAGATCTACGGCGGCTTCCGGTCCACGTACGACTACGGGCCGCTCGGGTCGCTGCTGCTCCGCAACGTCAAGGAGGCCTGGCTGCGGGCGATCGTGCAGCAGCGCGACGACGTCTTGCTGATCGATGCCGCCGTGCTCGGGCCGCCCCAGGTGTGGGAGGCGTCCGGCCACCTCGCCAATTTCACCGATCCGCTCGTCGACTGCACCAACTGCAAGAACCGCTTCCGCGAAGACAAGCTCGACGACCCGACGACGTGCCCGAGCTGCGGTGAGACCGGCACGTTCACCGAGGCCCGGCAGTTCAACCTGATGTTCAAGACCCAGGCGGGCCCGGTGGAGGGCACCGGTGCCGACGCGTTCCTGCGTCCCGAGACGGCGCAGGGCATGTTCACGAACTTCGGGCTCGTCCTGCAGACGTCTCGCAAGAAGCCGCCGTTCGGCATCGCGCAGGTCGGCAAGAGCTTCCGCAACGAGATCACGCCGCAGAACTGGATCTTCCGCACCCGTGAGTTCGAGCAGATGGAGCTCGAGTTCTTCGTGCCGCCGCACGAGAGCGAGCGCTGGTACGCCTACTGGTGCAACGAGCGCCTCGACTGGTACCACCGGCTCGGGATCCCGAGCGACATGCTGCGGATCCGCGCCCACGACGACGACGAGCTCTCGCACTACTCGGCGGGAACGGCCGACGTCGAGTTCCTCTTCCCCTGGGGGTGGGACGAGCTCGAGGGCATCGCCAACCGCACCGACTACGACCTCAGGCAGCACGCCTCGCACTCGGGCGAAAAGCTCGACTACTTCGACCCGCAGACGAACGACCGCTACATCCCGCACGTCATCGAGCCGGCGGCCGGGGCGACCCGGGCGATGGCGGCGTTCCTGCTCGCCGCCTACGACGAGGAGGAGGTCAACGACGACACCCGCACCGTGCTCCGCCTCCACCCGCGCCTCGCGCCGTACCAGGTCGCCGTGCTGCCCCTCTCGAAGAAGGACACGCTCACGCCGCTGGCACACGAGGTCAGGACGATGATCAGCGACCGGTACATGGTCGACTACGACGAGACGCAGGCGATCGGCCGTCGATACCGGCGTCAGGACGAGATCGGCACGCCGCTCTGCGTCACGATCGACTTCGACTCGCTCGACGACCATGCGGTGACGATCCGTGATCGCGACACGATGGACCAGATCCGCGTGCCGATCCCCGAGGTGCTGCCGGCGATCACCGAGCGGCTCGGGTTCTGACCGACGGCGATGGCGACGTACCTCGATCGGATCCTCGAGCGGCACCGCGTGGTAGCCGCCGGCGACGACAGGCCGATCGCGCCCCTGGTCGAACAGGCGCAGTCGATGCCGCCAGCGCGCGGCTTCACCGCTGCGCTGCGAGCCCAGGACGCACTCGCGGTCATCAGCGAGATCAAGCGGCGCTCACCGTCGAAGGGCGACCTCGACGCCGGGCTCGACCCGGCCGCGTTGGCGGCCACGTACGAGCGGGGTGGTGCAGCGTGCCTGTCGGTGCTGACCGACCACGAGTTCTTCGGTGGCTCGCCTGCCGACCTGCGGGCGGCCCGCACCGCGTGTGACCTCCCCGTGCTGCGCAAGGACTTCACCGTGTCGGCACACGACGTCGTCGACGCCCGGCTCATGGGTGCCGACTGCGTGCTGCTGATCGCCGCCGCGCTCGATCCCACCGAGCTCGTCGAGCTCCATGCGCTGGCGGGCGAGGTCGGCCTCGACGTGCTCGTCGAGGTCCACGACGAAGACGAGCTCGACGTCGCGCTGAGGGCGAACGCGGACCTGGTCGGCGTCAACCAGCGCGACCTCGTCACGTTCGAGGTCGATCACGATCGCGCGGTCCGGATGGCCGGTGTGATCCCCGACGGCGTGGTCAAGGTCGCCGAGTCGGGCGTTCGCGACGCTGCGGACGCCAGAGCGCTCCGGCAGGCCGGGTACGACGCCGTGCTCGTCGGCGAGACCCTCGTGACGGCGGCCGATCCGGCCGCGACGATCGCCGAGCTGATCGGCTCGTTCGAGTAGGGCGTCGGGGGTCGGGTTGCCCGCCCCGCCGTCGTGACTGCGCCCTCGCTGGATCTCCCAAATCGGTCGCGGTCTTCGGCCGGCGAGCCGGGTACCGTTCCACCAGCATGTTCGTGAAGATCTGCGGCATCACCAACGAGGACGACGCGCTCTTCGCGGTTGCGATGGGCGCCGACGCGGTCGGCTTCATCTTCGCTCCCTCGCCCCGGCAGGTCGCCCCCCAGCAGGTGTACGACATCACCCGCCGCCTGCCGCCCGAGGTGCTCACCGTCGGCGTGTTCAGCGACGAGATCCCGGCACGGGTGATCGAGATCGCCAACAAGAGCGGCGTCAAGGCCGTGCAGCTGCACGGCCGCGAGACGCCGGCCCAGACCGCCGAGGTCGCGGCGAGCGTGCGATACGTCATCAAGGCGTTCCCGTCGACGTCGCCCGACCTCGCGGTCGCCGACACCTACGGCACCGACATGGTGTTGATCGACGCGCCGCAACCCGGATCGGGCAAGGTGTTCGACTGGACGCTCGCCGCCGAGGTCCCCGACGCACTGCGCCTGATCCTCGCCGGTGGCCTCGACCCCGACAACGTCGCCGACGCGATCGCCGTCGCCGAGCCGTGGGGGGTCGACGTCGCATCGGGCGTGGAGGCCTCTCCAGGACGCAAAGACCCGACCAAGGTGCGAAGATTCATCGCCAACGCCCGTGCCGCGGCTCCCAGCCCGTATCTCGGCGACGACGAGTTGCCGTACGACTGGGCCGACGAGTGACACGCCCCCCGACAACCTGATCGAGACGCCATGACGACGACCGACGATGCCCCGACCCCCCTGACCGCGCCTCCCGACGACACCGGGCGCTTCGGCGACTTCGGAGGACGGTTCGTGCCCGAGACCCTCGTGCCGGCCTGCCTCGAGCTCGAGGCGGCCTTCGAGGACGCGTGGCGCGACCCCGGTTTCCGTGCCGATCTGACGCGCGTCCACGAGCAGTACTCCGGCCGCCCGTCGATCCTGACCGAGTGCCACAACCTCGGCGAGCGTCTGGGCATCAGGCTGATCCTCAAGCGCGAGGACCTCAACCACACCGGTTCGCACAAGATCAACAACGTGATCGGACAGACGCTGCTCGCCAAGCGGATGGGCAAGCAGCGCATCGTCGCCGACACCGGTGCCGGTCAGCACGGCGTGGCCAGCGCGACGGCCGCCGCGCTGATGGGTCTCGAGTGCAAGGTGTACATGGGCGCCGTCGACGTCGAGCGTCAGGCGCTCAACGTCTTCCGGATGAAGCTGCTCGGGGCCGAGGTCGAGAGCGTCGAGAGCGGCAGCCGCACGCTCAAGGACGCGGTCAACGAGGCGATGCGGCACTGGGTCGCCAACGTCGCCGACACCCACTTCTGTCTCGGTTCGGTGGTCGGGCCGCATCCGTACCCGTACATGGTCCGCCAGTTCCAGAGCATCATCGGCGACGAGGCCCGAGCGCAGTGCGCCGAGCTGCTCGGCGGCCCGCCCGACGTCGTCGTCGCCTGCGTGGGCGGCGGCTCCAATGCGATGGGCATCTTCACCGGGTTCGTCGACGAGCCGGGGACCCGGCTGGTCGGCGTCGAGCCGGCCGGAGGAGCCGCCATCGGGCGCGGTTCGCCCGGCGTCGTGCACGGCATGCGTAGCAACCTGCTCCAGGACGAGGTCGGCCAGGTGGAGGAGGCCGTGTCGATCTCGGCCGGCCTCGACTACCCGGGCGTCGGCCCCGAACACTCGCACCTGGCGGCGATCGGGCGGGCGGAGTACCCGAACGTCACCGACGCCGAGGTGATCGACGCCTTCCAGCTGCTGTCCGAGAGCGAGGGCATCATCCCGGCGCTCGAATGCGCGCACGCCATCGCCTGGATCAGCCGCTCGGCGGCCGAGCTCCAGGGTCAGACGGTGCTGATGAACCTGTCGGGACGCGGCGACAAGGATGTCGCCCAGATGATGGACATCCTCGAGGGCGAGCTGTGACCGGTCAGCTCGAGCGCTCCCTGCGGGCCAAGCGCGACGCGGGTCGCAAGCTGCTCGTGCCGTACATCACGGGCGGCTATCCGGGTTGGCAGGCCGCGATCAGGGCCGCCGCGGCGAACGGGGCCGACGCCGTCGAGATCGGCATCCCGTTCTCCGACCCGGTGATGGACGGGCCGGTGATCCAGCAGGCGTCGCAGGCAGCGCTCGACGAGGGTGTCACGCCGGCGTCGATCCTCGACGAGGTGCCACACCTCGACGTCGAGATCCCGCTCGCCGTGATGACGTACTACAACCTCGTGCACCACCCGGGCCCAAAGCGGTTCGCCGAGAACCTCGTCGCGGCCGGCATCTGCGCGGCCATCCTGCCCGACCTCCCGCTCGAGGAGTGCGAGCCGTGGTGCGCGGCGGCCGATGTGGCCGGCGTGGAGACCATCATGCTCGCGGCGCCGACCGCGCCCGACGAGCGGCTTCCCCGGATCATCGAACGCGCTCGCGGCTTCGTGTACTCGGTGGGCCTGCTCGGCGTGACGGGGGAGCGGTCCGCGCTCGCGGCGACCGCCACCGAGCTCGCCGGCCGTCTGAAGCAGATCACCGACACGCCCGTCCTCGTCGGGGTCGGCGTGTCCGACGCCGCGCAGGCCTTCGAGGCGACACGGGTGGCCGACGGGGTGATCCAGGGTGCGTCGGTGGTCCGCCGGTTGATGGAGGACGGGCCGGACTCGGTCGGCGACTACGTGGCCGAGGTGCGCGCCTCGATCGATCGCTGAGCGACGCCACCTCGGTCCGCGGCGCGCCCGGCAGGTCGACGCGGTGCCCGGGCGTCCGCGGACCCGGCACCGGACGCGGCACAGGGGCCCCGAAGGACCCCTGCGTTCCCGCAACCTCTCATGCCACTGAGCCGGGCAAGCCCGGCCTACATTCGGTTCGATGTCCTCGACCTGCGAACTCTGCGAGGCTGCACCGCTCACGACACGGTGGTTGGACGATGATGTCTGCTGGGTCGCGGAATGTGAGTCCTGCGGTGTACCGATGGTCGTGTGGAAGCGGCACGCAGACGACCCGCCCGCTCGGATCAGAGCGGTGATGTTGGATCGTCTGCGGGCGGTTGCCGATCGGCACGGTCCATCGGACTACTGGATCGATACCCACCCTCGAACGATCCACGATCACTGGCATGCGCACGCACGCAGGCGTCCATGAGCACGATGAGCGTTGGAACGTTCACAGACACTGCTGATTTCAGCACGGGCGGACGTAGTGCATGGGAGCCTCCTTCCGACCTGGGACAAGCGGTCAGTGGGGACGTTAGCACTCTTGGTGGTCAAGATCGTCACCAATCGATCAAGTTCTTGATAATCACGCCGTGATCAGGGATTTCCGATGCTTTCGGTGGTTGTGGCACCACAGGCGCGGAGCGTGCACGGATCGATCTCACCCGGTGTGGCCTACAGTGACGCACGTGCGCCCAGAGGAGTTGCTGCCCCACCGTCCGCCGTTCCTGTTCGTCGACGAGATCGTCGACCTCCAGCCGGGCGTCTCGGCGCGCGGCAGGTGGCGGCTGACGGGTGACGAGTGGTTCTTCGCCGGTCACTTCCCGGGCCGCCCCACCCTGCCGGGGGTGCTGATGTGCGAGGCGATCGCACAGGTCGGTGCGCTCGCCGTGCGGAGCGATGATCGGTACGCCGACAAGCTGCCGCTGTTCGGCGGCCTCGACAAGGCGCGCTTCCGGCGTCAGGTCGTGCCCGGCGACGAGCTCGTCCTCGAGTGCGAGATGGCACGGATGTCGGCGCGTGCCGGACGCGGCGTCGGCCGGGCCCTCCTCGGCGGCGACGTCGCCACCGAATGCGAGCTGATGTTCGTCGTGGTCGACGCGTGATCCGGCGCGTGCTCCGCCGGCTCGCCGGACCCGTCGTCGCTCGAATCGACCGGCGCATCGACGACCGCGTCGAACAGCGAGGCACCGAGCCGCCGCCAGCGCCAGCGCGCACGACGTACGTCCCGCCGATCG
>NZ_JASJCS010000039.1 GCF_030065885.1 Ilumatobacter sp. | reverse complement strand
CCGACCGGTTCAGCGGTGCTGGATGACGGCCAGCAGTGCGTGCGCCAGGTCGGCGCCCCAGGCCTCGGCCCGGTCGTCCTCGGCGGGCAGCAGGTGGTTGTGCTTGTCGACGAGGAAGCTCTCGGGCTCGACGATCGGCTGGAAACCGTGCTTGACGAGGCGACGGTTGATGCCCTTCGAGGCCCGCCCCGTCAGCGCGGCGGGCGCGTCGACCCGCGTGTCGAACGCCGCCGCACGGTGGTTGCGCCCGTACCCGAGCCCGTCGAACCAGTCGCGCAAACCAGCGCCCTCGGCGTCGGGTTCGAGCTCGAGGTCGGGCTCCTTGGCGGCGGTCTCGGCGGCCGTCTCCCGCGACCTTGCGCTGGAGAGTCCGTGGGCGTGCGTGGGTCCGCCGACGATCAGGCAGTCGTGCGCATCGACCAGCTCGTGGGTGGCCTCGGTGGCCGGGACCACGGTCACCTCGAGCTCGGTCCGGAGCCCTGCTGCCACCCGGTCGGCGACGGTGTGGGTGTTGCCGAACATCGACTCGTAGACGACCAGTGCGCGCATGACTCCTCCCTTCCGGTGGGTACACCCCCACGTTGCACCCGCCACAGACCGGGCGCCAGAGCCGAACGTCACCAGCGAGCCGGGCAGCGAGCGGCGAGCCGCAACGCCGCCAGCGACAACAACCCGAACCGCGCTGCGGAGCCCGCCGCGCTCGGAGGAAGCATCAGGTCCATGAGCCGAGATCGGTTGCGCCGCTCACGAGGCACGACGAGACGGCGTGACCGGGACCGCGTCGCAACGACTGCCAGCCACCGACGAAGCATCGGCTCCTTGAGCTGAAGGCCGTTCGCCGTCTCGCAAGGCCGATGAGCCCGAGCTGCCTGGGGGCAGCGAGCGGCGAAGCGGAACGCAGCGAGCCGGTGAACGGGTTCAGCTCAAGCGTTGGACGATCATGGCCATGCCTTGGCCGCCGCCGACGCACATCGTCTCGAGACCGAACTCCTTGTCGGCTTCTTGCAGGCCGTGGAGCAGCGTGGTCATGATGCGCGCACCGGTCATGCCGAAGGGGTGACCGAGCGCGATCGAGCCGCCGTTGACGTTGAGCTTGTCGAGGTCGATGTCGAGGTGCTTCGCCGACGGCAGCACCTGGGCGGCGAAGGCCTCGTTGATCTCCACGAGGTCGATGTCGTCGATGGTCATGCCGGCGCGCGCCATGGCTTGGCGGCTCGCCTCGATCGGACCGAGGCCCATGATCTCGGGGTTGAGGCCGGACACCCCGGACGACACGACACGGGCAAGTGGCGTGATGCCGAGCTCGGCAGCCTTCGTGTCGCTCATCACCATCACCGCGGCCGCGCCGTCGTTGAGGGGGCAGGCGTTGCCGGCGGTGACCTCGCCGTCGGGCCGGAACACCGGCTTCAGCTCGGCGAGCTTCTCGACCGTCGTGCCCGGCCGGGGACCGTCGTCCTTCGACACGACCGTGCCGTCGGGCAGCGTGACCGGCGTGATCTCGTGCTCCCAGAAGCCGTTCTCGACGTTGGCGACGGCGCGCTGCTGGCTGCGCGCCCCCCACTCGTCCATCTCCTGGCGGGTGACGCCCTCGGACTGCACGACGTTCTCGGCGGTCTGTCCCATCGCGATGTAGAGGTCGGGCAGGCCCTCCGGCGGGGTCCACGTCGGTGCGCCACCCTGCGAGCGCTCGGCCGTGCGGGCGCCGGCGTCCTTGAAGATCGGGTTCGGCGCCGTGTCCGAGGCGCCGTTGCCGTAGCGGCTGACTGCCTCGACACCGGCCGAGATGAAGCAGTCGCCCTCACCGGCCTTGATCGCATGGGCTGCCATCCGGATCGTCTGCAGACTGGACGAGCAGTACCGGTTGACGGTCACGCCGGGAACGTCGTCGAGCCCGGCGAGCACGGCAACCGCACGTCCGACGTTGAAGCCGGCCTCACCGGCGGGCTGGCCACACCCCATGATGAGGTCCTCGATGTCGTCGGCGCCGACCTGGGGCACCTTCTCCATGAGCGCGGTGACGATCTGGGCCGCCATGTCGTCGGGGCGGAGGTCGACCAACGAACCCTTCGCGGCTCGCCCGATCGGGCTGCGGGCGGTGGCAACGATCACTGCTTCAGTCATGGCGAGCAGCGTAGTTACCCGCGAGTAATCGGAGCGAGTCAGCCCGCGCCGACGGCGACGGTGGCCGGCATGTCCATCGTGTCGTAGCCGACCAGGATGTCGTTGCTCGCCCCGTGGATCGGCGCGACGCGAACCTCCAGCCTGCGGCCGGTCTCCAGGTCGTGCGGCGCCGGCGTCAGGTCGAACGAAACGGGGACGAAGGTCCCCTCGATCGCGGCGACCATCACCTGGTCGTCGGCGAGCCAGACGCAGGCGGTCCGCGCCTCGTCGCAGTCGAACAGGCCGGCACGAACATGCAGCCGCCCTGACCCGACTGGCCCATCGGGTGCGATCCAGACCCCGAGTGTGACGGCACCGGTGATCGCCTTCACCTGCGCCGGGAATCGCCAGACCTGCACGGCCTCCGGGTCGGAGCTCTCCAGCACCTTCGGGGATCGCTCGATCGTGAGCCCCGGCTCCTTGTTGCGGTCGACGTCCAGGTTCGGCAGCACCTCGTTGAGCATGCGACGCTCGGCCACGAGATCGAGCACGGCCTGCGAGGTCTGGTCGCCCGGCGCCGGCGACGCCACGACCCAGACCCCACCCGAGCCCGGCACGGTCGTCGTCGTCGTCGGCGTCGTGGTCGTCGTGGTCGTCGGGGTCGTGGTCGTCGAGGTGGTGGTCGTGGTGGCCGGGGTCGGGGTGGTGGTGGTCGAGGTCGTCGGGGTGGTCGTCGGGGTGGTCGTGGGCGTCGGGTTCGCGGTCGTCGGAGTCGTCGCGCCGACGGGGGCCAGCGTGGTCCCCGGAGAGGTCGCAGCGGCCGTGGTGGTCGTGGTGGCCGCGGTCGTGTCGGCCGTCGTGGTCGGGAGGGTCGGCTCCAACGTGCTGGCCGGCACCGTCGTGGTGGTCGTCGTCGCGCGCGGTGCCTCCGACGTCGGTGACGGCTCGCCGATCGCCCCGACCGGCGGTGGAGCGCCGGACCCTCCCGCAGCGACGGCGGGCGGGCCGCCGTCGCCGCCACCGACGCCGTCATCGCCTGCCGGCCCGCCGACGTCATCGAGCGGAGGCGGCGCCGCAGCGCGGGCGGTCGTCTCGACGACCGCCGGCTGCGGTGGCGGTGGTTCGTCAGACGCTGCGCCAGCGACCACGGCCGCGCCCGTCAGTGCGGCGGACACGGCGCCGGCGACCAGCGTGCTCGACGCCGGGCCACCAGCCGCGGCGAGCGGGCGCGGGAACATCCCGGCCTGCGCCGCCCACGACATCGCGCCCATCGCACGCCACAGCTTGCCGAGCGAGATGTTCATCATCGCCCGCACGACGGTCGGGTCGAACTGGGTGCCGGCACAGCGTTGGAGCTCGGCTCGGGCCTCCCGAGCTGAGATCGGCGCCTTGTACGACCGTGCCGACGTCATCACGTCGAAGGCGTCGGCGACCGACACGATGCGGGACGTCAAGGCGAGCTCCGCGCTCGGCACGCCGGTGGGGTAACCGCCACCCTCGAATCGCTCGTGGTGTTCGAAGACGGCGTCGGCGGATGGTCCGAGCCAGTCGGCCATCGGTGCCACGAGCGTTCGCCCGGCGATGGTGTGCTGCTTGACGATCTCGAACTCCTCGTCGGTCAACTTGCCCGGCTTGTTGAGGATCTCCTCCGGCACGTGGAGCTTGCCGACGTCGTGGAGCAGAGCCGCCCACCGCAGGTGATCGAGCTCCTCGGTGGCGAGGTCCAGCTCCTCACCGATCATGACCGCATAGGCGCGGACGCGCTCGGAGTGCCCGCGAGTCATGCGGTCGTGGCGCGACAGCGCAGCGACCAGCTCGAGCAACGTCTCGGCCGCCTCACGCGGCGTGTCGCCCAGACCGTGTTCGTCGATCGCGTCGAGCTTCTTCTCGAGCTGTCGCGCCGACGTGCCGCGCAACGCGATGCCGAATCGAGACGGTGTCTCGTCGGGGAACACCATCGTGAGTGAGAGCAGCGCCGCGAGCGGCAGCAGGCGGCGCAGGACCCGCTCGGTGCCGATCATCACCAGCGTCGCGATGGCGGCGATCGAGAGCCAGCGCGCGACGCGATGCCAGAACGGGTCGGGCATCGCGAGGCTGCGTGACAGTCCGTAGGCCACGACGAAGGAGAGGATCAGCGGGCCGAGGAAGACGAACGTCCGGATCAGGCGCGCCAGCCACTTCCGCTCCGGCCAGCGATCCGGTGTGCCGGGCGGAGGTGCCGTGGTCGGGGCGCGCTGGGCCGGCATCTGCCGTTCTCCCGCCCTGGGCTGAGCAGTGTCGATGCTCACGTGGACCCCTGACCGTTCGTCGCGTCCTCCGTCGCCTCGAGCGTGCGCTTCACGCGCGCCGACGACCATGAATGAATCGGCAGCGAGGGGACTGTGCTTGAGCTCGGTGCGGTCGGCCTCGCCGAGCCGCCCCTCGAATCCGCACTCCGAATTGACGCGCGCAGGGCCACCGTGAAGACTCCCCCTGCTCGGTCGCGGCTGCCCGGGGGACGGTGGGCCGGATGGAACGGGCGAAAGGGGTCAGCCATGCAAACGCCAGCGCCGTTCAGCTATGAACGGGCCACCAGCGTCGATCACGCGATCGAGCTCCTCGAACGGCTCGGACCGGACTCCCGGATCGTCGCCGGCGGGCACAGCCTGCTGCCGATGATGAAGCTGCGGCTCGCGCAGCCGGAAGCCGTGATCGACATCAACGGGCTCGCCGGCGAGCTCGGCGGCATCAGCATCGACGGCAGCGAGCTGGTGGTCGGCGCAATGGCACGCCACAACGACGTGCTCGACTCCCCGCTCGTCGCCGAGCACTTCCCGATGCTGGTCGACGCCGAGCAGGTGATCGCCGACCCGGTCGTGCGCAACCGCGGGACGGTCGGCGGTTCGCTATGCCAGGCCGATCCGGCGGAGGACCTGTCGGCGGCGCTGTCGGCGCTCAACGCGGTGGCGACGATCCGCGGGACAGCCGGCCCGCGAACGGTCGCGGTCCGCGAACTGCACACCGGGCCGTACGAGACCGTCGTCGGCGACGCGGAGATCCTGACCGAGATCCGGATCCCGATCCGTGACCGGTGCGGGAGCGCGTACGAGAAGGTCGAGCGCCGCGTCGGCGACTGGGCCATCGCTGCTGCGGCCGTCGCCGTCTGGATGGACGGCGACACGATCGCCGACGCCGGTGTCGGTCTTGCCGCCGTGGGCGCCGAGCACTTCGTGTCGCCGGCTGCCGAGGCCGCGCTGCGAGGGCAGCAGCCGACCGACGACGTCATCGCTGCCGCGGCCGCCGCAGCTGCCGCCGACTCGAGCCCGACCACCGACCAGCGCGGCCCGGCCGAGTACAAGCGGCATCTGGCCGGCGAGCTCACCGCACGTGCACTGCGACGAGCCGTCGCCCGAGCGCAAGGAGGCAACTGACATGAGCGACAACATGCACGTCGACGTCGGCGTGACGATCAACGGCGAGGCCCGCTCGGCGACCGTCGAGGCTCGCACGCTGCTCGTCCACTACATCCGCGACCACCTCGGACTGACCGGCACGCACTGGGGTTGCGACACGAGCAACTGCGGCGTGTGCGTCGTCAGCGTCGACGGGCAGCCGATGAAGAGCTGCACGGTGCTCGCGGCGATGGTCGACGGGTCCGAGATCACCACCGTCGAAGGCCTCGCCGGCGAGGAGGGCCTCAGCCCGATCCAGCAGGGCTTCATGGAGTGCCACGGCCTCCAGTGCGGCTTCTGCACGCCCGGCATGATGATCGCCGCCGACGCCCTGCTCGACCGCAACCCGAACCCGTCCGAGGAGGAGATCCGCGACGGGCTCTCGGGTCAGCTCTGCCGGTGCACCGGCTACGACAACATCGTGAAGGCCGTCAACTGGGCGGCCGCCAAACGGCAGGAAGCAACGGAAGGAGCCTCGTCGTGAGCACGACCGAAGTCCCCACGAGCGAGGCCGGCAACCCGATCGGCTTCGGCCGGATGCTGCGCAAGGAGGACGTCAGGTTCGTCCAGGGCGCCGGCCACTACCTCGACGACGTCGTGCTGCCCGGGATGCTGCACGGCGCGATCCTTCGCAGCCCGTTCGCGCACGCGACGATCAACTCGATCGACACGTCGGCCGCCGAGGCACATCCGAAGGTCAAGGCCGTCATCACGGGCGCGACGCTCGAGACGCTCGGCCTCGCGTGGATGCCGACGATGTCGTACGACACCCAAGCCGTGCTCGCCACCGACAAGGTCCGGTTCCACGGGCAGGAGGTCGCGTTCGTCATCGCCGAGGACCGCTACTCCGCCCGTGACGCGCTCGACCTCATCGACGTCGACTACGAGCCGCTCGACCCGGTCGTCGACGCCAAGAAGGCACTCGACGACGGCGCACCCGTCATCCGCGACGACAAGGACGGGCAGACGGACAACCACATCTTCGACTGGGACGCCGGCGACGCCGACGCGACCGCGGCCGCGTTCGCCGACGCCGAGGTCGTCGTCACGCAGGACATGCTGTACCCGCGCTCGCATCCGGCGCCGATGGAGACGTGCGGCATGGTCGCCGACATGAACCCGATCACGGGCAAGCTGGTGATGCACTGCAACACGCAGGCGCCGCACGCACACCGAACGGTGTATGCGATGGTCGCCGGGCTGCCCGAGCACAAGCTCCAGGTGATCTGTCCCGACATCGGTGGCGGCTTCGGCAACAAGGTGCCGATCTACCCGGGCTACGTCTGCGCGATCGTCGGGTCGATCGTCACCAAGAAGCCGGTGAAGTGGATCGAGGACCGCTCCGAGAACCTGATGTCGACCGGGTTCGCCCGGGACTACCACATGACGGGCGAGATCGCCGCGACCCAGGACGGCAAGATCCTCGCCGTCCGCACCCACGTGCTCGCCGACCACGGCGCGTTCAACGCCACCGCGCAGCCGACCAACTACCCCGCCGGCCTGTTCCACGTCTTCACCGGTTCGTACGACTTCCCGGCGGCGCACTGTTCGGTCACGGGCGTCTACACGAACAAGGCGCCCGGCGGCGTCGCCTACGCCTGCTCGTTCCGGATCACCGAGGCGGTCTACCTCATCGAACGGCTGGTCGACTGCCTCGCCGACGAGCTCGGGATGGACCCCGCCGAGCTGCGGTTGAAGAACTTCATCCAGCCCGAGCAGTTCCCGTACCACACGCCGACCGGCTGGGAGTACGACAGCGGCGACTACGAAGCGGCCATGCGGATGGCGATGGACATCGCCGGCTACGACGAGCTGCGCAGGGAGCAGGCCGAGAAGCGCGAGCGCGGCGAGCTGATGGGCATCGGCGTGTCGTTCTTCACCGAAGCGGTCGGTGCCGGCCCGATCAAGCACATGGACATCCTCGGGCTCGGCATGGCCGACGGCTGCGAGCTCCGGGTCCACCCGACGGGCAAAGCGGTCGTCCGGCTGTCGGTGCAGACCCAGGGTCAGGGCCACGAGACCACGTTCGCCCAGATCGTCGCCCACGAGCTCGGCATCCCGCCCGAGGACGTCGAGGTGGTCTACGGCGACACCGACCAGACGCCGTTCGGCCTCGGCACCTACGGGTCTCGCTCCACGCCGGTGTCGGGAGCTGCCGCCTCGATCGTGGCGCAGCGGGTGCGCGAACGAGCGAAGATCGTCGCTGCGACCGCGCTCGAGTGCTCGGTCGACGACCTCGAGTGGGAGCTCGGCCGGTGGCAGGTCAAGGGCGACCCCGACCAGGGCAAGTCGATCCAGGAGCTGGCACTGCTCGCCCACTCGAACCTCGAACTGCCCGACGGCGTCGAGGGGCACCTCGACGCCCAGGCGGTGTACAACCCGCCGAACCTGACGTACCCGTTCGGCGCCTACATCTGCGTCGTCGACATCGACCCCGGCACCGGCCACGTCAAGGTCCGCCGCTTCATCGCCGTCGACGACTGCGGGCCACGGATCAACCCGATGATCGTCGAGGGTCAGATCCACGGTGGTCTCACCGACGGCATCGGGATGGCGCTGATGGAGGTGATCGCGTTCGACGAGGAGGGCACCAACCTCGGCGGCTCCTACATGGACTACCTGCTGCCCACGCCGATGGAGGTCCCGAGCTTCGAGATGGGCGAGACCGTCACGCCGTCGCCGCACCACCCCCTCGGGGCGAAGGGCATCGGTGAGTCCGCCACGGTCGGCTCGCCGCCCGCCATCGTGAACGCCGTCATCGACGCGCTGAAGCCGTACGGCGTCCGGCACGCCGACATGCCGTTCACGCCCGCCCAGGTGTGGATGACCATGCAGGGCCGGCCGCTGCGCACCGACCTCGCGTTCACGGACTGAACGATGGACGACCGCGCCCGCGAACTCCGCGCCTCGCGGGTGCCGTACGTGCACGCACGGGTCGTGCTCGCCGAAGCCCCCACCAGCGCCAAACCCGGTGCCGAGGCGATCGTGCTGGCCGACGGCACGATCGAGGGCTTCGTCGGCGGCGACTGCGCCGAGTCGACGGTGCGCGCCCAGGGCATCGCGCTGCTCGACAGCGGCGACTCGCTGCTGCTGCGCATCACCCCCGAGCCCGAGGCGGACCAGCCCGGCAAGCTCGTCGTGCACAACCCGTGCCTCTCGGGCGGCACGCTCGAGATCTTCCTCGAGCCGGTGCTGCCGGCGCCGACGCTGGTCGTGGTCGGCACGGCGCCCGTGGCCGAGGCGCTCGTTCGGCTGGCGGGCCACGTCGGCTTCCACGCGGTGGCGCCGAGCGCGCTCGACACCGACGTCGTCGCGGACGCGGCTGCCGTCGTCGTGGCCACCCACGGCCGCGACGAGGCGGCCGCGCTGACGGCGGCGCTGGACGGCGAGGTGCCCTACGTCGGGCTGGTGGCGAGCAAGAAGCGCGGCGAGGCGGTGATCGGCGCCCTCGACGTGTGTTCCTCCCGGTCCGCGCGGATCCACTCGCCGGCCGGGCTCGACATCGGCGCCCGGACGCCCGAGGAGATCGCGCTGTCGATCCTCGGCGAGATCGTGTCGCTCCGGCCCCGGCCGTCGGGCCGATCGGTGGCCGAATCGCACGCCTCGACCAGTGACGCCCTCGATCCCGTCTGCGGCATGTCGGTCGCGATGGTCGACGCCTCGCTGCACCTCGACCACGAGGGCACGCGGGTGTGGTTCTGCGGGAGCGGGTGCCTGCGCGCCTTCGCGTCGAACCCCGAGGCGTACCAGCCGGCGTGAGCGGCCTCGACGAGCTCCTGCCGGACGTCGCGGCGCTCGGCCGCGAGCTGGCCGGCGTCGGCTACCTCGCCGATGACGGCCTCTCGACCGCCCTCTTCTGCGCCGCCCGGCTCCCGCAGCCGATCCTCCTCGAAGGCGAGGCGGGCGTGGGCAAGACCGAGGCCGCCAAGGCGCTCGCCGAGGTGCTGAACACACCGTTGCTCCGCCTGCAGTGCTACGAGGGCATCGACGCCGGCGAGGCGCTCTACGAGTGGAACTACACGCGCCAGCTGCTCGCGATCAGGCTGGCCGAGAGCCGTGGTCACGCGCTGGCCGACGCCGACATGTTCACCGAGGAGTTCCTCGTCGAACGCCCGATCCTCGCCGCGCTGCGGCACGCCGGACCACGCCCCGCCGTGCTGCTCGTCGACGAGGTCGACCGTGCCGACGACGAGTTCGAGGCGTTCCTGCTCGAGGTGCTGGCCGATGCGGCGGTCACCATCCCCGAGCTGGGCACGCAGACCGCGGTCAATCCGCCGATCGCGATCCTCACGTCCAATCGCACCCGCGACCTGCACGACGCGCTGAAGCGGCGCTGCCTGTACCACTGGATCGAGTACCCGTCGACCGACCGCGCGACCGAGATCATCCGCACCCGGGCGCCCGACGCTGCCGTCTCCATGGCCCGCCACGTCGCCGAAGCCGTGGCACGGCTCCGGACGCTCGACGTGCAGAAGGCGCCGGGCATCGCCGAGGCGATCCAGTGGGTCAACGCGCTCCGGCTGCTCGGCCTCGACGTGCTCGATGCCGAGGCCGCGGAGCTCACGATCGGCTCCGTGCTCAAGTACCGCGAAGACGCGGAGCTCGTTCGCCAACGGTCGCTCGGCTGGCTCGTCGGCGCCGATGCCTGAGATCGATCTGGCGACGGCCGCAGCCCGGCTGGCCGACCGGTTGCACTCGCTGGGCGTGGCGGTGGCTCCCGACCGGGCGGGTCGCTTCGCCAGCAGCGTGCGCCTCGCGAGACCGGTGACGACCGACGAGCTCTACTGGCTCGGTCGCGTCACCCTCACCTCCACGGTCGCCGAGATCCGGGCGTACGACCGCGTGTTCACGTCGGTGTTCCGGGGCGTCGCCGACGTCGCCGATGACCGGGGCGACCAGCACCAGCCCGACATCGACGACTTCAGCGCGGGAACCGAGCTGGCGGACCGCCGTGACAGCGGCATCGACCTCGGCGGCGGTCGCTCGCGGCCGGCTCCTCGCTCGGACGACGCCGTCACCGATGTCAGCGAGGACGACCCGACCACCCCCGTCGGCGCACCCGCCGCCGCCGACGAAGTGCTCCGGCACCGTGACTTCGCGTCGTGCACCCCCGACGAGCTCCGCGACCTGCGCCGGCTCGTCGCACGGCTCGAGCTCGCGCAGCCGCGCCGACCGAGCCGGCGACGGCGCCGCCACCGCGCCGGTGAGGCGATCGACCTGCGTGGCACCTTGCGCCGTGCCCGCCGCACCGGCGGCCACCCGGCGCGACTGGTCACGCGACGGGAGTCGGACCGCCGGCGCCGCGTCGTGCTGATCGCCGACGTGTCCGGGTCGATGGAGGCGTACGCCCGCGCATACCTCTATCTCCTGCACGGCGCCGTGCGTGCGCTCCGGGCCGAGACGTTCGTGTTCTCGACCCGACTGACCCGGCTGACCCGCCACATGCGCGTCGCCGACCCCGAGCGCGCCCTCCGAGCGGCCCACGCCGACATCGAGGACTGGTCGGGTGGGACGCGCATCGGCGCTGCGATCGCCAGCTTCAACGACCGGTGGGGTCGCCGGGGCCTGGCACGAGGCGCCGTCGTCGTCATCGTGAGCGACGGCTGGGAGAGCGATGACCCGGCCGAGCTCGGCGAGCAGTTGGCCCGGTTGTCGCGGATGGCTCACCGGATCATCTGGGTGAACCCACGCAAGCAGAGCGACCGCTACCAGCCCCTGGCCGGCGGGATGGCGGCAGCACTCCCCCACGTCGACGTCTTCACGAGCGGGCACTCCCTCGCCGCGCTCGACGACGTGCTCGCCGCCATCGCCGAGTAGCGATGGGCGAAGCGACCCCATCGTTCCTGCGCACGATGTCGCCTGCACAGCGAGGCGACGAAGAAGCCACTCGCCTCGTGAGGCACATGCGGTGGAGCCCCACGCACACGTGAGTGACACCGGGCACCGCCGTCCGGCTCTGCAACGATGAGCGGTATGGAGTCATTCACCCCCGCGGAGATCGCTCGGGCCGACGAGGAGCTCGCCTTCACCGCGTTCGCAGCGTTCAACGACCAGCACCTCGGAGTGTTCCGGGTCACCTCGGTCGAGGGCGCCGGGCCATGGGAGATGCATCCCGACACCGACGAACTCCTCCACGTGCTGGAAGGATCGGTGACGGTCGAGGTCCACGACCCCGACGGCAATCAGCTGGTGCCACTCCGGGCCGGGCAGCTCGTGGTGGTGCCGCAGGGTCGATGGCACCGCCACGTCGACGCCGTCGACCTCGTCGAGTTGTTCTACACGCCAGGCGAGAGCCTGCACACCGACGATCCCGCAGCCGAGCCCAAGGGCGGTTGAACCTGGTCACGTCGTTGCCCGTTCGAGCCCCTCGCTCGGGGCGCTGACATCGACGAACGGCGCCCGGATGCCCTACCGGGCAACCACGCGTGGATGCCCTACCGGGCGTCGACGACCCTGAAGCGCTCGGCGTAGCTGCCCTCGGGCAAACCGCCCTCCGACGCCAGCGAGCGGTACCACTCGCGCACCCTGGCCTCCATGCCGTCGGGGTCGCGGTGCTGGCTCTGGTGGCAGCGCAGCGCCTTGATCTTGCGGTCGATCTGCTGCGTGATGTCGACGGTGTGGTCCGAGTCGGGTCCGAGCGTGATCCAGATCTCGTCGACCGACCAGGGCTCGCATCCCGAGCTGAGCAGCTCGGGGAACGCGAACGGGTTCCGCGCATCGGGGTAGACGGCCGCCCACGCTGCCTGGCCGGTCGCGACGTGGTCGGCGTGGCTGCCGTACACGCTGCCGATGTTGATCTGCGGCGACTGGGTGATGACCACCTGCGGTCGCACCTGGCGGATCATGCGCGAGAGCTCGTGCCGGAGCTCGAGGTTGAACTCGACGGCCCCGTCGGGGTGCCCGAGGAACACGAGGTCGGTGACGCCGACCTCGGCGGCCGCCTTGGTCTGCTCCTCGCGCCGGATCTCGGCCATGCGATGCCGCGAGATCGTCTCGTCGAAGCCACCGGCCTCACCGTCGGTCACGAGGCAGTACGTGACCGCCGCGCCGGCATCGGTCAGGTTGGCGACGGTTCCGGCCGCGCCGAAATCGACGTCGTCGGGGTGGGCGGTGATGACCAGGGCACGTTCGATCTCGTCAGGTTTGAGCACGGTCGACAGGCTACGCCCGCCCTACGATCGCCGCATGTCCGACGTGCCCCTCACCTCGACCCCCGACGTGGAACCTCCGGCCGGCCTGCCCGACATCTCGGTGATGGACTTCTGGACCGGTGACCGGGCGGCGAGGCGCACGGCGTTCCGGCAGCTGCGCGACACCCCCGGCCTGCCCTTCTACCCCGAGCGGATGCTGGCGGACTCGCCGATCCCGCCCGGTCCCGGGTACTACGCGCTGACCCGCCACGACGACATCTGGCACGCGAGCCGCAACGCCCAGCTGTTCTGCTCGAGCCGGGGCGGCGTCAACATCGGCGACCTCAACACCGAGCTGAGCGAGTTCTTCGGGTCGATGATCTCGATGGACGATCCGAAGCACTTCCGGCTGCGGTCGATCGTGTCGAAGGGCTTCACACCGAAGCACATCGGCGCGCTCGAGGGCCAGATCCAGCGGGCGGCCACGAACCTCGTCGATCGCATGATCGCCGAGCACCCCGACCGCCGGGCCGACTTCGTCGAGGCCTTCGCCGGTCCGTTCCCGCTGGCGATCATCTGCTCGATGATGGGCATCCCCGAGACCGACACCAAGCAGATCTTCGACTGGACCAACACGATCCTCGGCGTCGGCGACCCGGAGTACGGCGGCACGTACGAGGCACTGCTCCAGACGGCGCTGGAGATCTTCGCCTACGCGCAGGCGCTCGGCGAGGACCGCCGGGCCAACCCGACCGACGACATCACGTCGGCGCTGATGCACGCCGAGCTCGACGGCGATCGTCTCACCGCCCAGGAGTTCGGCTCGTTCTTCATCCTCCTCGTCGTCGCGGGCAACGAGACGACCCGCAACGCGATCACGCACGGGTTGAAGGCCCTCACCGACCACCCCGAGCAGCGCGACCTGTGGTTCGCCGACTTCGACACCCATGCGCGGACGGCCGTCGAAGAGATCGTCCGCTGGGCGACGCCGGTCATCCACTTCCGACGGACCGTCACCGCCGACACCGAGCTGAGCGGCGTGCAGCTGCACGAGGGCGACAAGATCGTGATGTTCTACGAGTCGGCCAACCGCGACGAGCGCGTCTACGAACGACCCGACGAGTTCGACGTCACCCGCGCGGTCAACCCCACCCAGGTCGGTTTCGGTGCGGGCGGGCCGCACTTCTGTCTCGGCGCCAACCTCGCGCGCCGCGAGATCACGGTGGCCTTCGACGAGATCCGCCGGCGTCTCCCCGACCTACGCGCCACCGGCGAGCCCGACTACCTGCAGAGCAACTTCATCAACGGCATCAAGCGCCTGCCCTGCGCATGGTGACCGTCGCCGAGCGCTGACTGCCCTCCCGTGAACGACGACGAGCGGGTCCGCTGGGCCCGGGCGCTCACGACCGCCGGGTGGTTGTTCGTGCTGGCGTACCTGACGTATCTCGTCGGGCAGATACGACGGGCGTTCGCGATCACGACGGCGAGCTTCGAGGACGGCATCTGGGGACAGCGTGTCGAGCAGGTCTCGTTCGCCACGCTGCCGCAGAACGTCATCATCGCCGTACCCGCTGCGATCGCGGCCGTCGCCGCCACGCTGCTCGTGCGCGACCTGGTCGATCGACGCGAGATCTGGCTCGCCCAGCTCGTCCGGATCGTCGCCGGTCTCGGCTACATGATCATCGGCCTGGCGGTGCTCGGCATCGTCGGCCTGCTGTTCCGCAATCCAGACGGCGTCGGCGACTTCGTGCAGTTCCTCGGTCGGATCGGCGGGATCATGCTCGGAGCAGCGATGATCCGCGTGTGCCTCGAGGCAGAACGCCTGGGTTGAGCGAGGCGGCTCGGATCAGCTGAGTCAGGTCGGCTCGGCGCGGCGCGTCTGGCGGTGCCGGTGCAGCGTCTCCTCGAGCGCCGTCATCGCCTTGAACCCGACCACGCCGCCGATGACGATCAGCACCCCTTCGACCAACGTCGCGGTCGCGAAGAACCCGAGCCGGGCCACCGCGCGGCGGAACAGGAAGTTCTCGACCAGCCCGACCATGTAGGCCGCGGTGATGACGAGGGTCCACCGACTGAAGCCGGTCAACGCGCCGCCGAGGCGCGACGAGAGCGTCATCAGCATGCGGTTGCTGTACAGCAGGGCGAGGAAGGCCAGGGCGAAGCCGAGCAACACGAGGACGTACCCCACGTCGCCGCCGAGGACCAGACCGACGAGGACCAGCACCGGCATGGGCACGAAGATGATGCCGAACGAGGCCGGATTCGGTGCGTGCACGGTGACGCGACGGGCGTTGAGTGCGATGAGCACGGCCCAGACGGCGTGCACGATGATCGTCAGCACGTAGGTCACCGCGACGGCTCCGCCGGCGATCGCCACGCGGCCGACGTCCTCCTCGTCCTCGAGGAAGACGTTCTCGCCGGTCCAGACGTCGGTGTAGTCGAACGCCAGCCGGACGAGCGCGATGCCGAGCGCGACGAGGCTCACACCCCAGAGCACGTGGAACAGGCTGACGACGCCGGTGAGCGGCCGGGTGTTGCGGAGCGGGCGCAGGTCGGCGGGCGCCGCGGCCGGGCTCCTCTGCAACCCGCTCGCGAACCATTCTGGACGCAGGTCGTCGGTGCCGCGGGAGCGGGCCTCGAGACGACCCAGACGTTCGAACACCCCGTGCGTGCCGCGCTCGCCCAACCAGGCGAACACGAGACCGTTGACGATGAGGATCCCCATCGCACCGAACGCGATGTTCGACGTCAGCTCGGTGTGGTCCCAGTCGCCGCGCGTCAGCGGGTCGGGCCAGCTGGTGAGCCGCCACCAGAGCAGTCCGAAGGCGAGGAGATCGAGCGGGTACGCGGTGACCCACAGCAACGGAGGCTTGCGCAACAGACCGCGGAAGACGCCCTGGAGCCGCGCGTACGGGATCGCCAGTGCGATGAGGAGACCGACGCCTGCGACGCCCGGGAGCGGGTCGAGATCGCCGTCGACGTCGATCTGCAGGTACGTCACCGCCGACGCTGCTGCCCATCCGATCGGGATCGCCCACGACCAACCCACCGACCGCGGGCTCGTCGCTCGCGACTTGAGCCGCTGGGCGTTCTCTGCCAACGCGACCGTCCAGTACACCAGTGCGCCGACGCCGACGACCACGAACACCGCCGCAGAGAACACGACCGGCCAGAACGCCTCGGCACGCTCGGGCCCGCCGGTGGCGCGCCGGGCGACCACGCCGATCAGCAGCGCAGCGACGATCATCAGCACGCGCCCGACGAGCATGACGACCATCGGTTGCCTGAGATCGAGCAGCTCGGGTCGCACGAACTCGGGGCGCTCGCGATCGGCCGGGGCCGTCGGGATGCCGTAGTCGACCTTCGGTCGGGTGACCTGCACGTTTCGCGTGGCGGCCTCGATCCCGGTCGGCGCTCGCAGCGGCACGCCCTGCCCGGCAGGTGCCGGCGCTGGTGTCGTTGGTGATGTCGGCGGTGATGTTGCTGGTGGTGTCGGCGTTGGTGTCGGTGGTGGCGGAGGTGGGACGGCGGGGGCGGCATCGGGCAGACGCGGTTGATCCGGCCCGTCGGGGAGGGTCGGTGTCGGCGCTGGAGGCAGGTACGGCGCGTCGCCGTCGGTCGGAGCCCCCACGTTCGATTCGTCCGCCACGGGCGACATGTTAGGTCGAGGCCCGCGCTCGACGTTCGAACGCGCCGCGCCGGGCGGCGGCCCTGTTGTCGCAGCTGGTGTCGCAGCCGGTCAGGCGCCCAGCTCGCCGAGGTTGTAGTGACGCCGGCAGAGCAGTTCGTACCGGACGGTGTCGCCGAAGATCTTCTGCTCGGACGGATCGGCCGTGTCACCGACGACCACGGTCTCGCCCTCGTAGACCACCATGTCGTTGACGACGCGGGCGTTGTGCGTCGCTCGGGACCCGCACCAACAGCGCGCCTCGACCTGCAGCGGCACGCGTTCGTCGGCGATCTCGAGCATCCGCTTCGTGCCGTCGAACAGCTGACCTCGGAAGTCGGTGATGAGCCCGAACGCGTACACGTCGACCTCCATGTCGTCGACGACGCGGGCCAGCTGGTCGCATTGCTCGACGGTGTAGAACTGCACCTCGTCGCACACGAGGTAGTGCAGCGGCCAGTGGTCGACGGCCAGCGCATGGATGTCGAGGTCGGGCTCGACCTGGACAGCCGGCGCTGCCACGCCGAGTCGGCTCGTGACCTGCTCGCCTTCGCGATCGAGCCGCGTGAGCAACAACCCGTACAGGTGGGTCGACGCCAGATTGTGGTGGATCTGCAGCGCAAGGGTGCTCTTGCCGGAACCCATCGTGCCGAAGCTGAACCGCAGTGTCGCCATGTCGCCCGGCGACGCTACCCGGCGGGTGTGTCGGACGCGTCGGACCGGCGGCCGTTCGTCCGGCCACGTCGGCGGCGTCGGCGAAGCGGCTCGGCGAGCTCGGGCGACAACCGGATCGCTTCCTCCACGTCCGCCGTGGTGAGCGCGGCCACCACCACCACGATGCCGGTGACGATCGCCTGCAACGCGGCGAAGAAGCTCAGGGCCTCGAGTGAGGCGCTGGGCCCGATCGGCCGCTGCAACCCGCCGATCCACGACAGCGCCAGCATCACGGCGAGCCCCAACGACCAGATCGTGAGCGACACCGTGCTGCGCTCGTACCATCGCAGCACCGGCGTGACCGAGGCCGTCGACACGGCGACGATCACGACGAGGCCGAGCAGCGACAGCAGGCTGATCGTCGAGCGAGTCGAGCCGTCGAGCAGCAGCGAGGCGACGTTCAGGGCGGCGGCGAGTCCGAACAGCACGAGGCTGCGTTGGTAGTAGGTCTCGGGCGCGCCGGCCCGTCGCGCCTTCACCGCGACCATCGCGCACCACAGCGGTACGAGCGCGAGGGCGACGCCGGCCACCGCCACCATCGTCCGGCGAGCGAGGTCGATGCGGTCGACGTCGACGTCGTTGATGTCGCCACCGACGAGATCGCCGCTGACGCCGACGGATCGGCTGAGGATCCAGGCTGCAGTCGCCGCCGTCGCCGTCAGCGCGAGCAGGAGGAGGTACCGGACGGATTCGAGCCCGTACAACCGGGGCGTGACGAGCAGCTCCCCTCCTTCGCGGTTGCCGGACCGGACATGGGCGATCGTCGATGGGTCGTAGGCGTGCGTCTCGGCACTGATGCCGTATTCGGCGAGCCGGCTGAGCAGCGATGCCTCCTCGGCTGGTTCGTCGGCATCGCCGAGGCGTTCGGCGAGCCGCTCGAGCGGGCGATCCTCGTCGACGGGCGCCTCGTCCGAGCCCAGGCGACTGGCGAGGCGATCCGCGATGGCGTCCTCGCTCGACGTCGCATCGTCCGAGTCGCGGCTCGACAGACTCGCCTGCAACCGCTCACCGAGTCCGACGGTCTCTGGCTCTGGCTCGGCCGGTTCCCGTTCCGGCTCGACCGGTTCTGGTTCCGGTTCCGGCTCGACCGGTTCTGGTTCCGGTTCGGGCTCAGCCGGTTCCGGTTCGGGCTCGGCCGGTTCCGGTTCCGGCTCGGGTTCGGGTTCGGGTTCGGGTTCGGCCTCGACGGGCACACCGGACTCGACCGACGCCGACTCGGGTGCGACCGGTGCAGCCGGTTCGACCGACGCCACGTCGGTGTCGACCGGCTCGACGGCGGGCATCTCCCGTGTGACGAACAGGTAGCCGGCCGCCCGGACGCGATCCGGCATGGTGTGGCGGCCGAGGGGCGAGAGTCGGAGCGTGCGATCCCGGTCGGCGGCCTCATCGCCGAGTTCGACGAGGCCGGCGAAGTCGAGCACGGCGACCAGCTGCCTCGCCTCGCGCTCGACGAGGTCGTCCCACTGCGCAGCACCGAACTGCTCGCGATCCAGAGGCAGCCGTGCATCGACGATCGACCGTGCGGACACGACGACGTCGTCGACGCGGCGCTCGGTTCCCGGCTCCAGCACGTCGGCGAGGAGCGCGCCGATGGATTCGTCGAGGGCGCGACGCACGTCGGCATGCGGCCAACCGACCCCGGCCTGCGACGACGCCGGGCCCATCGTCATGAGCGCCTCGATCAGCGACGACGCACGATCAGGCAGCGAGCGGTCCGACCACTGCCGGACAGACACGAGCTTCCTGTCGGTGCGCTCGACCGCTCGGGCAGCACTGGCGACATCGACGACCAGCGACAACCAGCGCAGTTGACGGCTCGACCTCACCGACGGCCATCGACCGGTCGACGCCGTGTCGTCGAGATCCTCGATCTCGAGGAGTCGGACGAGTCGCCTGGCGTCCGCCAGCTTCAGGTTGCCGGCGCTGGTCAGGGTGCGCCCGTCCGGCCCGGCGAAGTCGATCAACCCGCCCACGGCAGCGACCAGGCGGGCGCGCCCGGCACTCGCGTCGACGTCGGCGGTCGACGGCACGACGTGCACGACGTCGAGCACGACGGGCTCGGCGTCGGCCGTGTCGGCGTCGGCCGTGTCGGCGTCGCCCGGCGATCCATCGCCCGCGTCGAGGACCTGCGCCGCCTCGGAGCCGAGACGGGCGGCGACCCGTGCGGCCACCTGACCTGGCTCGTCGTCGGCCTCGTCGTCGGCCGGGCCGCCGTCCACCGAGGCGGCGTCGGGGTCGGCCGGTTCGACGACGTCGACGCCGGGAGGCGGTTCGCGGAACGTGACACCTGCCTGGCCCGCTCCCACCGGCGCCGGTTCGGGCGGTTCGGCGTCTCGGCTCGGCTCGTCCGCGGCCTGCCCCGCGACGTCGGGTGGCTCCGGTGGCCAGGCGATCTCGGCGGCACGCACGTCGTGATCCGGTACCGGCACCGTCGGTGCCGACTCGGCCAAGGCCGACTGCAGCTCGGACAAGGTCGTCTCCGCACCGGGCACCGCCGACTCCAGCTCGGACGGTGTCGGCATCGCGTCTGGCGTCGCCGACCCCAGCTCGGTCAACGTCGTCTCGAGCCGGGACGCGGCGGGCTCCGGCTCGGCGACCCCCACTTCCGACTCGGTCTCGGCGAGCTCCTCCCGGGCCGCCCGGGCCTCGTCGCGTTCCCGGTGGATCTTGAGCAGCGCCCAGCGAACCTCGGGATCCATCGGATCGATGCCGCGCAGGCGGAGCTGGCGATGATCGTGACGCGTCTCGAGTGCGACCAGACGATGCTTCGTGGCCTGATCGATGTCACGGACGAGCAGGAGCCAGACGGCGATGGCTCCCCCGAACGCGACCGCGGCGGCCGCCGCCAACCCGATCATCAGCTCGGCGGCGCTCGTGTCACCGGGCGTCGGATTCGTCGGCCACGATCCGATCCGCCACCACAGCAGACCGAACCCGGCGAGATCGAGCACGAACGCGCCGCCGATGAGGGCATCGGACCTGATGCGGATCAGCGACGTCAGGATCCTCCGGACGAGCGAGTACGGCCGCCAGAGCGCGAGACCGAAGATGGTGACGAACATGGCCGGCCGGATGTCGATGTTCTCGCCCGGCGGTATCCGGATGACGACCACCGCGAGGATCCCGGCCCAGAAGAGCGGCGACACCCAGGCGGTGACGCAGCGCGTGCGGGTCGGCTTGCGCGCATCGAGCAGGTGGACGTTGCGGGTGACGCGGTCCGACCACCACCAGCCGGCTCCGGCGAGCACCATCGCGATGACGAGGCCGATCCAGCCCAGTCGCCCGAACGACTCGCGATCCTGGGTGCCGCTGCCGCCGTCGGATCGAGCGACGAGCGCCACCACCGTGACCGTGACCGCCCAGGCGATCGTCAGCGCACGCGCCGCGACCATCGCCCACGCGGACCTGCTGACGTCGATCGGCGTCGGCTGTTCGTAGGGCTCCCAATCCGACGTGGGGAGCGGCAGGCCCAGCGAGTCGATGTCCCAGCGCGAGCCGGCGGCCGTGGGATCGGGCAGCGAGGGGGCGGCCGCGTCCAAGTCGAGCGGGAGTTGCTCGGCCGGGGGCGGTGTCAGCCCCGGGGGCGGCAGCCGGGGCGCGTCGCCGTCACTCATCGAACCCGATCAAGCGACCTGCCCACCGCACCAATTGACCCATCTCTGCCTCTCACACCCGGTGACGTCGTCACTGCACGGCCGGATGATCCGGCGGGCCCGACGGTACGAAGCCCGCCACGAACCGATGGGCGAAGCCTACCGGAGCAGCCCCTGCACCTGTTCGATGGTGTCGGCCTCGGACGCGGCCTTGTCGTCCCGATATCGCTTGACCCGTGCGAACCGCAACGCGACGCCGCCCGGGTACCGCGTCGAGGCCTGGACGCCGTCCACGGCGATCTCGACCACCTGCTCGGGACGCACGTGGACAACGTGGCGTTCACGCCCCGTGCCCTCGCCGATCTGCAACCCGAGGAATCGTTCCGTCTGCCACCGCAACATCTCGTCGGTCAGCCCCTTGAACGTCTTGCCGACCATCACGAACGCGCCGCCGTCGCCGCGGGCGCCGAGGTGCAGGTTCGACAGCCAGCCCTGCCGACGGCCGTGACCCCACTCGACGGCCAGCACGACCAGATCGAACGTGTAGACCGGCTTCACCTTGCGCCATGCGCCACCTCGGCGTCCGGCGTCGTACACCGTGTCGAGGCCCTTCACCATCACGCCCTCGTGGCCTGCTGCAATCGCCTCGTCCATGAACGCCTGCGCCCGCCCCGCGTCCGCGGTGACGATCGCCGGCAGCCGGCTCGATGCCGGGACCGTCGCCTCGAGCACCTGCCGACGAACGGCGAGTGGCTCACCAACGACCGGTTCCCCGGCGTGCAGCACGTCGAAGAAGAACGCCTGCAACCCGCCGCCACGAGCGTCGGCACCGAAGTCGCCCATCGTGTCCTGGAACCGGCTCGGGGCACCGGACTCGTCGACGCCGAGCACCTCGCCGTCGAGCACGAGGTCGCCGCCGGGCAGCGACCGGACCACGTCGACCACGCCGCCGAGCCTGCCGGTCACGTCGTTGAGGTTGCGGGTGAACAACCGCACGTCAGCTCCGGCGCGGTGGGCCTGGATGCGGGCGCCGTCGAGCTTCCACTCGACCGATGCCTCGCCCGTCGACGCGATCGCGTCGCCGACGTCGGTGGCCGGCGATGCGAGCATCGGCTGGACCGGCTGCGCCGGCACGAGCTCGATCGCCGACAGCCCGGGCGCCCCTTCGACCAGGGCGACGCGAGCCGCGACCGCGAGCGAGCCCGAGAACATCGCAGCGCGCTGCACGTCACCGACCTTGACGCCCGCCGCCCTGGCGACGGCTGCGGCGAGCACGCCGTCGAGCGCACCCTGACGCAGCTCGCCACCGACGATCGCACGGATCATCGTCTGCTCGGGCTCGGTGGCCTGCTCGAGCAACCGGTGCAGCAGCTCGCGGCGCCGGGCAACCGATCCGGGCCCCTCGATCCCAGCCAGCTCGACGACGGCCCGGTCGACGTCGTCGATGGACAGCGAGGCGTCGGCAGCCGCAGGGGGCGCGACGTCGCCGATCGTCGCCCACCCGACGCCGATCCGACCCAATCGAGTCGACCCGACGGCGAAGGACGCCGCCGCCTCGATCTCAGCGGGGGACATCGAGCGGAACAGCTCGGCCAGCAACGCGACCTTCTCGCCCCGTTTCGACGTGGCGGCCACCTGGCTCGAGGTGATCGCGAGCGTCTCGAACAGCACGGCACCAGTGTGCACCCCGATAGCGGCGCGGCGCGAGACTCGACGGAATGGAGGTGGCGCGATCGAGGCGGTGACGTGGCTGCGGGAGCACGGCGTGGGTCCCGGCGACGACCTCGCCGTCGCCGCAGCAGCTCCGACCGGCCTCGGTCTGGCGATCCCAGCCGGCCCGGTGATGGCCCTTGCGTGCGACGATCCGGCCGTACTCATCGGCGAGATCGAGGTTGCGATCGCGCCGAGGTGGATCTGGTGGGACCGCACGGTGCCCGACCTGCTCGCCGCCCACGACGTCATGGTCAACCGGTGCTGGGACGTGACCACCGCGCACCGTCTGCTCGACGGCGGCTGGCGGACGCCGCTCGCCGTTGCCTGGGCGTGGCTGCACGACCTCCCGACCGACTCACTCCCGACGATGGGACAGCTCGATCTGCTCGCCGACCGAGGGGACGAGGGTGGCGACCCCGAGGACCCGGTCCGGCCGGACGGCCACCTCCGCCCCGAGTGGATCAGCGGGGGATGGGCCGCCGGGACCGGACGGATGGCCACGTGGGCCGCCGTCTCGCTCCGCGCGGTCGAGCGTCAGCGGGCGCTCCTCGACCGTCGGCCCGACCCGGCTCGTGCGCACAGCACCGCCCGGTCGGAGTCGGCCGCCGAGCTGCTGTGCGCCGAGCTGTCGGTCGCCGGGCTGCCGATCGACACCGACGAGGCGCTCCGCATCATCGGCGACGCCGTCGGGCCGCGACCCGCCGACGAGGCCCAGGCCGAGATCGATCGCCGACGCCGCGACGCCACCGTGCTCGGTCACCTCGGGCCAGGCCCACCGGTCGACCTCAGGAACCCATCCGACGTCAAGGCGATGCTCCGCCGGGTCGCCGTCGACGTCCCCGACACCCGGGCGTGGCGGCTCGAACGCCACCGCGGCGACCATCCGGTCGTCGAGGCGCTCCTGCACTGGCGCAAGGCCGAGCGGATCGCCACCACCTACGGCTACCGCTGGCTCGACGAGCACGTGCGGGACGGTCGCCTGCGGGGCGAGTGGAGCGGCTCCGACGGTGCCGCCGGCCGGATGACCGCCTCGGCGGGGCTGCACAACCTCCCCGCCGAGATGCGCCCTGCGGTGGCCGCCGAGCCCGGCCACGTCTTCGTACGCGCCGACCTCGGGCAGATCGAGCCACGGGTCCTGGCTGCGGTGTCGGGGGACGAGTCGCTGATCGCCGCCACGGCGAGCGCCGATCTGTACCGGCCGGTCGCCGATCGCCTCCGCGTCGAACGCGACGTCGCGAAGGTCGCCGTGCTGGGCGCGATGTACGGGTCGACGACCGGCGAGTCGGCCCATGCCCTGCGCGGGCTGGAGCGCAACTATCCGGTGGCGATGGGCTTCCTCGAGCGGGCCGCCGAAGCGGGGCGGGCCGGCGACGACGTCTACACCGTCGGCGGCCGGCGGGTGCGGATGTGGGTCGACGACTCGATCGACGGCGACATCGACCGGGCGCGCCGCGTGGCGGCGTCGCGGGGCCGCTACGCCCGCAACGCCACGATCCAGGGTGCGGCCGCCGAGTTCTTCAAGGTGTGGGCGATCCTCGTCCGGGCTCGCGGTGCCGAGCACGGTGCACGCGTCGTGCTGTGCCTCCACGACGAGCTCCTCGTCCACGCACCCGCCGACGCCGCCGAACGGGTGACCGGTGTCGTGTCGGACGCGTTGGCCGAAGCCGCCCACCGGTGGTCGCCCCACCCCGACGTGCGCTTCGTCGCCGACGTGAGCGTGATCGAGCGATGGTCCGATGCCAAGGGGTGAGCCCGCCCGGAGGTGACCTACGGAGGGGTGAGCACGTCGCAGCAGGAGATGCCGGCTCGCTGGACTGCGGGAGTAGGGTGAAGGCAGCAGCGACCACCCGGCAACGGCGCCGGGCAAGGGGGAACGACAACATGACGGACACGATCGAACGGTCCGAGGACGCTTCCGTCCTCGACCGACTCGTGGTTCGGTTCGCCGGCGACTCCGGCGATGGGATGCAGCTCACGGGCGACCGGTTCACGTCGGTGAGCGCCTCGTTCGGCAACGACCTCTCGACCCTCCCCGACTTCCCGGCCGAGATCCGGGCCCCGGCCGGCACGGTCAACGGCGTGTCGAGCTTCCAGGTCCACCTCGCCGATCACGACATCACGACACCCGGCGACGAGCCGAACGTGCTGGTGGCGATGAATCCGGCCGCGCTGAAGGCCGATCTGCCCCGCCTCGAGGCCGGCGGCACGCTGATCGTCAACGAGGACGCCTTCGACGAGCGCAACCTCGAGAAGGCCGAGTACGACGCCAACCCGCTCGACGACGGCACCGTCGCCGGCTACCGGGTGATCAAGGTGCCGATGTCGTCGATGACGAAGGAAGCGTGCGAGCCGCTCGGCGTGAAGCCGCGCGACGCCGAACGGTCGAAGAACTTCTTCGCGCTCGGGCTCGTGTCGTTCATGTACACCCGACCGACCGAACCGACCATCGAGTGGATCCACAAGAAGTTCGCATCGCGTGAGAAGGTCGCGGCGGCCAACAGCGCCGCGTTCAAGGCCGGCTTCCACTTCGGCGAGACGACCGAGCAGGTCGGTTACCGCTACGAGGTGAAGCCCGCGAAGTTGCCGGCGGGTGAGTACACGAGCATCACGGGCAACACGGCGCTCGCGTGGGGCCTCGTCGCCGCCGGGCAGCTCAGCCAGCTGCCGGTCACGCTCGGTTCGTACCCGATCACACCGGCCAGCGACATCCTGCACGAGCTCTCGAAGCACAAGCACTTCGGCATCCGCACGGTCCAGGCCGAGGACGAGATCGCAGCGGTCGGCATGGCGCTCGGCGCCGCGTTCGCCGGCCATCTCGGGGTCACCACCACGAGCGGGCCCGGTGTCGCGCTGAAGAGCGAGACGATCTCGCTGGCGGTCTCGATCGAGCTGCCGCTGCTGGTGATCGACATCCAGCGTGGCGGCCCGTCGACCGGCCTGCCGACCAAGACCGAGGCCGCGGACCTGAACATGGCGCTCTACGGCCGCCACGGCGAGGCACCGCTGCCGGTCGTCGCCAGCTACTCGCCGGCCCAGTGCTTCCACGCCGCCATCGAGGCCGCCCGCATCGCCCTCAAGTATCGGACTCCGGTGATCCTCCTGTCCGACGGCTACCTGGCCAACGGCTCCGAGCCGTGGCAGATCCCGAAGGTCGCCGACCTACCCGACATCTCCGTGCCCTTCGCCACCGACTTCAACGACACCGACGACGAGGGCAACCCGGTGTTCCTGCCGTACCTGCGCGATCCCGACACGCTCGCCCGTCCGTGGGCGATCCCCGGCACGCCGGGCCTGATGCACCGCGTCGGCGGGTTGGAGAAGGAGGACCGGACCGGCAACGTCAACTACACCCCCGAGAACCATCAGCTGATGGGCGACCTCCGACAGGCGAAGCTCGATCGCATCGCCGACGACTACCCCGATCTGACGATCACCGGCGACGAGGACGCCGACCTGTGCATCCTCGGCTGGGGGTCGACGTGGGCCGCCATCCACTCCGCCGTCGAACGACAACGGCGCAAGGGCCGCAAGCTCGCGTGGATCCACCTCGAGCACCTCAACCCCCTCCCGAACGACCTCGGCGAGAAGCTGCGCCGGTACGACACGGTGCTGGTTCCCGAGCTGAACAAGGGCCAGCTCTGCCAACTGGTTCGCGGCAAGTACCTGGTCGACGCCCGCTCGGTGAGCAAGGTGGCCGGGCTCCCGTTCCGGACCCAAGAGATCGAAGATGCGATCGAGGAGGCGGCAGCGTGAGCGACACGGCAGTCACCCTCACCACCAAGAAGGACTGGACCAGCGACCAGGAGGTCCGCTGGTGTCCCGGCTGCGGCGACTACGGCATCCTCCAGGCCGTCCAGCAGCTCATGCCCGACCTCGGCATCGCCCCGGAGAAGACCGTGTTCATCTCCGGGATCGGGTGCTCGAGCCGCTTCCCGTACTACATGAACACCTACGGGATGCACTCGATCCACGGCCGCGCCCCGGCGATCGCCACCGGCTTGGCGGTCGCCCGCCCCGACCTCGACGTCTGGGTGATCACCGGCGACGGCGACGGCCTCTCGATCGGCGGCAACCACCTGATCCACGCCCTGCGGCGCAACGTCAACCTCAAGATCCTGCTGTTCAACAACCGGATCTACGGGCTGACCAAGGGCCAGTACTCGCCGACGTCGGAGCTCGGCAAGGTCACCAAGTCGACGCCGTTCGGGTCGATCGACCCGCCGTTCAACCCCCTGTCGGTCGCGATGGGCGCCGAGGCCAGCTTCGTGGCCCGCACCCACGACCTCGACCGCAAGCACATGATGGAGATCTTCAAGGCCGCCCACGACCACCGCGGCGCCTCGTTCGTCGAGATCTACCAGAACTGCAACGTGTTCAACGACGGCCAGTTCAACGACATCACGAAGAAGAACCAGCGCGACGAGATGATGATCGACCTCGTGCACGGCGAGCCGGTGCTGTTCGGCACCGACCAGCAGCGCGGCGTGATGATGGGCTCCGACGGCTTCCTGCGGATCGTCGAGGTCGCCGACGTGGGCATCGAGAACATCCTCGTGCACGACGAGCACAACGAGTTCCCGTCGTTGGCGTTCGCCCTCGCCCGGTTGAACACCGACGACCACAGCCCCACGCCGTTCGGCGTGTTCCGCGAGGTCAGCCGGCCGGAATACTCCCAGTCGGTCAGCGATCAGCTGGTCGCCGCCAGCGATGCCAAGGGCCCGGGTGACCTGGGTGCGCTGCTGCGCAGCAACGGCACCTGGACGGTCGACTGACCGGCCGATCCACCGGCCGGCGCGCGGTACCGTGACCGCGTGGGACGAGCCTTCGAGACCATCACCGACCCGATGCGCGACTTCATCGAGTCGCAGCACGTGTTCTTCGTCGCGACCGCGCCGTCGGAGGGCGGGCACGTCAACCTGTCGCCGAAGGGGTACGACTCGTTCCGGCTCCTCGGCGCCAACCGGGTGGCCTACCTCGACCTGACCGGCAGCGGCGCCGAGACGATCGCGCACGTCGGCCAGAACGGGCGGATCACGGTCATGTTCTGCGCGTTCGAGGGCAAGCCGAACAT
>NZ_JASJCS010000038.1 GCF_030065885.1 Ilumatobacter sp. | reverse complement strand
CCGAAGATCGTGTCCAACCCCGGCCCACCATCGATCACGTCATCACCATCGAGACCACAGATCACGTCGTTCCCGTCGAGACCGTCGATCGTGTCCGCGTTCGGCGTCCCCGACACCACGTCGTCACCCGTGGTGGGCGACTGCGCGAAGGCGAGGTCGACAGTCACCACCTGGCCGGCGCACTGCCTGGCCTCGACGGCGCCCGAATCCTTGTTGATCCCCTGGGGGCGGAGCACGAGCCGTTGGTCGAACAGCAGGTCGCCCGACACCGTGCCGAAGACACGATCGACCGCCGACGAGATCGTCGTCGGTGCATGGGTCAGCGTCGCGCCGCCGTTGTCGGCGAGCGGACCGAGGTGGGCGTTCGTGATGCCAGAGACGTCGCCCGGTTGCGTGAAGCTCGCAAAGCCGTCGCCGACGACGTTGAAGCCCTCGCTCACGAACGACCCGCCGAGGGCGACACCGACGTCGTCGCCCTGCAACGAGTTGTCGGCGATGATCGACGCACCGACCGTGACGGCGGTCCCGCTTCCCCGGGCCAGCACGCCGTCGACGCCGCCCACCGCCGTGGTGTTCCGACTGATCGTCGAGAACATGATCGTGGTCGAGCTGTCCGCGAAGACGCCGCCGCCCAACCCGCTGATGCCGCCGGCGAGGTTGCCCGAGATGGTCGAGTTCGACACGGTGACCGCTGCGGCCAGGTTGTGGATCCCACCGCCACCGTCGGCGGCGTCGTTGCCCGACACGGTGGAGTAGAACATGCCGAGGACGCCCGCGCTGGCGCTGATGCCGCCGCCGCGGCTCGTGGTCGCGGAGTTCCCGCTGACCGTGGAGGTCTCGATCGTCGTCGTTCCGGCGCTGACGATGCCGCCCCCGCTCCCGGCCGTGTTCCCGCTGATCGTCGCCCCGGTGATCGTCAGCGCCGCGCCGTCGGTGACCTCGATGCCGCCGCCGGCGAGCGATGCCTCGTTGCCGTTCACCGTCCCGCCGATCACCATGGCGGTCACGCCCGAATCCACACGGAGCCCGCCGCCGGTGGAGAGCGACAGGTTGTCGTCGACCTCCGTGTTGACCAGCGTCAGGAACGAGGTTCCTGCGGCGCGGATCCCGCTGCCGCCGGTACCGGCAACGCTCGTGTCGTTGCCGGTGACCGAGCTGTCGAGCAGATCGACGACCGAGTCGACGACATGGATACCTGCGCCCGTCGTGGCGACGTTGCCCGTCACCAGCGACCCGTTGATGGCCACCGTCGCGTTCGAGATGTCGATGCCACCTCCGGCCGATCCCGACGACCCACGTGTGATCACGAGGTCGTTGAGCGTCACCGAACCACCCGTGATGTCGATGGCCCGACTCGCAAGATCGCCGTCGATCGTGGCGCCGTTGGCGTTCAGCGTGAGGTCGCTCGAGATCACGAGTTGACCGAGCGAGAGCGTGACCTTGTCGATGCCCGGGGTGATCACGATCGTGTCGTCGCCCGAGCCGGCCGGGCACTCGCCGCGCGTCGTGCCCGACGCCGAATCGGTGTTCGCTGCCGTCAGCGCTTCCCGGAGCGTGCAGAAGCCGTCGTCGGCGACCACGTCGTCGCTCTTGTCGACCGTGATCGACGTCGCCGCCGCCGTGGGAGACGTTGCGAGTGAAGCTGCTGTCGCCGTTCCGGCGAGCAGGGTGGCTGCTGCGGCGAGACGGGTCGCACGGCGCAGGTGGTTGAATCGGTTCACGTCGGTCTCCCTCGAAGTGCGTGTCATGGCACGTTCACGATCGTCTCGCAGGCGTTGGCGGTGTCGCCGGTGCTGGAGTTGATGGCGCCGCCGTTGCAGTCGTCGCCGGTGAGGTGTGGCCCACCGCGGAGGGTGTCGGCACCGTTGTTGCCGAACAGGTCGTCATCGCCGCCCTTGCCGGCGAGCACGTCGGCGTTGTTGCCGCCGTACATGAGGTCGTCACCGTTGTCGCCGGTGAGGTCGTCGAACAGGCCGCCGCCGTACATCTCGTCGACATCCGTGGTCGATGAATCAGCAGCCGAGTTCGCCCAGATCTCGTCCTCACCGTTCTGGCCCCGCAACTCGTCCGCACCCGGACCACCCTCGATCGTGTCGTTGCCGTTCCCGCCCCGGATCACGTCGTCACCACCCTCACCGAACAAGTGATCACCACCACCGGTGCCGTAGATCGTGTCACCCTCGGCACCGCCGTAGATCGTGTCGTTGCCCTGACCACCCTCGAGATCGTCGACACCACCATCACCGAAGATCGTGTCCAACCCCGGCCCACCATCGATCACGTCATCACCATCGAGACCACAGATCACGTCGTTCCCACCCAGACCATCGATCACATCGGGACCATCGGTGCCCAGGATCACGTCACGCGATTCCGTTGGCGTCTCGCCGAGCGCGATGCGCACGGTCACCACCTCGCCCGCGCACAGGAAGTCGCCGCCCTCGAAGGCACCCATGTCGACCGTCGGTCCCTGGATCCGCGCTTCGCCGTCGAGGTCGAGCGGGAGCGTCTCGACGGTGTCGAGGTCGCCGTCGACGTCCAGCACGTCGGAGGGCAGGAACGCGTTCGCGCCGGCACCCAGCGCCGGCGAGTCGGCGAGCAGCCGGTAGTTGGTGTCGGTTCGGACGCCGAGGCCCGGGAAGAGGAAGTCCGGGTCGTCGTCGATGTTGCCGCCGCCGTCGCCCCCGAGGTCGGTGTTCCACCCGGCTCCCGAACCACCGGAGGTGACGACGAGACTGTTGCGCCACGCGATCGGCAGCCGGTCGGAGGGCAGGAACGGCAGCGACGGGATCCCCGGCGCGAGCTCGCGGGTGTTCCAGACGATCGAGTTGTCGAACCCGGCCGACACCAGCGGATCCGTACCGGCGAGGTTGAGCTCGGTCGAGGCGAAGATCTCGTCGCCACCGCTGTTCGGGCAGCAGAAGACCGACGCGTTCTCGGCGAGCGTCACGTTGGTCGCTTCGACGGTGACGTAGCGGTCGATCCCGCCGTTGGTGCTGCCGGCGAGATAGAGCCCGCCCCCGTTGGTGGCCGAGGTGTGGTTGTTGGCGATCAGCACGTTGGCGAGGTCGACCTCGGCATCGCTGCCGAACGGCCCGGACCGCGGACGGACCGACATTCCGGCGCCCGGTCCACCGAGGTTCCCCATGATCGTGGTGTTCACGATCGACGCCGTCGCACCGCTGATCCCGACGGCACCACCGCTCGAGGTGCCGCCGTTGTCGATGATCGACGTACCGACGACCTCGAGCGTGCCCTGCGCCAACACCGCGCCGCCGCCGTTGCCGCTGAGCTCGGCGTCACGGATGGCCATCGACTCGCCGACGTCGACGAACAGCGCTGCGAACGGACCGTCGTTGTCGCGGATGCGCGAGTCGACGATCTCGACGGCTGCGCCGCTCGTGCCGCGCACGGTCACACCGGGTCCGCCCACCGACGCGTCGTTGTCGCGCACCACGACGTCCCGGAGCGTCACCAGGCCGGCATCCACGTACACCCCGCCGCCGTGAAACGTCTGCGGCGTCGCCCCGTCGGCGTTGCCGTCGGCGATCGTCACGCCGTCGAGCGTCGCAGTGCTCACACCCGCCGTCGCGGCGACGACGTTGTAGCTGTTGTCGGTCGGGTCGCCGGCGACGCCGATCTCGCCCGAGAGGATCGTCTGCTTCGAGGCCGGGTCTCGATCGAGGAGGAGGTCGCCGTTCGCGAACCCGCCGAGCAGGCTCACGCCGTCGACGAGCGCGAAGGTGTCCGTTCGGTTGGCGCCCGGCACGTAGGTTCCCTGCGCGATCCAGATCTCGTCGCCCGTCGATGCCGCCGCGAGCGCCGACGTGAGATCGTGGTACGGATCGCTCCACGACGAGCCGTCCTCCGCGCCTCCGACGTGGGCGACGTCGACGTAGTGGACCGTCGGCGCGCCGACGGCCGTCTGCGCACCGCCGATCGTCGCCACCGAGCTCGCCAGCAACGTCGCCGCAGCCAGGCTGCGCCAGGTTCGTCGTTCCATCGATCCGCCTTTCGATTCGTATCTGTGTGTGTCCGTGGGTGCTCGCCCGCTTCGTCGCTACGGGACGTTGAGCACGGTCTCGCAGGCCGTCGCCGTGTCACCGGCACCGGAGTTCAAGGTGCCACCGTTGCACGTGTCGCCCAGCACGTGCGGGCCGCCCCGCAACGTGTCCTCACCGTTGTTGCCGAACAGCTGATCGTCACCGGACTTGCCCGACAACACGTCTGCGAAGTTCCCGCCGTACAGGATGTCGTCGCCGTTGTCGCCCGTGACGTCGTCGTACAGACCGCCGCCGTACATCTGGTCGACATCGGTCGTCGACGAATCCGCCGCCGAGTTCGCCCAGATCTCGTCCTCACCGTTCTGACCCCGCAGCTCATCGGCACCGGGACCGCCCTCGATGACGTCGTTCCCGTTGCCGCCTCGGACCGTGTCGTCGCCGTCCTCGCCGTAGAGGCGATCGCCGCCACCGCCGCCGTAGAGCGTGTCCCCCTCGGCGCCGCCGTAGATGATGTCGTTGTTCTTCCCGCCGGAGAGGTCGTCGACGCCGCCGTCACCAAAGATCGTGTCGAGCCCGTTGCCGCCCTCGATCGTGTCGTCGCCGTCGAGGCCACAGATCACGTCGTCGCCGTCGAGCCCGTCGACCACGTCGGCGTTGTCGGTGCCGAGGATCACGTCCGGTCCCGGTGTCGGTACACCGCCGCTGCCCAGCAACACGGTCGGCGTCAGGCCGTTGCACAGCGCGGCCGCGCCGAACGGGACGATGTACGGCGTCGACGTGTACGAGGGCGTGCCGGTCTGGCCGTACACGTTGAAGCCCCAGCACATGAACGTGTCGTCGGTCTTGTGGACGCAGACGGTCTCGTCGGTGTACGAGATCTGGTCGGCGCCGGTCACGCCGGTCACCGTGACGGGGACGTCGGAGCCGAAGAGGGAACCGTCGCCGAGCTGGCCCGACCCGTTCGCCCCCCAGCACGAGACGGTCCCACCGGTGTGGACGGCGCACGCACCGCCGTCGCCGGCCTCGACGGCGATCGCGTCGGTGATCCCCGAGACCTGCACCGGCGTGGTCGACGACGTGCCGAGGCCGTCGCCGAGCGCGCCGCCGGGGTAGTCGTCACCCCAGCACCACACGGTGCCGTCCGTCTTGACCGCACAGGTGTGGCTGTCGCCGGCGCTGATGTCGTCGACACCGGTGAGCCCCGTCACCGTCACGGGCGTCAGCGCCTGGTTGGTCGTGCCGTCGCCCAGCTTGCCCTGGAAGTTGTGTCCCCAGCAGCGGGCCGTGTCGTCGGCGAGCACGGCACACGTGTGGAGGAACCCGGCGTCGACCTTGTCGGCGGTGGTGATGCCGTCGACCGCCACCGGCGTGGACGCGAAGTTCGTCGTCCCGTCGCCGAGCTGGCCCTGCGTGTTGCTGCCCCAGCACTCGATGGTGTTGTCGGTGAGCACCGCGCACCCGAAGCCCGACCCGAACGAGTGGTCGACCGTGCCGAGCGAGAGCCCTGGATCGCTCAGCATGGGCGGCCAGCAGCTCAGACTGTCGTCGGTGAAGCGTGAGCACGTCGCCGCCTGCACGCTTCCGGTGGCGCCCCCTGCTTCGACCCACTCGGCGTTGGTGACCCCGACGACGGCGGTCGGCGGCGTGGGTGGTCCGCTCGACACACCTGCGCCCGTCTGGTTGGTGTCGTTGCCGCCCCAGCACGACACGCCGCCCGTGGTCAGCACGGCGCACGTGTGCACGCTGCCCGCCGTGATCTGGGAGCCGCTGACGCCCTGGACGGTGAGCGGGATCCTGACCTCCTCGGTCACCGATCCGGAGAGTTGGCCGTCGCGGTTCGAGCCCCAGCACCCGATCGTGGTGCCGTCGGTGGCGAGCGAGCAGAAGTGGAGCTGGCCGCCGGCAATCAGGTCCGGCGTGAACGGCAGCGTGATCTGGGTGGGTGTGTTCAGGAACGACGTCGTCGACGGCTGCTGCATCGCGTAGTACACGTTGCTGCCCCAGCACCACAGGGTGTCGTCGGACTTGATCGCACAGACACCCGACTGCGACACGTCGAGGTGCTCGACGCCCGTCAGACCCGGCACGGCGACCGGCGTCGAGCTCGAGCTCGTCGTGCCGTCGCCGAGCTGACCGAAGAAGTTGGCCCCCCAACAGCTGACCGTGTCGTCGGTCAGCACCGCGCACGTCGAGCTGCCGTCGAGGTGGATCGTGTCGACGGTCGTGAGGTTGAGCACCGTCTGCGGCGCGTCGTACTCCCCGCCCATGACGCCGATACCGAGCCGGCCGAAGGAGTTGTTGCCCCAGCACCTGGCGGTGCCGTCGTTCAGCGCGGCACAGCTCGTGAACTCGCCGGACGCGGTCATCTTGCCGTTCGTGATCCCGGACACCTGGACGAACGAGTTGCTGCCGTTCCCGGTGCCGTCACCGGTCGGGCCACCGGAGCACCAGATCGTGAAGTCGGTCTTGGTCGCGCACGTCTGGTTCACACCCGTCGACACGTGCATCACGCCGGTGAGCGGCGTCAGCGTCGGCACGTTCACGTTGGAGTAGTTGCCGAGGCCGAGGGCCCCCTGGTTGTTCGCGCCCCAGCACCACAGCGTCTCGTCGCTCTTGATCGCACACGTGTGCCGCTTCCCGGCCGCGACCGAGGTCACGTCGGTCAGGCCGGTCGCCGTCACCGGGACGACCGATTGGGTGTTGGTGCCGTTGCCGAGTTGACCGACGTCGTTCTGGCCCCAGCACTGGACCTCGGCCGACAGCACCACGCACGTGTGGCCCTGGCCGGCGCTGAGGGTCGTCGCCGCCTCGGCTCGCACGACGGCGCCCCCGCCCGTGACGGCCGCCACCGTGCCGATCAGCACCGCCGCACCCGCCAGCCATCTCACCGAACGCAGTCGCCGCCCGCGCGTCTTCATCGATCCCGCCCCTTCCGCCTGGTTGGTCACCGAGGCCCGACGTTACTACCCGTCCGATCGTGGGGGTACCGAATACCTCCGACCCGGCGCTCCGGCAGCGCGCTGCGCCGGGTGCTCGGACGTGGCCGGTAGTGTCCCGCCACGTTGTGGTGGTGAAGCGGCAGCACGTCGACGAGACACCTGCGGTCGTCGTCGCGACCGCTTCGGGCCTGTTCGCCGCTCTGTTCGGCGGGCTCCAACCGACCGGCGTCACCTGGTGGGACCCCGTGCTGGTGGCGATGATCGTCGGGTTCGCGACCTGGGTCGGGGCCTCCGCCGCCTGGTGGGCGGTCGCGTTGACGGCGAGCGTGGTGGCCGCCACCTCGATGCAACCGATCGTGCTGGCCGTGGCCGTCGTGGTCGTGGCGGTGGCGCTGTGGATCGGGACCCTCCAGCGCCCGGTGGGCGGCGTACGCGCGGCCGTGATCGGCGTTGCGCTCAACCTCGCGGCGTTCTCGACACTCGACGTCTTCGACGGCGCGAGCGCGCTCGCCGGGGCCGTCGCAGGGTCGATCGCGATCGCCAGCGGGTTGCCGCGCCGCCGGCGGCGCTCACGCCGCATCGGCGCGGCCGTGCTCGGCGTCGCGGCAGGGGTGTCGGTCGTCGCCGCCGTCGGCCTGCTCTACTCGGTCACCGCCGCCAAGCCCGATCTCGACGAGGCGCTCACCGAGACGAGGAGTGCTGCGCGCGCCGTCCGGCGAGGGGACTTCGACGAAGCGGCGTCGTCGTTCCGGCGATCGTCCGAGCTGCTCCGGCGTGCTCGATCGTCGATCGATCGGCCGTGGTCGGGGCCCGCACGGGTGGTGCCCGGACTCTCCCAGAACGCACGCGCCGTCAGCTCGGTCGTCGACGACTCCGAGGAGCTGGTCCAATCGCTCTCGGACGCGATGGCCGCCGTCGACCCGAGCACGGTCACGCTCTCCGACGGCAGGATCGACCTCGTCGCGGTACGGCGGCTGGCCGACGACCTGAACGTCGTCGAGGCCGAACTCGACGAGCTGCGCCTGACGCTGGACGACGTCGAGTCGCCCTGGCTCGTGGGCGCAGTGCAGCGTCGGCTCGACCGCGCGGCGGCGGACATCGACGACAACCGCGGCCAGCTCGGCGACCTGTCCGAGATCGCCGAGCTCGCACCCGACATGCTGGGCGATGCCGCACCCCGTCGCTATCTGGTCATGTTCACCCAGCCGGCCGAGGCACGCGGGCTCGGCGGCTTCGCCGGCAACTTCGGGGAGCTGGTCCTCGACGGCGGCGAGGTCCGACTCGACTGGTTCGGCCGGCACGATGACCTCGAGGCGGCCGTGGCGGCCGACGGCGCCTCGTGCGCCGACTGTCCCGAAGCCTTCCTGCTCCCCTGGGGCCGCTTCGGCTTCCGCACGCCGGACGGCAACATCGGCGTGCGCGCCTGGTCGAACATCACGATGTCACCGCACCTCCCGTCGGTGGCCGAGGTCGCCGAGGTGCTGTACCCGCAGTCGGGGCGCCTGCCGATCGACGGTGTGATCGTCGCTGATCCGTACGTCATCGCGCAGTTGCTCGAGTACACCGGGCCGGTGCGCCTCGGCGACGGCACTCGGCTCGCCCGCGGGAACGCGGCCGACTTCCTGATCAGCGGCCAGTACGCGATCAAGGACCGCGACGAGCGGGTCGATGTGCTCGCCGAGGCGGCCGAGACCGCGATGCAGGGCCTGCTGGGCACCGACCTGCCCGACCCGGTCACCCTCGTCGAGGACTTCCGGGTGCTCGTCGAGGAAGGGCGCTTCCTGTTCTGGCCGCTCCGGCTCGAGGAGCAGGGACCGTTCGCCGGCACGGCGCTGTCGGGCGCGCTGGACGAGCCGCCCGGCTTCGGCTACATCGTGAACAACGCCGTCGGGAACAAGATCGACATGCACCTCGAACGCGAGCTGGTCATCGGCCCCGGCACGCGCACCACCGACGGTCGTGCGACGGTCCGGGCGACGATCACGCTGACGAACGCGGTCCCCGACGGGCGCCAGCCCAACATCGTCGTCGGCAACACGATCGGCCTGCGGGCCGGCACCAATCGGATGATCCTCACCATCTACGGCCCGCCCGAGTTCGAGCTTGCGACCCTCGACGGCGTCCCGGTGCAGTTCGACCGAGGATTCGAGCAGGGATGGGTGACCAGCACGCTGGTCGTCGACCTCGCGCGCCGCGAGCAGCGGGTGCTCGACCTCGAGTTCGTCGGGTCGCCCGACGGGCTGCCGACATGGGAGCAACCCCTGGTCCGTCGCTGACGTCGCTGCACCGGTCGCCGACAACGCGCAGCGGCCTCGACCTCGAGTTCGTGGGCACGCCCGACGGGCTGCCGACATGGGAGCAACCCTGGTCCGTCGCTGACGTCGCTGCACCGGTCGCCGACAACGCGCAGCGGCCTCGACCTCGAGTTCGTGGGCACGCCCGACGGGCTGCCCAGGTGGGAGCGGCCCGTGGTCCGTCCTGAACTCGCCGCACGTGTCGCCCTTAGGATGAGCAGCCGTGTCAGAGCAGCAGCGATCAGCGGCGGCCGCGGCGCTGCGTGCGGTTTGTCCTGCGCTTCGAACCGCCAGGCACGCGGCGCGACAGCGAGCCGGTGCGTCCGAGCTCGGCTACCGCATCCTCACGCTCGCCGAACCGCGCCGTCGGCGTGATCAGCTGGTCGGCGACGCCACCAAGATCGTCGTCGAGGGTTTCGGTGGATCCGGGAACACGTTCGCGGTCGCCGCGCTGCGACTGCTGGGCGTCGACGTCGCCACGGTCGCGCACCACCACCACGTCCCCGCACAGGTCACCGCCGGGTTGCGGCGCGGGCTCCCGACCTTCGTCATCGTCCGGCGCCCCGAACCGGCGGTGGCGTCGCTGCTGCGCCGCGACTTCGTGCCCTCGGCCGCCGTCGGCCTCCGCGCGTACGCCTCGTTCCACGAGCGGATCCTCCCCTGCGCGTCCGAGCTGGCCGTCGTCACGTTCGAGCAACTGACCGCCGAGCCCGAGCGAGTGCTCGCGTCGATCGCCCGTGCCGCCGGCGTCGAGCCCCGACCCGACGTCGATCTCGCCGATCGTGATGCCGTGTGGCGCGCCGCCCGGCCCGGGACGCGGACCGAGCAGGCGCCCGAGCGCATCGCCCGCGCCGAGGCCGACCGCCTCATCGCCGCCGTACCCGCCGGCGAGCGCCGGCGGGCCGAGGACGCGAGGACCGCACTGCTCGATGCCGCCGGAGCGCCGGTGTGACGCGCGTGCTCCGCAACGTGCAGCGCGCCGCGCCGTTCGCCGTCACCGGCCTGTCGAGCGCGTCGAACTTCCTCGCCAGCCTGCTCGCGGTGCTGACCGGGTCGACGGCGCAGTTCGGCGCATTCTCGTTCGCGATGGCACTGGTGCTGCTGACCGTCATGCTCACCCGCTCGGCCGTGGTCGAGCCGGTGCTGAGCAGCGGTCGCAGCAGCCGCGCGCTCGTGCCCGTCGCCGGTGCCGTGGGCCTCGTCGCCGGTGCGATCTCCGCCGTGGCGGGCGTGGTGATCGGTGGCGGGATGGGTCGATCGCTCGTCGTGATCGGCGTCGCCCTCCCGTTCCTGCTCATGCAGGACGCCGGGCGGGCGGTGCTCATCCACGCCGGCCGGGCAGGGCGGGCGCTCCAGATCGAGGTCGTCTGGCTGTCGATCGGAGCGGCGTGCGTCGTCGCCACCTCGATGCTCGCCGAGCTCTCGCCGCTGATCGTGCTCGCATGCTGGTCGGCGTCAGGCGTCGCAGCGAGCCTGGTGCTCGTCGCGAACCGTCGCTGGTTGCCCGCCGGGACCATCCCCGACGTCCTGCAGTTCGTGCGCGAGCGCCTGCTCGACGTCATCGCCACCGCCGTGCTGCTGCGCGGGTTCGCCCAGGTCGCGACGGTGCTCTCCGGGGTCGTGCTCGGTCTCGCGGCGTTCGGCGCGCTCCGCACCTCGATCCTGCTGTTGACACCGCTGAACCCGATCATCCAGACGGTCCGTGTGCTCGCCGTGCGATCGGAGGGCGAGGTGGTTCACAGAACGCGCCACGCCAGACGTGTCTACCAAGGCCTGGTCGTCTCCATCGCCGCGTGGCTCGGTCTGATGGTGGTCGTCCGGCTGTCGCTGCCCGACACCCGCCTGTTCCGCGACGTCGATCTGCTCGTGCTCGTCCTGGTCGGCTGTGCATGGATCCTGCAGGCGGTCGGCACGTACCTCGAGACCACCTACCGGCTCGCCGATCGGTACCGCGAGCTCTCGCGGCGCTACATGGTGTCGAGCCCGCTGGCGTTCACCGCCGTCGTGTCGCTCGCCGCGCTCGGCCTCCGGGCGGCCGCCGCCGGCATCCTGCTCGCGGCTACGATCCGCTGCGTCGTCCTCGGCCGGCGGCGGTACTCGGGTGTGCCGGCCACCGAGGTCCCCCTCCCGGCGCGAGATGTTCGGCTCGGCAGCCTGCGGGTCCCGCCCCCGCGTGCGGCTCGCCCGCCGACCGCGCCGACAGCGCCGACCGCACCGTTCGTCGCACCGACGTCTGCGATCGCGGCGAGCACGCGCCCGGGCCGCGACGCGCTGGCACGCAACGAGCTGATCCTCACGATCATCGTGCTCGCCTCGTTGCGGCCGTTCCGCACCGGTGCCGCCGGCCAGGCGGCGGTGCTGGCGCAATACGCCGCGACGGCGTTCGCCGTGTGGGACGTCGCCACGCGGCCGGCGGCGCTGCGCCGGTGGGCCTCGCACGTGTACATCTGGGTCCCGCTGGCACTCGCGGCGACCTCACTGCTCTGGTCCGCAGCGCCGCGCTCCACCGTCGGCGGACTCGTCGATCTGATCGGGGTCAGCGCCATCTCGGTGATGGTGATGGCGCGGCTGCCACCGATACGGCGCCTGCTCCCCGTCTTCCGGGCCGTGCTGATCGTCGGCCTCGTCAACCTGGCGGTCTTCCTGAGCGGGTCGGGCGCCGGACCCCGCGGCACGTTCGTCGGCCTCTTCGAGCAGAAGAACGGTCTCGGCCGCGCCGCGTTCCTCGTCGCCATCTGCGCGCTCGTGCTCGCCGTGCTCGGTCAGGTTCGGTCGCGGGTCCTGACCGGCTCGCTGCTGGTCGCGCTGACGCTCGCCTTCTTCGCCCGGTCGGGGACGTCGACCCTCCTGATCGTCACCGTGCTGCTGCTCGCGCCGCTGCTCTTCCAACGGCTCCGCGAGGTCGAGCCGTATCGGTTCAACGCTGTGGTGCTCTACGCGACCGCCGGGGCGCTGACGGCGTGGGCGGCGGTCGGCTCGTTCAACCCCTCACGGCTGGCACTCCAGCTGCTCGGGCGCAACCTCGATCAGAACACGGCCGAGGTGCGCCGGTCCCTCTGGCGGCTCGTCATCGAGGACATCCAGCAGCGTCCCTGGTTCGGCCACGGCTTCTCCACTTTCGAGCTCGGCGAGATCGTCGTGTGGACCGGCACCCGACAGACCACGTGGTCGGTGAAGCAGGCCCACAACGGCTTCATCGACGTCACCTACCAGCTCGGGCTGCTGGGGGTGGCGGTCGTGGTCGTGCTGCAGGTCGTCCTGCTCGTCCGGGTCGGTCGCGCCGCCCGCAGCGATGCGGGACTCCGACCCTGGTTGGTCGCTCTGGTCAGCTACAGCATGCTGATCGCCGCCATGAACTGGACCTACAGCACCCTGTTCGGGCGCCTGGGCATCTTCTGGCTGCTGCAGTCGGTTCTCGCCGTCGCCGTGACCGATCGCCTCGCGACCGGCCGCGACGACGCACAGCCGGACGGGCGTGTCCCCCTGACGTCGGACGAACGGATCGATGCGCGGGTCGGCATGGCCGAGGGATCACTGGCCGAGGTGGTGGACGATGCCGGCTCCTGACCGCTTCCGGCCGGTCGACGTGCTGGTCGCCGGCGCCCAGAAGGCCGGCACGACGGCGGTCAAGAGCGCGCTGGCCGCACATCCCCGCCTCGACGTCCACGCCCAGGTCGAGTTCCCGTACTTCGTCTCCGAGCACCTCCGCGAGCAGCCCGCTGCGCAGGTGATGGAGCGGTACTTCCCGCACGAGCCGCCGCCGGACTCGATCCGCGTGGCGAAGAGCGTCGGTGTCATGTACAGCGACGACGCCGTCGACTTCGCGCTCGGCCACAACCCGGGGATGCGCTTCGTGGTGCTCCTGCGCGATCCCGTCGGCCGGGCGTTCTCGGCGTTCCGGTACGCACGTCGGATGGGGTGGGAACCCGAGACCGATTTCGCGAGCGCGCTGACCGCCTCGGACGACCGCCTCGACGACGACCCGGCCGTGCGTCGCAGCTGCGCCTACCTGCGCTACTCGAGGTTGCGCGACCACGTCGAGCGCATCGAGCAGCGGGTGGGTGCGGACCGCCTGCACGTCGCGCTGTACGACGACCTGCGCGGCGACGCCGAGGCCACGCTCGCTGCGATCGTCGCGTTCAGCGGGGCCGCACCGGCACACCTCACGCTGCCGCGCTCGAACGAGGCGGGCGCGGCGCGGAACGAACGGCTGGCGCGACTGCTCCGGCCGCGGGGCCGACGATCGGGGGCCGCCAGAGTCGTCCAGCGGGTGCTCCCGCGACGGGTGACCGACCTCGCGCTCGAACGCGCTCGGCGCCTCAACTCACGTGCAGCGGCGCCCGAGCGTCCCTCCGCCGAAGCGCAACGGATCGTGCTCGACCACTGCTCGACGGACGTCGGCTGGCTCGGTGATCGCCTGCATCGCGACCTGTCGCACTGGCTGGTCGACGCATGAGCGCTCGGATCCCGAACTGCTTCGTCGCCGGCGCGCCGCGTTGTGGGACGACGTTCCTCTCGCTGGCTCTCGCCGCCCACCCCGACGCGTACGTGTGCGACATGAAGGAGCCCCACTTCTTCGGCGCGCCACCGCAGGGGTACCACTACGACGGGCCCGGCGACAGCTACCTGAACGGAACCTGGGTGTCCGACGAGGAGCGGTATCTGTCGCTCTACCGCGACCGCGCCGAGCGGGTCTGGATCGACGGGAGCACGACGTTGATGTTCTGGCCGGACGCCGTTCGCGAGATCGTTCGGCGCCAACCCGAGGCCACGTTCTTCGTGGTGCTCCGCGACCCGGTGGCTCGCGCCGAGTCGGCCTACACCCGCCACCGCGGCCAAGGGCTCGAGCCGGCGCCGCGCCTCGTCGACGCGATCGACGACGAGCTCGCCGGCCGCCGGTCGACCTGGTCACCGGGGTTCCGCTACGTCGAGCAGGGCCGCTACGGCGCCGCCCTCGACGAGCTCGAACCGATGCTCGGCCAGCGGTTGCACGTCCTGCGCTTCGACGACCTGATCGCGGCGCCCGAACCGTCGATCCGCGCCGCGTGGCGTGCGCTCGGACTCGCCGACGACGTCGAGGTCGTGATCCCCGAGGAGACGAACGCCAGCCCCGACGTCGGGAACCGGCTGCTCACGTACCTCTTCGTCCGGCCGCTCCGGATCCGCAGCGCGGTCGCGGCGCGGCTCCCGGAACGGCTCGTCGAGCGAGCCAAGGCATGGCGGGCGTCGCAGCGGGCGACGACCGACGACGACACCGAGGCGCGCAACCGGTTGCGCGAGATATACGCCGACGACCTCCGGCGGCTCGAGCAGCGACGCGGGATCGTCCTGGCCAGCAGACCATGACCGCGGCCACCGGCACGGCGCCGACGCCCCGACGCCTGCTCGTCGTCCATTCGGCGGACGAGGGATACGGCTCGGACCGCATCCTGACGACGGTGATCGACGTGCTCCGCGACCGGGGCCACCACGTCGAGGTGGCGCTCCCCGACGACAGCGGACCCGGGTGGCTGAGCTCGACGCTCCGAGATCGCGGCATCGACGTCCATGTCGTCGACCTCGGCGTCGTTCGTCGGTCGTCGCTGCGCTGGCCCCGTATCGGCCGGCTGTTGGTTGCGGGTCTGGCCGCTCCGGTGCGGGTCCGCCGCCTCATGCGGCGCCGCGGACTGGACGCGCTCTATCTCAACTCGCTGGCGTTGATGCCGCTCCTGTTCCTCCCGGTCGTCCGACGCCGCAACCGGTGGTTGCACTGCCACGAGATCCTCGTCTCGCCGCGCGCCTTCGCGATCGTGGAGCGGGTCGCACCTCGATTCGTGGCGCACGTGTTCGCGGTCTCGCACGCCGTCCGGCGGGCGCTGGGCGACGCGGCCAACGTCACCGTCGTCCACAACGGCATCGCCGAGCTGCCGGTTCGCCGGGAGCCCACCGCCACACAGGTCGTCGCCTTCGTCGGTCGGCTCTCGGAGTGGAAGGGCGTCGACGACTTCGTCGAGATGGCCGGAGCGATCGATCGGGACGACGTGACGTTCGAGATCGCCGGCGGCGCCGTGCCGGGTGACGACAGCGCCGGCCGCGCCGTCGTCGAGGCGTGCGCCGGCTCGGGCGGGCGGCTCCGCTACCTCGGTGAGCTCGCGGACACGTCGGAGCTGATCGGTCGCAGCGACATCCTGGTCGTGCCGTCCCGGCGCCCCGACCCCTACCCGACGGTCGTGCTGGAGGGGATGCGCGCCGGGTGTGTCGTCGTCGCGACCGACGGCGGAGGCGCCGCGGAGGCGATCCGCGACGGCGTCGACGGCTTCCTCGTGCCGATGGGCGACCCCAATACGCTCGCAACCGTGACCACGGCCGTCCTCGACGACCCCGACCTCGCCGCCCGCATCTCCGCCGCGGCGCAGACCACGTTCGCGACGCAGCACTCCCTCGCTGCGTTCAGCGAGCGCCTCGCCAGCGCCTTCACCCAGGAGGGCTTGTGAGCTCGGGGCCCGCCGGTCGAGTGCGAGCGCTGTTCGCCGACGAGCCCGACCGGCGCACCGCCGTCCAGATGTTGCTGCGCACGCTGGTGATGGCCGCGCGCGGCATGTTGACGAACGCGTCCTGCTCGTGGCCGCCGCGGCCGGTGCTCCGCGGTCGCCGCGTGCAGTTGCTCAACCGACACCGCATCAGCATCGGACCGTGGTCGGTGCTCGAGGACGACGCCCAGATCCAAGGGCGCTCGACCGGGGGGATCCGTCTCGGTGCGCGGGTCTCGGTCGGCCGCGGCGCGCAGATCCGCCCGTCCGGCTTCTACGGCCGCTCGCCGGGCCGGGGTCTCGTCGTCGGCGACGACTCCAACATCGGCCCGATGAACTACGTCGGCTGCTCCGAGACGATCACGATCGGGGCACGCTGCCTGCTCGGACCGAACGTCAACATCTTCACCGAATGGCACGAGTTCGAGGACGCCGGCGAACCGATCAAGGCGCAGGGCGTCGGCGCCGAGCCGGTGGTGCTCGAGGACGACTGCTGGATCGGCGCCGGCTCGATCATCCTGCCGGGGGTCGTCGTCGGCCGAGGCGCCGTGGTGGCGGCGGGCAGCGTGGTGACCCACGACGTGCCACCGCGGACGCTGGTGGCCGGCGTCCCGGCGGCCGTGAAGCGTTCGCTGGCGGCGGGGTGATCAGCGCGCCGCTGCCCATCGCGTGACGAGGCGCGGCGAGCGGATCGACGCCGCCCGTCGCAGGATCTCTTCGTAGGCGTCGGTGATGTCGTCGAGATCGAACCAGTCGCGTGCGCGTCGCCGGGCACGCTCGCGCGCCGCCGGCAACCCCTCATCGCCGAGGGCAGCTTCGACGACCGCATCGAACGACCCGTCGAGGCCGAACACGCTGCCGGCGTCACCGATCGCCTCACGGTTGAACGGGGTGTCGAACGCGGCGATGTTGGCGCCGGCGGCCAGGGCCTCGACGGCCGACGGGTTGATACCCCCGACGCTGTGGCCGTGCAGGTACAGGCGCGAGCCTGCGAGCAACGCGGCGAACGCGCGGCGATCGTCGACGTGGCCGATGGGACGGATGCGGGGATCGTCGCCCGCGAGCTCGTCGAGTCGCCGGACGACGGGCGAGTCGTAGTTGGCCGTCCCGGCCACGAGGAGCGGATACGGGTGTTCGGTCGCCACGTAGCGCTCGGCGATCCGCTCGATGTTGTTCTCGGGGACGAGCCGCCCGCCGGTGAACAGGAAGCCATCGGGGACGACGTCCCACCGCTCGAGGATCGGCGCCAGCTCGTCCGGCTCGGGTGCAGCGCTCTCGGGCACCGGGTACGGGATGACCACGCTCGCGGCGCGGAACTCGTCGCGGTAGACATCGGCCATCGCCCGGCAGTCGGTGACCAGGGCCCGGGACGCGAAGCGGGCGAGGTGCGCCGAGCCGCGGAAGTAGGCGCGGCCGGCGGCGCTCCACTTGCCGCGCCGCCATTCCTGACCGTCGACGTTGAGCACCGAGCGCAGCCCGAACGGACGCAGCGCAGCGAGCGCGAGCGAGTTGGCGACGTTGCAGACGAGCGACACGTCGTGGCGAGCCCTCGCCGCGGCGAACCCGGCCGTCCACGAGTGCGAGAGCGTGTCGAGCTGCTTCGAGCGGATCGCAGCGGTGCGCACGCGACGGATGCCGCGATACGGCTCACGCTCGCCCGGCTCGCCGCGCACGTAGACGGTCACGCGATGCCCACGGTCGACGAGCCGGGGCAGCAGCTCGCCGAGGAACGTCTCGTAGCCGCTGTAGGTCGACGGCACGTCGCGGATCCCGAAGACGCCGATGTCGAGGCTCATCGCGCGTAGCCGAAGGTCTCGAAGGCCCAGGCCAGGTCCTGGTGCAGGCGATCGAGCACCTGCGCCGAGACGCCGGCGAGCGCTGGGTCGCGGGCGCCCGGCCGGTAGGTCGGGCTCGCCGAGGAGACCAGATCGTCGGCCACCCTGGCGACGCGACGATCGTCGTGCGCGACGTCGAGCGCGCCCCAGAGCGCGGTGAGGGCGTCGGCGCGTGTCGCCGGCGAGCGGAGCCGGTCGAACCGGACCACGTGGTCGGCACTGCCGAGCCACCCCGCATAGTCGCGGAACACCTGCCGGAACGGCGCGATGCCCACCGTCTCGTCGCCCTCGAGCCGGAGCCCGAGCAACTCGTCGTCGGTCATCGACGTGGCCCTCGCGTGGAGCGGGTGCGACTTCCACGCTCGCACGAAGTGCATCCAGGACGCCGCGATCTCGACGGGGTCGCGCACCGTGACGACGATCGCCACACCGTGCTCGTGGAGCGTGTCGGCGAGCTCGGCGGAGTGCGGCAGGTGGGCGACGAGCACCTGACCAGGGCGTGCCGTGGCGATCAGCCGGTCGACGCGTTCGGGCCGTGTGCGCTGGAGCCCGCGCGTCATCGTCGGGGTGAGCTTCCGGTACAGCGCCGGGTGGAGGCAGAGTGCGCGTTCCGTCAGGTGGGTACCGGCCTTCGGGATCGAGTTGCTGAAGACCTTCGGCGATCCGGGCGCCGGACGGAGCCGGTGGACCGACATTCCGAAGCGCCGGAGATCCCAGCGGACCGAGGCCAGGTCGGGGCGGAAGCGGGTGCGCATGGAGGGGCTTTCAGGAGAAACGCCTGAGTGGCGAGTATCCTACGGCCCGCGTGCCACGACCACTGGAGTTCCTCTTGGCGTCCATCGCGCTCGCCGTGTTGTCGCCTGTCATCGCCATCGCGCTCGTCGTGTCGGCGGTGGCGTTGCGCGCCGACCCCGTGTTCCGCCAGCAACGCCTCGGTCACGGTGACGTTCCCTTCACGATCTTCAAGATCCGGACGCTGCCGACGACCGTCTCGACGTCGCTCGACAAGTACCACCTGCGCGGCGTGTCGATGCCACGCGTGTGCCGGATGATGCGGAAATACCACATCGACGAGATGCTCCAGCTCGTCAACGTGGTCAACGGTTCGATGTCGCTCGTCGGCCCGCGTCCCGAGATGCCGCACCTCGTCGAGTACATGTGCGACGAGCAGCGCAGGGCACGCCGCCAGCTCCGCCCCGGGATGACGGGCCCCTGGCAGGTCAGCGTCGACGCGAAGGGCTTGATGTACGAGCACCCGCAGTACGACATCGACTACGTCGATCGCCAGGGGACGCTGCTGGACTTCCGCATCATCGTGAGCACGGTGGCCGTGGTCACCAAGGCACGGCCGCCGCTGAGCCACGCCGAGTGCCGCCGGCTGATGGGCGACACCGACCCGATCGGTCCGGCCACCATCGACGGCCACGTCGAACGGGTCGACGCCTGATGAACGAGACCCACACCCTGGCCGACTACGCCCGCACGCTGTGGGCCCATCGATGGGTGCTCCTGATCGCCGTCGCCGGTTGCTTCACGTCGGCGGTGGTGATGTTGGCCCTGCAGGACCGCGTGTACCAGGCCGAGGCCGAGATGCTCGTCGAGCTGCAGTCCACCTCGGGCGTCTTCGACGATTCGTCGACGTTCCGGGCCGCCGACCTCGAGCGTTCGGTGCAGACCGAGATCCAGATCATCGAGGGCTCCCAGGTCCGCCAGCGGGTTGCCGACGACCTCGCCCTCGCCTCGCTGCCGCCGATGGCCCAGGCGACGAGCATCCAGAACACCGACGTCATCAGGGTGCAGGTGAAGAGCACCTCGGCCGGCGACGCGGCGGTCCTGGCCGATGCCTACGTCGCGGCCTACGGCTCGCTGCGACGCGACGCCAACATCGCCGAGCTGGAGAGCTCGAGCGAGCAGCTGCAGGCGAAGATCGACGAGCTGAGCGTCGACATCGACGAGATCGCACTCGAGATCGACGACGCCGTGTCGGCGGGTGAGCAGGCGTCGCTCGCCGAGCAACGGTCGAGGCTGGTCGACCGGCGGGCGACCTTCATCGAACGCCTCGACGAGACCGAGCTCGAGGTCGCGCTGGCACCGAGCGGGGCGACGCTGATCCGGCCGGCGGACGTTCCCGACTCGCCGATCTCGCCGCGCCCCGTTCGCACGCTGCTCATCGCGCTCGCGGTCGGCTTGATCCTCGGTGCGGGAACCGCGCTCCTGCTCGAGACGATCGACACCCGCATCCGGGGCCTCGAGGATCTCGAGGCCGTCGTGAGCCCACTGCCGGTGCTGGCCTCGGTCCCCGTCGCGAGCGAACTGCAAGAGGGCTCGCTCGCCCTCGTCGATCCCGCCTCACCGACGCTCGAGTCGATCCGCGGACTCCGAACGAACCTGGTCTTCCTCGGCATCGACCACCCGATGCGCGTCGTCCAGGTGACGAGCTCGCTGCCCGGCGAGGGCAAGACCACCGTCGCCGCCGATCTCGGCGTCGTGCTGGCGCACTCGGGCGCCAACGTCGCGCTGATCGACTGCGACCTCCGCAAGCCGCGCCTCCACAAGGTCTTCGGTCTGCCGGCCGAGCACGGCATCAGTTCGATACTCGCCGGCGAGTCACTCGAGGAAGCCGTCTACCGCGTCGCCGACGGGCTCGACGTGGTGCCCTGCGGTCCGATGCCGCCCAACCCGTCCGAGCTGCTCGGCAGCGGCGCGATGAGCGACCTCGTCGACCGGCTGCGCAAGGAGTACGACCACGTCGTCATCGACTCGGCGCCGGTGCTGCCGGTCTCCGACAGCGTCGCCCTCGCCCGCCACGTCGACGGTGTCGTCCTCGTGTGCCAGCGAGGCCGCACCCGCCGCGACGACACGCGGCGGGCGATCGGTGCCCTCCGCCAGGTCAGCGCCCCGGTCATCGGTACCGTGCTCAACCGCAGCGACAGCTCGGTCGCGTACGCGTACGCATACGCCTACTCGCACACCTGACCGGCGCGCTCGTCCGGGGCCGCGCATCCATCGTGCGGTTCGGGCGCCGGCCGCTCCTGCGTCGCCGTCCCTGTCCGCACACGACGCCGAACGACCCTTCGATCTCCTCGTCGCCGATCGGGTGCCACACGTCGGCACGCGCCCTTCGTGGCGGTGATCGGCACACGGTTAGGGTCCGCGCATGGCGACCGCGACGACGACCCACGGCGACGTCGAGGTGACGATCGGCGACGACCGCGTGGCCACCGCCGAGATCCGGCGCCCCCCGAACAACTTCTTCGACCTGAGCCTGATCGAGTCGCTCGCAGGGGCGTTCGCCGCGCTCGACGACGACGAGCGGTGCCGGGCGATCGTGCTGTGCTCGGAGGGCAGGCACTTCTGTGCCGGCGCCGACTTCGGCTCGGGCGGGTCGACGCCCGAGGGATCGACCCGCCACCTCTACGACGCCGCATACGACCTGTTCGCGACGAAGACGCCCGTCGTCGCCGCAGTGCAGGGCGCGGCGATCGGCGGTGGGCTCGGCCTGGCCTGCATGCCCGACTTCCGCGTGGCCGCGCCCGAGGCGCGCTTCAGCGCCAACTTCGCGCGGCTCGGCTTTCACCACGGGTTCGCGCTCACCGTGACGCTGCCGCGACTCGTCGGTCAGCAGCGCGCGCTCGAACTGCTGTACACCGGGCGGCGGATCACCGGTGAGGAGGCCGCCGCGATCGGCCTCGTCGACCAGCTCGTGACGGCCGAGCGACTCCGCGACGCGGCCCGTCAGCTCGCGGTCGAGATCGCGACGTCGGCACCGCTCGCCGTTCGCTCGATCCGCGAGACGATGCGCGGTGACCTCCCCGAGCTCGTCGCGCAGGCGACCGACCGCGAGAAGGCCGAGCAGGACCGGTTGCGGCGGACGGACGACTGGCGGGAGGGCGTCGCCGCGATGGCAGAGCGCCGAACGCCGAAGTTCACCGGCTCGTGAGCGGGCCCGGCTCGGCTCTCTCGACCGTTCGCGGTGAGACTCGGCCGACGCGAAGAACGAGACCCGGCCAGCCACGAGAGAAGAGGAACCACCCATGAGCATGCTCGGCACGGACGTGATCCGGAAGGAGGATCCCGCCCTCCTCACCATCGGGGGCACGTACGTGGACGATCACCCCGCCGACGGGGCCGTGCACGCGGCGTTCGTCCGATCGCAGGTCGCCCACGGCGAGATCCGGTCGATCGAGACCGAGGACGCGATCGGCATGCCGGGGGTGATCGGCATCTACACCGCTGCCGATCTCGGCCTCGAGCCCTACGCGCCGGGCATGCCGATGTTCAACCAGGACATGACGCGGACTCGGCTCGCCACCGACCGGGTGCGCTACGTCGGCGAGCCGGTGGCCGTCGTCGTCGCCGAGACGTACACCGAGGCGGTCGACGCGGCCAACGCGGTCTGGGCCGACGTCGACATCCTCGACGCCGTCGTGTCGATGCACGAGGCGCTCACCGACGACGTCGTCCTCCACCCCGCCGCCGGCACGAACACGATCTTCCAGATCCCCGGCTCCGGTGCCGACGTGTTCGAGGGCTGTGACGTCACCGTCGAGCTCTCGTTCCGCAACCACCGCATCGCTCCGTGCCCGCTCGAATCGCGGGCGACGATCGCGAGGTGGGACACCGTCGACGACGTCGAGCACCTCACGCAGTGGTCGGAGAACCAGGGCGCTCACGGCACCCGCGACGGCCTCGCCGCGGCGCTCGGCGTCGACGCCGCGCAGGTCCGCGTCATCACCCCCGACGTCGGCGGCGGCTTCGGCGCCAAGAACGGCAACTACCCCGAGGACATCGTCGTCGCCGTGCTCGCTCGCCGGCTCGAGCGTCCCGTCCGGTGGGCCGAGACGCGCAGCGAGAGCATGCTCGGCCTCGTCCACGGCCGCGGCCAATCGATCTCGGCCACGATCGGCGGCACCCGCGACGGCAACATCACCGGCTTCCGATCGCACGTCATCCAGGACGGCGGTGCCTATCCCGAGATCGGCTCGATCCTGCCGATCTTCGCCAAGAACCTCGCGACCGGTCCGTACGACATCCCCAACGTCGACGTGTCGACGGTGACCGTCGCGACCAACACGATGCCCGTCGGTGCGTACCGCGGCGCAGGGCGCCCCGAGGCGGCGCAGATCATCGACCGCATGGTCGACGCCTTCGCGCTCGAGATCGGGATGGACCCGGCCGAGGTGCGCCGCAAGAACTTCGTGGCACCGGATGCGTTCCCGTACACGAACGCCTCGGGCACGACGATGGACTCCGGCGACTACGAAGGTGCGCTCGACAAGGTGCTCGAGCAGATCGACTACTCGTCGTTGCGGGCCGAGCAGGCCCGCCGCCGTGACGACCCGTCGGCCAAGCTGCTCGGGCTCGGGTGGGCGTCGTACATCGAGATCACCAACCCCGTCACCTCGCCCGACTTCGGCTCGATCGAGGTACGCCCCGACGGGACGGCGCTGCTGCTGACCGGCGTCTCACCGCACGGGCAGGGCCACTACACCGTGTTCGCCCAGATCGCCAGCGACACGACCGGCATCCCGTTCGATCTGATCGAGGTGCGCCACGGCGACACCGACCTGGTCGCCCGCGGCAACGGAACGGGCGGGTCGCGATCGCTGCAGATCGGCGGCTCGGCGATCCTGCAGGCGAGCGAGGCGCTGATCGAGCAGGCCAAGGACGTCGCCGCCAACCTGTTGGAGGCGAGCCGCGACGACATCGTGCTCGACACGGCGACCGGAGCGTTCTCGGTGGCCGGGACGCCGGCGGTGTCGACGTCGTGGGGCGACGTCGCCGCGGCGGCGATCGACGAGCAGTCGTCGCCGTTCCTCGCCGAGGCCGACTTCCAGCCCGAGGGCGTGGCGTTCCCGTTCGGGACGCAGCTGTCGGTCGTCGAGGTCGACCGCGAGACCGGCGAGGTGGTGCCGATCCGCCACGTCACCTGCGACGACTGCGGCGTGATGGTCAACCCGATGCTCGTCGCCGGCCAGGTGCACGGCGGGGTCGCGTCGGGGATCGCCCAGGCCCTGATGGAGGAGTTCGTCTACGACGAGGACGGCAACCCCAAGACCGCCAACTTCGCCGACTACGGCATCATCTCCTCGGCCGAGCTGCCGAGCTTCGAGCGCCGGCCGCAGGAGACACCGTCGCCCATCAACCCGCTCGGTGCGAAGGGCATCGGCGAGTCGGGCACGATCGGCGCCACGCCGGCGGTGCAGAACGCGGTCGTCGACGCGCTCGCCCACCTCGGCGTCCGCCACGTCGACATCCCGACGACGGCCGAACGGGTCTGGTCGGTGATCGACGCCGCGACCGCGGGACGAGACCGCACCGAGAACGGCTGACCGCATGGCCGGGCGCATCGACGAGGCCGACATCGTCGCCGACGTCCTCGACTGGTTCGGTGGGGCGTGGGATCCCGACCTCTCGCTGGTCGAGTGGCGGACGCGCCTCGTCGAGTCCGGTTGGGCGGTGCCGTCGTGGTCGCCCGACTGGTTCGGCAGGGGGTTGCCGGCGTGGACCGACAAGGTCGTCCGCACGACGATCCTGCGGGCGGGTGGCGTGCACAACCCGCTCGGAGCAGGCGCCACGCTCGCTGCGCCGACGATCTACGAGCACGGCAGCGACGAGCTGAAGGCGCGGATCCTCCGGCCGACGTTGACCGGCGCGCTGACCTGGTGTCAGCTGTTCAGCGAACCGGTGGCCGGCTCCGATCTCGCGGGCCTGCAGACCACCGCGGTCCGCGACGGCGACACGTGGCACGTCAACGGGCAGAAGGTGTGGAACACGAGCGCCGACCACGCCGACATGGCGATCCTCGTCGCGCGGACCGATTGGGGCGCCGTCAAGCACGCCGGTCTCTCGTACTTCGTGCTCGACATGCGCCAGCCCGGCGTCGAGGCGCGCCCGATCCGCCAGATGAACCACCACCAGTCGTTCATGGAGGTGTTCCTGACCGACGCCGTCGTTCCGCACGGCAACATGGTCGGCGCCGAGGGCGACGGCTGGCGGGTGGCGCGCGCCACGCTGGCCCACGAGCGGAGCTTCGCCGGGGTCCGCACGGTCGAGTTCGCGGCCGGCGCCACGGGTCGGGTGATCGACGAGGCCCGGGTCGAGGCCGACGGGTACATGGCCACCTACCGGTGGTATCCGCAGCGCCGCGGCCGCGCGGAGCTCGTCGTCGAGCGTGCGAGGGCGGCGGGCGTCGCAGGCGACCCGGTGATCCGGCAGGAGATCGCCAGGCTCCTCAGCTTCGAGCGGGCCTCGCACTGGACCGCCGAACGCGCCGGTGCCGCTCGCGCGCTCGGCCGGCCGCCGGGCTCGGAGGGCTCGATCGGCAAGCTCGCGCTCTCGAACGTCGCCCGCATGGCGAACCACGTCCACTCGATGATCGCCGGCGCGCGAGGCATGCTACGCAACGGACCCGACCCGCTCGACGCAGTGATCGCCGAGGTGCTGGTGTCGACGCCGGCGCAGTCGATCGCAGGCGGCACCGACGAGATCCAGCACAACATCATCGGCGAGAGCGTCCTCGGGCTGCCGAAGGAGCCGGCGGTCGATCGCCACGTGCCGTTCCGCGACGTGAGCCGCACGTCCTGAACCTCCCGTCCCGCGGCCGGGCGTCCAGCCGTGATCGTGCCCGAGCGCGACGGTACGGTCGCGACGCATGGAGATCGACCTGATGACCGGTGGGGCGAGCTGGCGGGACAACGCCGAGCTGGCCCGCCTGCTCGAGGCTGCCGGCTTCTCGGGGATGCTCTACACCGAGACGAGCCAGGTGCCCTGGATGCAGATCGCCGCAGCGGCGATGGCCGCGCCCGAGCTCCACTTCACGACCGGCATCGCCGTCGCGTTCCCGCGGAGCCCGATGGTGACCGCGGCGACGGGGTACGAGCTCGCCGACAACACCGGGGGCCGGTTCCGCCTCGGCCTCGGCAGCCAGGTCAGGGCGCACATCGAGCGCCGTTACGGCGCCGAGTTCGAGCGCCCGGCGGCCCGCCTGCGCGACTACGTGCTCGCGGTCAAGGCGTGCTGGCGGGCGTTCGATCGGAGCGAGCGCCTGTCGCACGAGGGTGAGTTCTACGAGCTCTCCCTGCTCCCGCCGGACTGGGCGCCGAGGGCCCACGACCACCCGATGCGCGTCGACATCTCCGCGGTCGGTCCGATCATGCTCGGCGTCGCCGGCGAGGTGGCCGACGGCGTGCACGTGCACCCGCTGCACTCGATGCACTACATCGAGCACCGGCTGCTCGCCGGCATCGCCGACGGGGCAGATCGCGCCGGGCGCGACCCCGGTGAGCTCGATCTGATCGTCCCGGTCTTCGCCTGCCCCGGCGACACCCCCGAGGAGCGAGCGCCGTACGTCGCGCGGGCCAAGCAGCAGATCGCGTTCTACGGCAGCACGCCGAACTACGCGTTCCAGTTCGACGACCTCGGCTTCGAGGGGACGACCGGGCGGCTGCGTGCGGCGATGAAGGCCGGCGAGTTCGATCGGCTCACCGAGCTGGTGACCGACGAGATGCTCGAGTCGTTCGCCGTGGTCGCGTCGTGGGACGACCTCGCCGACCGCTTGGTCGACCGGTACCGGGGCGTGGCGTCACGCGTCGTGCTCTACCTCGGCGCGGAACAGATCCGCCACGACGACCGCGCTCGTGGCCGCTGGGCCGAGGTCGCCGCCACCGTCCGCGCCGCCTGAGAACACTCGGGGTCAGAGCAGAAACGTTTCAACTCGGGGACGTCACGTGAACACGTAGTCGTCGGCGTCGACGTCGTGGGTCCAGGACCAGAAGTCGACGAGGCGGAACGGCATCACTGCGACGACGCGGCCGGCGTCGTTGCGGTACCAGGGCCGCATCGCCGAGTGGGTCCAGATGAGGCGCTCGTGCTCCTCGTCGTGCCGCCGGTTGTACGCCTCGGTGGGCTCCGGCTTCGGCTCGATCGTGCTTGCGCCGCGCCGCACGAGTTCTGCGAGGCAGCTCGTGACGTGGCGGACCTGGCACTCGGCCTGGAAGATCGCGCTGCCACCGTGCCCGAGCCCCGTCGTCGGACCTTGGAGCAGGAACAGGTTGGGGAAGCCGGGCACGGTGATGCCGAGGTAGGCCTGCGGATCGTCATCGGACCACTCCTCGGCGAGGGACCGCCCGTCGCGGCCGACGACCCCGAGGCGAGCGGCGCCTTGGAACACCTCGAACCCGGTCGCCAGCGCCACCACGTCGACCTCGTGGTGACTGCCGCTCGCATCGATGACACCGGTCTCGTCGAACCCGACGATCGCCTCGGGCACGAGCGTCACGTTCGGCTTCGTGAGCGCATCGAACCATCCGTTGTCGAGCACGATCCGCTTGCCGTACGGCGGGTAGGTCGGCATGCAGGCATCGAGCAGCTCGGGTCGATCGCCGATCGTGTCGACGATGTGCTGCGCCATCTCCTGGCGGTGTCGCTCGTTGACCCGGTTGATCGAGTCGTTGCGCGGCCAGTCGGGATCCTTGACGAGGAACGGCAGGAGGCCGTCGCCGTAGCGCCACCACATCGAGAACCGGAACCACGCCGCATAGAACGGGGGCTCTTTACAATAAAGTTATAAGTAAAAACCCAATTTGGGTAAGCAACTCATGAGCGCCG
>NZ_JASJCS010000037.1 GCF_030065885.1 Ilumatobacter sp. | reverse complement strand
GACGCGCAGCGAGGGTGACGAGCCGGCGGGGTGGGTGGGCGTCGATTGCTGAGCGTGTCGTGGTTTGATCGGTTCGGTCGGCGTCGGCCCGTTGGCGGGCAGACGCGCAGCGAGGGTGACGAGCCGCCGGGTGGGTGGGCGTCGATCGCTGAGCGTGTGGTTGGTTGATCGGTTCGGATCAGCCGGTCGCTGGCAGCGTCACCACGAACCGGGCGCCCCCGAGGTCGCCGTCGTCCACCGCGACGTCGCCGCCCGCCGCTCGTGCCACCGCGGCGACGACGGCGAGACCGAGGCCGGCGCCGCCGTCGTCCCGAGCCCGCGCCGCGTCGAGCCGGACGAAGCGATCGAAGATGGTCGTCCGTTGATCGTCGGGCACGCCGGGTCCGTCGTCGTCGACGGTCAGGACGACGTCGTCGCCGTGGGTCGCGAGCGTGACACGCACTCGCGAGCTCGCATGCCTGGCGGCGTTGTCGAGCAGGTGGGTGGTCAGGCGGGTGAGCTCGTCGGCCCTGCCGCGGACGCGTCCGGCCGAGACGCCGTCGGTCTCGATCGGCGTGCTGCGGCTCCGCGCCGCCTCGGCCAGCACGATGTCGTCGAGGTCGACGACGGTGCTCGGCGGGGGGAGCCCTTCGTCGGCACGGGCGAGCGAGAGCAGATCGGTCACCAGCGAGCCGAGCCGGTCGGTCTCGGCCAACACGCCGTCGGCCAGCGACGCAGCGTCGTCGTCGGGGCCGTCCGCGAGCGTCGCCTCGGCCTGGACGCGCAGCGCCGCGATCGGACTGCGCAGTTCGTGGGAGGCGTCGGACACGAACTGACGACGTCGCGTGTCCGCTTGCTCGAGGCGATCGAGCATCTCGTTCATCTCGGTGGCCAGCCGGCCGATCTCGTCCTTCGACCGGGGTACGGGGACGCGCTCGTGCAAGGTGCTGGCGCGGATGCCAGCGGCTCGATCGGTCATGAGGCCGACCGGCCGCAGTGCGCGACCGGCCAGGATCCAGGTGACACCACCACCGAGCAGCATGACGATCGGAGCGGCAGCCCACAGCACGGTGCGCAGCCGGTCGACGCTCCGTGTGACGCTCTCGGCCGGTGCGGCCACGATGACGTCGACGCCGTCGACCGGTCGGAGGCCGAACACCAGCTCGTCGGCGCCCAGTGGCGCTGCCGGCTCGTCGGCGGCGGTCTCGTCTGCGGCCGGCGCCGGGTCGTCGTCCGGCGCAGCCTCGGCGATCGCTGCGGCGTCTTCCGGAGCCGTCCCGACGCGGAACTCGCCGTGCTCGAACGCCTCCTGGAGGCCACGGTCGAGCGCCTCGAACAGCTCGTCGAGCTCGCTCGCCCCGAGCTCGGCACCGAACCCGCCGTCGATGTCGCTGTCGAAGACGCCGAACTCCTCGAACTGCTCGAACAGTTCGGCGAACGGGTCGGCCATCAGCTCCTCGCCGAACACGTCGGGGTCGATGATCTCGGGATCGATCGCGTCCGTCAGATCGGGGTTGTCGAAGATCGACGACTCGATCGTGGCGCGGATGTCGTCGCCGATGATGTCGCCGAGCGTCTGATCGCCGAACAGCGGCAGCTCGAACAGGTCGGGGTCGACGCGTTCCTCGCCGAGCTCGACGGCGAGCTGGGCGAGCTCGGCCCCCGTGATGATCGGGCCCTCCGATGTACCGGACCGGATCAGTATCGAGCCGTCGGACTCGACCACACCCGACACGCCGGGCGCGGGCACGATGACGATGCGACCGTCGTCCCTGAACGATCGCAGCCGCTCGATGGCACCCGTGTCGCTCAGCGCGTCGACCTGGTCGAGCAGCTCGGGACCGTAGACCGCGGCGAGCTGGTCGTCGGTCAGGTCGTCGTTCAGCTCGCCGACGAAGCGCCCGACCGGGCCCGGACCCTCGTCGGTCTCGGCGTCGAGCAGATCGTCGACCAGCTCGTCGCGGACCAGCCGCGGCGCCAGCATCGCGGTGAGCACCGCGATCGATCCGATCAGCAAGGCGACGGCGATCGTCAGCCGCCCGCGAACCGAGCGAACGGCCGACCTCACGGCGGGCTCCCCGCGAGCTGGTATCCGACCGACCGGACGGTCCTGACGGCGTCGTGCCCCAGCTTCTTGCGCAGGTAGCCGACGTAGACCTCGACGATGTTGGGGTCGCCGTCGAAGTCGATGCCCCACACCGCGTCGAGCATCGCTTGCTTCGGCACGATGTCGGGTGCCCGCCGTGCCAGGTACTCGACGACGGCGAACTCGCGTGGCGTCAGCTCGATCTCGTCACCGCCGAGTCGGCACGACATGCGAGCCCGATCGATCTCGAGGTCGCCGACGGTGATGGCATCGGACGACGACGTGTGGCCGCGCCGCAGCAGCGCCCGCAACCGGGCGAGCAGGACGACCAGCGAGAACGGCTTGCGGAGGTAGTCGTCGGCCCCGGTGTCGAGCGCCTCGGCCTCGTCGTATTCACCGTCCTTGGCCGTCAGCATCAGGATCGGCGTCGTCGAGCCCGAGGAGCGCAGCTCGCGGCACACCTCGTAGCCGTTCTTGCCCGGCAGCATGATGTCGAGCACGATCGCTGCGTAGTCGACCTCGCCGGCCTGCCAGACCGCGTCGGTGCCGGTGTGCACCACGTCGGCGTCGAAGCCCTCGGCCCGCAGCGCGCGGGCGATCGATTCGGCGAGGCGTACTTCGTCGTCGACCACCAGCAGCCGCATGTCCTCAGTGTGCCGGAGGATGCTGAGTGTTCGCTGAGAGCGTTCCTCAGCCGATCTCAGGCCGGTCTCAGGTAGGACGGGCATCATGATCCACATGGATCCCTTCGATCTGCCCCCCTCCACGCCCCCCGTCTCGCTCGAACCGGTCGAGCCACGCCGGCCGAGCCGTGGCCGGACCGCGTTGGTGGCGCTCGCCGCTGCCGGCCTGGTCGGCGGCGGCATCGTCGGTGTCAGTGCCCTGGTCTCGGCCGATCGCCCGTCGGTCGAGGGTGATGGCGCCTCGCTCGCCGCGGTCGCCGACGACGACCCGATCGACGAGTCCGACGAGCCCTTCCCCGACGCTCCCGAGCCCGACGGGCCCGAGCCGGATGACGGCGCCGAACCCGACGATCCCGCCCGCCCCGTGATCGACGGTGAGATCGTGATCGACACCGGCGACGGCGACCCGCTGGTCCTCGACCTCGGCGAACTGACGGGCGACGACGGCGTGCTGGCATGCCTGCCCCACCTCGACATGACGTTCGGTGACCTCGACGACTTCCCATTCGAGGACCTTCCGTTCGGTGACCTCGAGCGCTTCCCCGAGGGCTTCCCGTTCGAGGACCTCGACGAGTTGCCCGAGCTCGACGAGCTGTTCGGTGAGTTCGGCGACGTCCTCGACGGCGCTCAGGTCACCGTCGCCGGCGCCGACGGCGTCACCGTCATCGATCTCGGTGAGGGCGACGCCTCCGTGACGATCACCCAGGAGGACGGCGAGATCTCGGTCAGCACCGACGGCGACGCCGAGGTGTCCGATCTCGACGAGTTGGTCGGCGGGCTGTTCGGCGAGCTCGAGGGCCGACTCGGCGAGGGCGGGATCTTCGACGACGAGTTCTTCGAGGACATCGAGGGCCGGTTCCTCGACGACGAGTTCTTCGAGGACATCGAGGGCGGGATCTTCGACGACGAGTTCTTCGAGGACATCGAGGGTCGCATCGAGCCGATCGACCTGACCGAGCTTCGTGAGTGCATCGACCAGGCACTCGATCGCTGAGTCCCACCCCCCACGACTCGCGGCCCCGGCCACCCGGCCGGGGCCGCGGCGCGTCCGGCGTCGAACGATCCTCGTTCGGATGGACGGTCCTCGAGATCCGAGATGTGCGGGCGTCGGCGGTGCGGTCGCCGGTCGCTGCGAACCGACGGCGCTGCCGGCGCGTCTCGGCGTCACCCGGTCATACGTTGACATGTGACCAAATAGTCACCTATTGTCGACGGCGATGGACGCCGTGTTCCGAGCGCTTGCCGACCCGAGTCGCCGGGCACTGCTCGATGCCCTGCGCGAGCGCGATGGTCGCACGCTGAGCGAGCTCTGCGACGTGCTCGGCGACATGACGCGATTCGGGGTCATGAAGCACCTGCGGGTGCTCGAGGATGCCCGCCTCGTGCTGAGCGAGCGATCGGGGCGCACCAAGCTCCACTACCTGAACCCGGTGCCCATCCGTGAGATCCACGATCGGTGGATCAGCCACTATGCCGAACCACTCGTCGCTGGGCTCGTCGCCCTCCGTGACCGAGCCGAAGGAGCCTGATCATGTCTGCGACCGCCCATCTCTACGAGATCTTCGTCCGAGCGCCGCGCGAGCGCGTCTGGCAGGCGCTGACCGACCCCGACGACACGGTCCGGTACTTCCACGGCACGCGGTTCGAGTCCTCGTTCGAGGCGGGCGCGCCGTATCGCAACGTCATCGTCGACGGCGATCGACTGGCGGTCGACGGGGTGATCGAGGCGTTCGATCCACCCCGGCGCCTCGTCCTGACCTGGCACGTGAACTACGACGAGGGGATGGCGGCCGAGCCGCCCGGTCGCGTCGAGTGGACGCTGACCCCGGCCAACCAGGACGGCTCGGTCACGCGGGTCACGTTGCGTCACGGCGACCTCGCGCTCAGCCCGGCGACCTGGGAGCACGTCCGGCTCGGCTGGGTCGAGATCCTCGACGGGCTCAAGACGCTCCTCGAGACAGGCGAACCGCTGCCCCCGGTCGACACCGGCGGCAGCGACATCGACGCGGCAGATGTCGAGGGCAACTGGCACCGGGCCCAAGCGATCACCGCCAACAACTCGGTGTGGGAGCTCCTCGACGGCCGCGAGCTCGGCGGCGGCGAGGTCGACGACCTGCTGCAACGGGCCTATGCCGCGGCGTATCACTGGCGTCGGGCCACCGGTGCCACCACGGTGAACCAGGCTCGCGCCTCGTGGCTGGTGTCCCGTGCGCACGCGACCGCCGGGCAGGGTGCGGCCGCCCTGCACCACGCCGACCGGACGAGCGCGCTCGTCGCCGAAGCGGCCGACGAGGTCGCCGACTTCGATCACGCGTACGCGTACGAAGCTCGTGCGCGTGCGCTCGCCTGCCTCGGGAGGGTCGACGAGGCTGGCGAGGCGTACCGTCGCGCGGCGACCGTCACGATCGCCGACGAGCAGGACCGCTCGATCTTCACCAGCGATCTCGCTGCCGAGCCCTGGTTCGGTCTCGAGCGGTGACGGCGAGCCGGCAGACTCCGGGCGGGCCCGGTCCCGGGTGTCGCGGCGGCTCGCCGACGTTTCACGTCCGGCGAGATTCCCGTACCGTGGCGGCCGTGAGCATCCGGGTGGCGATCGACGACCTGTTCGAGCAGATCGGCGAGTGGGGCCCCGGCTACCTGCTGACCGTCTCGGACGATGACCGCACGCACCTGCTCGCCCTCCGGCCCTCGGTCGTGGGCACCGGAGCCGAGCGGGTGCTCCGACTCGACGCGGGCGGTGGGCGGGCGGTGGGGAATGCAACGGCCCGTCCGGCCGTCACCTTGTTGTTCCCACCCGGCGACGACGGCTACAGCCTGGTGGTCGACGGCGACGCAGCGGTCCATGGGTCACTCGTCGACGTCAGGCCGACGTCGGCGCTGCTGCACCGCCCGGCGCCGTGATCACCCGATGAGCATCGACCGGATCCCCCTGCCGAGCACCACGGGGTCGCTCTGGCTGTGCGGCCGCCACGACATCGCGCCCGACCCCGAGGCGGCGCTCGCATGGGCCGACGATGCATCGACGGTCGTCTGCCTCAATCCCGCCGCCGAGCTGCAGGCCCGGTTTCCCGCGTACGTCGACTGGCTGCGGGCCAACAAGGCCGGCCGGGCGCTGTGGTTCCCGATCCGGAACTTCGGTGCCGAGTCCGCCGATGCCACGATGCCGTTCCTGCGGATGATCGCCGCCCGGCTCGAGGCGGGCGAGGGCGTGGTGATGCACTGCGCGATGGGTCAGGGGCGTGCCGGCACGATGGCCGTCTGCCTGCTCATGGTGCTCGGCGCAACTCGCGACGAGGCGCTGCGAACTGTCGCCGCGCATCGCACGTTCGCCGGCCCCGCCGACTCGTCGCAGTGGCGGCTCGTCGACGAGGTCGCGTCGATGGTCGCCCGTCAGAACTGATCTCGCTCGCCGACCACGATGCCGCCGCGGTTGCCGACCTCGATCGACCCGTAGCGCTGCGCGAACACGGGAGGCAGGGTGCGGTCGCCCGGGACCGACAACCACAGGCGGAGCAGATGGCGTGGCGAGCCGGGCTTGTCGACGAACGCGGTCCGGTCGTGCAGCAGCGTGTGGTTGTGCACGAACTGCATGTCGCCCACCGCGAGCTGCATCTCGAGGTGGATGTCGGGCTCGTTGGCGATCTCGTCGAACAGATCGAGTGCCGCCGTCACGTCGCCAGCAAGGGGTGGTACGTCGTCGAAGCGCTGCGCCGACTCGATGTACTGCCGTTGGTACAGCACGGTGAGCGCCTGGTCGTGCCACGACAGCACGGGGATCGTGAAGTACGGATCTGCGCCGGCGGGGACCTCGCCGCGCCGGTCGGTGGCGATCGGTCGGAACAGCACGGCGGCGAGGTCGGGGCGGCGGTCGAGCATCTCGTTGTAGATCGTGGAGGCGCTCGCCAGCATCGACGCGCCACCACGTGCGGCCGTCTCGAGGCACAGCAGCCCGACGACGTCGGTCGAGTCGGTGTGGAAGGTCTGGCGTCGATCGGTCTGGTAGATCCGCACGTTCGGATCCGCGACGTCGAGCCCGATGTTGCGGACGTGGCCGAGCAGCTCACCCCGTGCGTTCTGCGATCTCGCCGAGCCGAGGTGTGCTCCGAGACCGACGAACGCAGCAGCGGCTTGCCGCTCGGTCAGCTGGTGGCAGGGGAGCCCGCTGACGAGCCGGAATCCGAGGCCGTGCGTCAGCTCGTGCCTCAGCGCGGTGAGGCGTGGGCCGAGGCCCGGCAGCGGGAAGCGGTCGGCCGTCAGCATCTCGAGTGGCCCGTCGAACGCGTCGACCGCTGCGACGAGCTCGTCGACCTCGTGCGCGTCGAGCGCCCACGTCCACCTCTCCGGCGTCCGCGCGAGGTCGGCGCCCCGCCACACGGCCGGACCGGTCTGGCGGGGAGCCGGCGGGTCGGTCGCTGTGTGGCGGATGAGTCCCACCGCCGGCTCCTTTCGGGTCGTGATGCGGTCGTCGTGGCGACCGACGTACGAGCTCATGTGGTCAGGACACCGTGCCGTAATCCCGTCCATCGGGCCAACTCGATGGGGTATGTTCGCAACGGGCGAGAGCCTCGAGGTTGGGAGGGGGGCCCATGGCCGGCGAAGCTGGAGCTGCCACGGTGTTCATCAGTTACGCACGCGCCGACGCCGATGCAGTGAGCCGGCTCCGTGACAACTTGGTCAAACAGGATCACCCCGCATTCTTCGACCAGGAGATCCGCGGCGGGCAGGACTGGTGGGAGGTGATCCTCGAGAACATTCGCGCCTGTCCGATCTTCCTCTTCGTCCTGAGCCCCGATTCGGCGCGATCTCGTGCGTGTCTCGCCGAGCTCAAGTACGCCGCGGATCTCGGTAAGGCGATCGTGCCGATCAACGTCCGGCCCTACAAGATCGAAGAGGCCCCGGAGCGGCTCCAGCAGTCGAACATCCTCAAGTTCATCAACCCCGACGTGGGCGACTACAACGAGCTCGACACGATCCTCGACGGCCACGAGGACGCGCCGCCCGAACTGCCGGCGGTACTGCCCGATCCACCGCCGACGCCGATCGCGGACCTCACGTCCGAACGCGAGATGCTCGAGAGCGATTCGCTCGGGCCCCGCGAGCAACGCGAGCTGGTGGCGTCGCTCGGTGCCAAGGTCGGGAACCCCGACGATCGGCCTGCGGTCGTCGCGCTGCTCGACAAGCTGAAGCGACGCGACGACGTCACCGTGGCCGTCGCCGAAGAGGCGACCGAACTGCTGGCGCGGCACCGCCAGCCGCCGTCCGACGCCCAGTCGGCCCGCCTCCTCCGGTCGGTGGTCAAGGCGCTCGATCGGAAGGCCTGCGTGCCGATCCTCGGGAGCGGCATGACGAACTGGTTGGTCGGCTCGCGCAAGCTGCTGGCGCAGGAGTGGGCGCAGCAGTACAACTACCCCCTCCACCTCGGCCGCCGCGACGATCTTCCGCAGGTGGCGCAGTACATCTCGGTCACCGAGAAGGACGCGGTCATGCGAGAGGACCTGGGCGAGTTCTATCGCACCCAGCTCGCGTCGTCGTTCCCCGATGCGGTCAACGGGCACGCCGACAAGCGTCTCGACGACATCATCGTCGACGTCTGGAAGCACGAGTCGGGCGAGATGGTCGCCGAGCCCCATCGGGTGCTCGCCGGCATGCCGTGCAAGATCTACATCACGGCGCAGCCGACCGGCCTGTTGCGCGAGGCGTTGATCGCACAGGGCAAGTCCCCGCGCGAGGACTTCTGCCGCTGGAAGGAGGAGGCAGAGGACGACTGGCCGCCGTCGCCGTTCGAGTCCCAGAAGCCCTACAAACCGAGCGTCGCGGAGCCGCTGGTCTTCCACGTGTTCGGCACCCTCGACTACTCGGATTCGATCGTCATCACCGAGGACGACTACTTCGACTTCCTCGGTGCCGTCGCCGAGGAGCCGGATCTGATCCCCCACCAGGTCCGCGAGTTGATCGCCGAGTCGAGCCTGCTCTTCCTGGGCTTCGGACTGCAGGACTGGGATGTGCGCGTGCTGCTGCGAGCCCTGGTGAGTCCCCAGATCGCCGACGACCTCGAGCGGAAGAAGCACGTGGCCGCGGAGATCGACCCGGCGGACAACGCCGAGTTCGCCGACGGCGCCCGCGAGTACCTGAAGGACTACTTCGGTCGCGGCCGTAAGCCGTCGATCGACATCTTCTGGTCGTCCGTCGAGGCGTTCTGCGAGGGCCTGCAGGACCTGTGGGCAGGCCGGGTCGAGGAGGGCGCTCGGTGAGCGCACCGACGGTCGAGCTGGCGCCACCGACCGTGGCGCCCGGGAACCCGTACGTCGGACCGCGCCCCATGGGCCGCGGCGAGAGGATCCACGGGCGGACGAGGGAGATCGACGACATCCGCGGCCGGCTCGTGTCCAACCGGATCATGTTGCTCTACTCGCCGTCGGGCGCCGGCAAGACCTCGTTGATCGAGGCCGGCCTGCTCCCCGAGCTCGCCCAGCGCGACTTCACGGTGCTTCCGACGATCCGTGTCGGGTACGAGCTGGACGTGGTCGCCGGGGAGCCGGCGAACCGGTACGCGGCCAGCATGATCGCCTCGCTGGAGGAACGTCTGCCCGACGACGCGCAGATGCGGCCCGGCAAGCTGGTACGAACGGACCTCGAGGACTACCTCGCACAGCTCGAGCAGGACATGCCCGAGGGACGGCTGTGCCTCGTGTTCGACCAGTTCGAAGAGGTCTTCACGCTCAACCCCGTCGACGTCGACGCCAAACGGCAGTTCATCGCACAGCTCGGCCGCGCGCTGAAGAACAAGCGGTTCTGGGCGTTGTTCGCCATGCGAGAGGACTTCATCGCCCAGCTCGACCCGTATCTCACGGCGTTCCCGACGCGCTTGCGGACCCGATACCGGCTCGGCCTGCTCGATCCGGCGGCGGCGATGGAGGCCGCGCAAGCGCCTGCGGCCGCACAGGGTGTGCGCTTCGACGACGACGCCGTCGGCCGACTCGTCGACGACCTCCGCCAGATCAAGGTGCAACACCTCGACGTCACCACCACCGAGCTCGGACCGTTCGTCGAGCCGCTCCAGCTGCAGGTCGTGTGTCGTCGCCTCTGGGACCGACCTCGTGCGTCGGCGGCGAGCATCGGGGTCGACGACGTGATGGACCGCGGCGGTGTCAACGAGGCGCTCGCCGAGTACTACGACGAGGCGGTCGAACGGGCTGACAAGCAGACCGGCGCAGGCGAACGCGAGATCAGGGGGTGGGTCCGCTCGGACCTGATCACCGACGACGGTTTCCGGAAACCGGTTCGACGCGGGCCGGGCAGGAACGGCAGGGCGGTGCTGTCCCAGCTGGCCGACGCGCACCTGATCCGTGGCGAGCGCCGGAGCGGCACCGACTGGTACGAGCTCACCCACGATCGATTCGTCGAGCCGATCCGCAGCTCGAACCGTGCGTTCTTCAGCGAGCGACGACGACGTCTGACGTGGATCCTCGTCGCGGCTGCGCTGGTCGCCGGCCTGGTCATCGCGATCGTCCTGGCGGCGTTGTTCTGGCCGGACGGCGAGACGCCGCTGAACGCCACCGACCTCGAGCTCGGAGGGGAGGAGGACGTCTCGCTCGAACGCGATGCCTTCGAGCGCTTCCTCGTGAGCGCCGAGGAGGGCATGGTGATCGAGGCCCGCCTGACCTTCGGCGGCGAGACCGCTCCGTCGTCGTCGTCCAGCGCACAGCTCCGTCTGCTCGCGGTGGACGGCAACGAGGTCGGCACCGAGTTGGCCTCCGACACGTTGGAGGCGCTGGAACTCGACATCGCCGACCGCGAGGCCGACGGCGATGAGCGTTCGGGGTCCGTGCTGGACGTCGGCGACGTGCTGAGCGAGGCGCCGCCCGCCGTCGTACGGCGAACCGTCGAGGAGGGCGAGGAGTCGTTCGTCGTCGAGATCGCCACGCAATCCGGAGGCGAGTTCGTGCTCGGCGTCGGCGAGGTGGTGCCCGACGAAGGGCCGGGAGAGCTCGCACTCGACGGTCGTCCGGTGGAGGCCGAGATCGGGGCGGCCGGCGAGACGGTGAGCCTCGTGGTCGACGGGGTCGCCGGCGACGAGATCGTCGTCGGTGTGGATCCGAGCGAGTCGTTCAACCCGGTCGTCCGTCTGCGCAGCGGTGAGTCCGATGGCGACGACCTCGGCTTCGCGGATGCCGGCGCCGAGGGTGATCGTGAGGTCTTCACCGCCACGCTGGCTGGCGATGCTCCGTTCATCGTCGAGGTCTCGGGCTTCGAGGGCTCGACGGGTGGGTTCTCCGTCTCGGTCGAGCAGGTCGAGATTCCCGAGGTCGAGGTCGGTGGAGGCGCGGTCGATGGATCCCTCGCGGCCGAGGGTGAGGTCGTCGCGTACTCGATCGAGGGCGGGGACGGCGAGACCGTGTCGGTCGAGGTGCAACCCGAGGGCGGGTTCGATCCCGTCGTCCGGGTCCTCGACGGTTCTGGAGTTCAGCTCGGCTTCACGGACAACCCCTTCGAGGGCGCTCGGGAGGCGGTGCGGGCGACGCTGGTCGGCGAGGCGCCGTTCACGTTGGAGGTCGCAGGCTTCGGGACGTCCACCGGGGACTTCACCATCGCGGTCGAGCGCTTCGCGCCGGTGATCGTCGAGGTCGGCGGCGATCCGGTCGCCGCGGCCGTCGGCGTCGACGAACCGTTGGTGTTGTTCTCGATCGATGGATCAGCGGGCGACGACCTGGCCGTCAGCGTCACGCCGGCGGCTTCGTTCGATCCGGTCCTGCGCGTGATCGACGACGCCGGATCGGTGCTCGCGGCTTCCGACAACCTGCCCGGCGACCCCGAGACCGCCGCCATCGCCCTCTCGGACGACACCACGATCACCGTCGAGGTGTCCGGCTTCGACGGGTCGACCGGTGACTTCTCGATCTCGGCGAGGCGACTCGAACGCATCCCGCTCGAGGTCGACGATTCGCCGATCGCCGGCGAGCTCGGTCGCGAGGGGGACGTCACGAGGTTCGGCATCGATGCCGAACCACGCTCGGGATTGCGGGTGCGGGTGGTCCCTGACGGTTCGCTCGATGCCACCGTCGCCGTTCGGCAATCGGGTGGGGTCGAGGTCGGAATCGCGAACGCCACGTCGAGCGGCGGCGTCGAAGAGATGACCACGATCGTGCCCGACGACGGCGGGCTCATCGTCGATGTGTCGGGGATCGGGGGCAGCACCGGGTCCTTCACGGTCGCCGTGGAGACCATCGAGACCGTTGCGCTCGAGACCGGCGTGAGCACCTTCGGACAGATCGCCGGAGGTCGGTCGACGACGTTCCAGGTCACCTTGCCCACCGGATCCGGGCTTCCACGGATCGAGCTCACACCGGAGTCGGAGCTGGATGCGGTGCTCGACGTCGTGGTGTCCCTCGGGCCCGGACTGATCCTCGCCGAGATCCGTGACGCGAACGGCAGCGGTGGGTCCGAGGTGCTCGATCTGGCCGCAGACCTTCCCGACTTCGAGTCACCCGAGAGTCAGACGTGGCTGGTGACCGTCTCGGGCTACGAGGGCACGGAGGGCGGGTACGAGATCATCTTCACCCCGTAGATCGGTGTCCGGCCTCGTCCGTCGCGTTGCGCGTCGGGCCGTCGGTGAACATCTCCGGTGCCCGCAGCCGCGACCGGGATAGCGTGGCGGCGCCTGCCCCCGACGGGCCGGCCGAGCCCCAGTAGCTCAGTGGATAGAGCGTCGGTTTCCTAAACCGTGCGTCGCAGGTTCGATCCCTGCCTGGGGCGCTGCAAACCGCCTGGTAGATGGCGCTGCCACCGGTCGCACGCCGGCCGGAATTCTGCGGCAGTCACGACGACAACGGGTCGTTTCGGCTGCCACAGCATCGAAGTCGTGGGTCGGAGGAGCGGCGGGGGCGCGTCGCGCCTCAGGGCATCTGATCGCCGAAGTTGATGCCGAGGTCGCGGGCGGTGAGGATCGTGTCGCAGTCGGGCGGCACCGTCTTCATCCGGTGCGTCGCACCGACCAGTGGCACGTACGTCACCTGCGGCGGGTCGAGGGCGACCATCACGCCGTTGTGGCCGGTCTCCAGCGCCCGCACGGCCGCTGCGCCGAACCGCAGCCCGAGCAGCCGGTCCACCGGCGTCGGCGAACCGCCGCGCAGCAGGTGGCCGAGCACGACGCAGCGGTGCTCCTTGCCCGTCAGGTCGTGCAGCCCCTGGGCGACCTTGTCGCCGAGGCCGCCGAGCCGCTCGGCCTGACCGACCGTCTGGCCGACCGTCGACACCCCGCCGCCCTTCGGCGCCGCGCCCTCGGCGACGACGACGATCGAGAACTTGGCGCCTCGCTCTTCGCGCTGCTTGATCGTCGCGGCGACCGGTTCGAGATCGTACGGGATCTCGGGGATCAGGATCGCGTGCGCGCCGCCGGCCATGCCGGCGTGCAAGGCGATCCAACCGGCGTAGCGGCCCATCACCTCGACGACGATCACGCGGCCGTGCGACGTCGCCGTGACGAACAGTCGGTCGATGCACTCGGTCGCGAAACCGACGGCGGTGTCGAACCCGAACGTCGCGTGCGTCTTGTCGAGGTCGTTGTCGATCGTCTTCGGCACGCCGACGACGCGCAGTCCGTGCTGGAAGAGGTGATTGCCGATCGTCAACGATCCGTCGCCGCCGACGGTGACCAGCGCGTCGATCTCGGCCTCGCGGAACTTCCCGATCAGCTCGTCGGTGCGGTCGACCTCGGCCCACGACCCGTCCTCCTGCTGCACCGGATAGGCGGTCGGATTCCCCTTGTTGGTCGAGCCGAGGATCGTGCCGCCGAGATGCGAGATGCCGCGCACCGCCTCACGCGGGAGGTCGACGACGCCGCCGTCGGCGTACTGGTCGGGGAACAGCAGGCCGTTGAACCCGTCGCGGATGCCGACGACGTCCCACCCGCGGTTGCGGCCGGCGAGCGTGACGGCACGGATGACGGCGTTGAGTCCGGGGGCATCGCCGCCGCCGGTGCTGATGGCGATGCGCTTGATGTCGATCATGGGCGGCAACAGTAGGCGACGACCGCGAGCGCGTCGTCCGGAGCCACGAGCGGGCCGACCGGACGACCGTCTACCGTCGCGGACATGTGCCGCAACATCACGACGCTGCGCGGGCTCGAGCCGTCCGCCACTCCCGCCGAGGTCGAGGCGGCCGCCCGCCAGTACGTCCGGAAGGTGAGCGGGGTCCAGAAGACCTCCGAGGCGACCGAGGCGGCCTTCGAGGCGGCCGTGGCAGCCGTGACCGCCGCCACCGCCGAGCTGCTCTCGGCGCTCCCGCCACGGAAGGTGCCGCCGAAGACGGAGCCGCCGCTCCGCCGCCTCGCCCGTCGCGGCTGAGTCGGCCGTCGAGGAGCGCGAAACCCGCCAAATGCAAGGCGTTGCATCGCTTTCGGAGGGGTGACCTCGGGTCGAATTCCTCTGTTGACCGCGCGGCCCGACCGCGACCATGACGAGTGAGGGAGGTCGTCATGTTCCAGCAGCTGGTCGTTCCGATCGATGGCTCCGCAGCATCCTGGGACGCCGTTCCGACGGCGGCCCGCCTGGCGAGTTCCGTCGACGGCAAGGTCGAGGTCGTCACGGTCGTCGACCGGCTCGGCGACGTCGTGAAGTCCGAGCGCGAGCTCGCCGAGGGCATCGAGCGCCTGGGCAAGCTGATCGTCGAACCCACCTACTCGGTGCTCGCCGGGGACGAGATCGCGCCGACGCTCGCCAACTACGTCGAGGCCCGCCCGGGCATGACGATCCTGATGAGCTCACACGGCCACGGCCGGTCCGCGGCGGTGCTGGGCAGCATCGTCGACAGCGTGTTGCGGCGGATGTTCGGACCCATCATCGTCGTCGGTCCCCACGTCGACGAAGGGGCGGGATCACCGGAAGGCAGCTACGTCGTGGCCGTCGACGGCTCGGAGTCCTCCGAGGCGATCGTGCCGATCGCCCAGGCGTGGGCGATCGAGTTCGGGGCGATGCCGTGGCTCGTCGAGGTCATCGAGCCCTCCCAGCCGGTCGACATCGACGTGTTCGAGTCGGCCTACGCCGCCCGTCTGGCGAGCAGGATCGTGGAGGACACGGGCCACGAGGTCTCCTACGACGTCCTGCACGACGCCCATCCCGCACGGGCGCTCGTCGACTATGCCGAGCGGTTGCCGGCCTCGCTGATCTTCATGTGCACCCACGGTCGCACCGGCCTCGCACGCCTCCGCCTCGGCAGCGTCGCCGCCGAGACCGTGCGGCACGCGACGTGCCCGGTCGTGCTGTACCGGCCACCCGAGCTCCAGGACTGATCGGGTCCGTCTCACCCGACGCACCGTTCTCGCGCGCGCCCGGTTGAATGACCGGCGAGCGAACAAGGAGCACTCATGGCCTGGACCCAGGACGACATCCCCGACCTCACGTCCCGAATCGCCGTCGTCACCGGCGCGAACGGCGGGCTCGGGCTCGAGACAGCGCTCGCACTGGCGGGTCGTGGCGCTCACGTCGTCATGGCTGCCCGCAACCAGGCCAAGGCCGCTGACGCCGAGGCGACGATCCGTGAGCGCCACCCCGGCGCATCGCTCGAGATCGTCGAGCTCGATCTCGGTGACCAGGCGTCGATCACGCGGGCCGCCGAGCAGATCCTGGGCGCCCACGACCGAATCGACCTGCTCGTCAACAACGCCGGACTGATGGCGATGCCCGAGCGGCGCACCGCCGACGGGTACGAGATGCAGTTCGGGGTGAACCACCTCGGACACTGGACGCTGACCGCGTTGCTGCTGCCCGCGCTGCTGCGTGCGGAGGCAGCCCGTGTGGTCACCGTCACGAGCACGGCGCACCACATGGGCCGTGCCGTCGACCCCGACAACCCGCACCTCGACGGCAACTACGGCCCCTGGAAGAGCTACGGCCAGGCCAAGCTCGCCAACTTCCACTTCGGCCTCGGCCTCCAGCGACGCTTCGAGGCGGCGGGGGTCGCAGCGCAGAGCCTGATCGCACACCCCGGCCTCTCGAACACCGAACTGCAGTCGACGAGCGTGACCGAGGGTGGCGCCGGCCGGCTCGGCGGTTTCTTCCACGCGCTGGCCGCCCGAACCGGCATGTCGCCGGCCGACGGCGTGCGGTCGCAGCTGCGTGCGGCGACCGACCCGCAGGCCGAGGGAGGCGAGTTCTACGGCCCGCTGTGGGTCAACAACGGTCGTGCCGTCCGCAAGCCGGTCCTGCGCCGGGTCGGTCTCGGCAAGGCCATCGACACGCTCTGGGAGGTCTCCGAACGCGAGACGGGCGTGGCCCTCGACGTCGCAGCCGTCGCCGCGTCGCTCGACGGCTGAGGGCGCTGGTCACCCTCGCTCGGCCCGCGCCACCCGGGCGGCGGTCCGGGCGAGCCGCAGCGGCTCGGGCGTGCGGGCTCGTCCGGTGACCTGCGCCACGACGTCGACTGCGGTGTCGACGTCGGTCCGCCAACCCGCATGCACGGCGACCGGCCGGACACCCCGCACGGCGCGGTACCACCGGCCGACCACCTCGCCGTCCAAGGTGAGATCGCTGGTCGCGCCCGCGGCATCGTCCGGATCAGATCCGATCGCGAGCAGCGGACGGTGCGTGACGCCGACGGTCGGCACCCCGAGCACCGCGCCGGCGTGGACCGCCAATCCGCAGCGGCGCTCGTGGTCCCGGCCCGTGGCGTCGACGAGGAGCACGTCGATCGGTTCGTCCAGGCGATCCATGAGCGCGATCAGCGACCGGGCAGCGGTCACGATCATCGCCCCCTCGCGCGCAGCGAGGTAGCCCGGCCGGTACGAAGCGCCAGCGACGCCGTCGGCGACGACGTGCGCCAGTTCGATCGTGCCGCGTGTCGCGGCCGCACCGACCTTGGCCCGATCACCGGCCTGCCCCGGCCCCTGCTGGCCGCGGGCGAATGCCACGAAGACGCCGCCGACGACCAGCAGCCGGCCCGCCGGATGCCAGGCCGGCGGGGAGAGCGCTGCGATCCGCCGTTGCACCTCGACGAGTGCCTCCCCGCTCAGACCCGTGAAGCCCGTACCGGAGGGGTCGTGGGATGCGGTTGCCATCATGTCCAGCGTCGCGGTCGGTGATCGGCCCGACCAGAGCCCTTCGACACCGGCGGCTGGAACGGCGTGGCCGTACGCTGGCGCAGCATGGAGCCGTGGGGCGATCGGGTAGCCGTCGTGACGGGCGGGGGCGGGGGAATCGGCCGTGCGATCGCTGGGCGGATCGTCGAGGCGGGTGGCTCCGTGATCATCGGCGACCTGAACCGCGACCGCGGCGTCGAGGCGGTGCGCGGCCTCGGCGATCGCGCTCGATTCGTGCCCGTCGACGTCGCCGACGAGTCCGACGTCGAGGCGCTCATGACCGCCGCCGTCGATTCGTTCGGTCGACTCGACGCGCTGTTCAACAACGCGGCGATCGGTGGCGCGTTCGGGCCGATCGTCGAGCAGACCGTCGAGGCCTGGGACACGACGTTCGCGGTCAACGTCCGCTCGGTGTTCCTCGGGACCAAGCACGCGGCGCGGCTCATGATCGAGCAGGGCGACGGCGGTGCGATCGTCAACACCGCGTCGGTCGCCGGGCAGAGCGGCGGCGGCGGTCCGCAGGCGTACTCGGCCACCAAAGCAGCCGTCATCAACCTGACGCAGACGACCGCCGCCGAGCTCGCACCGCACCACATCCGGGTGAATGCGGTCTGTCCCGGTGCGATCTACACCGAGCTGATGCACCGCGGCCGGCCCGAGATGGCCGACGAGTGGCGCGAGGAGATCCAGCCGTGGCCCGAGCGCGGCGAGCCCGAGATGATCGCCGATGTCGCCATGTGGTTGGCGTCCGACGCCGCACGGTTCGTGACCGGTGCCTCGGTCACCGCCGACGGCGGGCTCATGGCCGCCGCGCCGAGGCTCGTCGACCTCGATCTCGCCCATCTCCGCCGGATGACCGGCATCGCCTACGGCAACACCGGCCAGGAACCGGAGGTCCGACGGCTGTGACGGGTCGGCCCGCGAGCGCTCACGGGTGACCGGGTAGAACGGGCGCATGGCCGCGCGCGAGCTGGTGGTGCTGGGAACGGCGAGTCAGTCGCCGACGCGCGAGCGCAACCACAACGGCTACCTGCTCAGGTGGGACGGCGACGGGATCCTGTTCGACCCCGGCGAGGGCACGCAGCGGCAGTTCACCCTGGCGGGTGTCTCGCCGGCGGCGACGTCACGGATCTGCATCACCCACTTCCACGGCGATCACTGCCTCGGGTTGCCCGGCATGATGATGCGACTGGCACTGGACGGTGGGCACCCGCCACCGATCGTGCACTACCCGGCGAGCGGTGAGGCGTACTTCAGGGCACTCTGCTCGGCGACCGCGGGGCAGGAGACGGTGCCGGTCGACGCCCGCCCCGTCAGCGAGCCCGGAGTGGTGCACGCGGAGGACACGTACACGCTGCGCTGCGAGTCGCTTCGTCATCGCGTCGACGCGCTGGGGTGGCGTCTCGACGAGGAAGACGGCTGGCGGATCCTGCCCGAGCGACTGCGCGCGCTCGGCATCGCCGGCTCGGACATCGGCGTGCTCCAGCGCGCCGGGCGGATCGAGCTCGGTGGCCGCACCGTGACCCTGCCCGACGTCAGCGAGCACCGGCCCGGGCAGTCGGTCGCGCTGATCCTCGACACTGCCTGGTGTGACGGCGCCGTCGAGCTCGCCGACGGGGTCGACCTCCTCGTCGCCGAAGCAACCTTTCTCACGACCGAAGCCCACCTCGCCGAGCAGTACGGGCACCTCACGGCGCGACAGGCGGGCCGACTCGCCGCCGAGGGGGGCGTCCGCCGGCTCGTGCTGACCCACTTCTCGCCTCGCTACCAGGACCTCCAGGCGTTCGTCGCCGAGGCCGCCGACGTGTACGACGGCGAGATCGTGCTCGCCAACGACCTCGACCGGATCAGCGTGCCGCCCCGCCGGTGACCGCGGTCGACGATGCCGGCGTCGAGTGGCCGCAAGCCTCAGGCGGCCGACCGAGCGCGCTCACCTGATCGGTCCGGGCGGAACCCGGCGCCCCGCCGGGAGACCGCGAGTAGCACCCATCCGCCGGCGAGCAGCGCGATCGACACTGCGATCAACGACGTCGAGCTCTCGCCGGTCTCGGGGAGCTGATCCGCGAGCGACGGCGACGTCACGAGGGTCGTCGGCGGGGCCGTCGACGTCGGGGCCGACGACCCCCGCGGTGTGAGTGCGATGTCGATCGTCTGGGTGCCGGCGACGACGTCGATCTCGGTCGAGAAGTCCTCCCAGGCGGGCTGGTTGGAGGGTGTCGCGAGCGTGGCGGGGCCGAGGGCGATGTCCTCGAGGCGGTAGGAGCCGTCGGCGTCGGTGTCGGCGAGGGCGAGGATGCCGCCGCTGTTGAGGCTGATCGTCTGGTCGGGGACGGGTTCGCCGGTGTCGGCGTTGGTGACGCGGCCCTCGACCACCCCCGTCTCCGGCTCCTGCGCCGTGGCCGTGCCGCTCGATGCGACCCCGATGCCGACGATCGCGGCGACGAGCGAGACGCGCCGGATGGATCGTCGTGACGCGGGTGTCATGGCGTGTCCTCGGTGTCAGTCGGTGGCGAAGGGGGGATACTCGTCGGTGAGCATGAGCGCGTACGCGTTGAGGCGGATCTCGACCCGGGTCAGCTTCATCACCCACGACCGAAGCCCCTCGGGCCAGCGCCCGGTGATCAGCACGGCGAAGAAGCCGATGAACCAGCACACGAACCCGACGATCCAGATCACGAATGCGAACAGCAGCGCCGGGATCAGCCAGAAGATGCGGAGCCCGACGGTCAGTCGGTTGCGACCCTCCAGCGCAGGCTCGACGGTGAGGTCGACCGGTGTGCCGCCGGGCTCGGTGGCCGTGGTCGGGAACTCGAACGGCGGATAGCTGTCGTGCAGGAAGCCGGCGTACAGCTCCGCCCGCTTGCTGTAGCGCAGGATCATGATCTGGAAGTTGGCGAGGCCGGTGGGCAGCTTCCCGGTGAACAGGATGACGAACCACGACACGATCGCGACGAGGAACGCGACGTACTCCAGTGCGCTGGCGATGATCAGGTGCGGGATCGCGAGGATCCACTGGACGAGCGGGCGCCAGCGGGCGATCCTCTCGGGGGACCGCACGGTGATCGTTGCTGGGTAGGTCATACCGTCCTCCTCCGGGGGCGTCGAGACCCGGCGCCCAACACCGACGGTACGGATGCCCGGCGCCGACGACCAGAGCCGTTCGTCCGCGGTCGGGCGGGGTGGTCAGCGCATGGCGGCGATGGCGTCCGCGACGGCGAGCACTCGCCTGGCGTTGTCGACGTGGAGGTTCTCGATCATGCGCCCGTCGACGGTGATGACGCCGCGGCCCTCGGCCTCGGCCTCCTCGAACGCCTCGATGACGCGGCGCGAGAAGTCGACCTCGTCGTCGGTCGGCGCCCACACCGAGTTGGCGGGATCGACCTGGCTGGGGTGGACGAGCGTCTTGCCGTCGAAGCCCATCGCCTTGCCTTGCTCGGCCTCGGCCAGGAACCCCTCGGCATCCTTGACGTCGTTGTAGACGCCGTCGAGGATGACCTTGCCCGCCTCGCGGGCGCCGAGCAGCGCCATCGCCAGATGGGGCAGCAGCGGGGTGCGCTCGGGAACCACGCCGGTCCGGAGCTCCTTGGCCAGGTCGTTGTTGCCCATCACCAGCACGTTCACCCGGCCGTGGTTCGCGATCGAGCGGATGTCGAGGATCGCGGTCGGGGTCTCGACCATCGCCCAGATGCTCATCTCTACGGGCGCGCCGGCAGCATCCAGCTGGCGCTCGACCTCCTCGAGGTAGGCGTGCGAGTTGACCTTGGGGATCACGACGGCGGCCGCACCCGACGTGGCTGCGGCGGCGAGGTCGCCGGCCCCCCACGGCGTGTCGAGGCCGTTGCACCGGATCGTGATCTCGCGGTTGCCGTACTCGCCCGATCCCGCGGCGGCGACGGCGTTGTCGCGGGCCGCTTCCTTGGCGTCGGGCGCCACCGCATCCTCGAGGTCGAGGATCAGCGCGTCGGCGGGGATCGTCTTCGCCTTCTCGAGCGCCCGCTCGTTGGCGGCGGGCATGTAGAGCACCGACCTCCTCGGCCGCAGCGTGGCCTCGCTGCCCGCGCTCATGACGCGAACCCGTACGACTCGGCGAGCTCGGGGTCGCGGGCCGCGAGCTCGCGGGCCAGCGCGACGACGACCTGGCACTGCTTGGTGGACGCGTCGTCCTCCATCTTGCCGTCGAGCATGATGGCACCGGTGCCGTCGCCCATCGCCTCGATCACCCGCTGCGCATGCGCGACGTCGGCCGGGCGCGGCGAGAAGACTCGCTTCGCGATCTCGATCTGGCTCGGATGGAGCGACCACGCACCGACGCAGCCGAGCAGGTACGCGTTGCGGAACTGGTCCTCGCACGCCACACCGTCGGCGATGTCGCCGAACGGGCCGTAGTACGGGAGGATCCCGGCGGTCACGCACGCGTCGACCATGCGGGCGATGGTGTAGTGCCAGAGGTCCTGCTGGTAGATCGGGCGATCGGCGTGCTCGTCGTCGGGATCTGGGTCCTGCCGCACGACGTAGTCGGGGTGGCCGCCGCCGACCCGGGTGGTCTTCATCCGCCGGTTCGCAGCGAGGTCGGCGGGGCCGAGCGACAAGCCCTGCATCCGCGGCGAGGCCAGGCAGATCTCCTCGACGTTCGCGACGCCCCGCGCGGTCTCGAGGATCGCGTGCACCATCAGCGGTTCGGTCAGTCCCGCCTTGGCCTCGAGTTGGGCCAGCAGGCGGTCGACGTAGTGGATGTCCTCGGGGCCTTCGACCTTCGGGATCATGATCACGTCGAGCGCATCGCCCGCGTCGAGCACGGCGGCCGTGAGGTCGTCGAGGCCCCACGGCGAGTCCAGGCTGTTGACGCGGGTCCAGAACTGCGTCTCGCCGAAGTCGACGCTCGTCGCGACCTCGACGAGGCCCGCCCGAGCGGCCTCCTTGTCCCCGGCCGGCACGCCGTCCTCGAGGTTCGCGAGCAGCACGTCGACCTTGGTCGCCATGTCCTGCGCCTTGCCCCGCATCTTCTCGTTCGACGCGGGGAAGAAGTGGATCATCCGGCTCGGGCGGAACGGGATCTCGTGCCGCGGGGCCGGGGCGCCCACGGCGAGTGGCTTGAAGAAGTCCTTGGGGGATCGCACATCGCGACCTTACCCATCGGTAAGTGGACGGTCGAAGTGCCAGACTCTGCGCTGCATGGATGAGCAGGACCACACCCTGACCGGGCTGTCGGCGCCAGAGATCCGCGTGCTGGGTTGCCTCGTCGAGAAGGAGGCGACGACGCCGGACAACTACCCCTTGACGCTGAACAGCCTGCGCAATGCCTGCAACCAGTCGACGAGTCGCGACCCGGTCGTCTCGTACGGCGACCGGGAGATCGAGCAGGCGCTGGCGTCGCTGCGCGAGCGCGGCCTCACCCGCACGGTGCACAGCACGTCGAACCGGGCCACGAAGTTCCGGCATGTCGTGCCCGAGACGTTCGAGCTCGACCACGGGCACACCGCCGTGCTCGCCGTCCTGCTGCTGCGTGGACCGCAGACGGTCGGCGAGCTGAAGACCCGATCCGATCGGCAGCATCACTTCGAGGCGACCGACGACGTGGCCGCAGTGCTGCGCGGCCTCGCCGAACGCGGGCTCGCAGTGCAGCTCGAGCGCCGGCCCGGGCAGAAGGACGCACGCTGGGCCCATCTGCTCGGCGACACCGATGCGGTGCTCGGCGACGGGGAAGGAGAACCCAGTGCCGTGTCGACGGCGGGCGCACCGTCGGCCACGGCGGCTGATCCGGCCGACCCGTACGGGGAGGCGACTGCCGAGTTCTACGACCTCCTGGCGGCGGGCCACTGGGAGGTGTTCGGCCTCGAGCTGCTCGACGCGCTGGCGGACGTCGATCCGGCCGCCGGCCCGCTCGTCGACATCGGTGCCGGTACCGGGGTGGGCCTCCCGTACTTGCACGCCGCCGTCCCGGCGGCCTCGATCTGGGCGATCGAACCGTCACGAGCGATGCGCACCGCCCTCCACACCCGATTGTCGATCGAGACCGATCTCCAGGCGGTCACGACCGTGGTGCCGGACCCGCTGGCGACCGCCGACCTCCCCGAGACCGCATGTGCGATCGTGGTCTCGGCCGCGCTCGGCCATCTGACCGCCGACGAACGAGGCCGGCTGTGGCGCTACGTCCGCGATCGGACGCCACCGGGTGCGCCCGCCGTCGTCGAGCTGCTCCCTCCCCACGAGCCGACAGCGATCCCGCCGACGCGCTACCGGGCGCTGCCCGTCGGCGAGCTCGTCTACGAGGGATGGCAGGAGGCCGAGCCGCTCGACGACCGTCGGATGGCGTGGACGATGACGTACCGCGTGCTCCGGGGCGACGACCTCGTCGGCGAGCACGTCGTCCGGTCGTCATGGCAGTGCTTCGGGATCGACGAGGTCCGCGGCGAGATCGAGCCGCTCGGCCTCACGCTCGAACCGTTCGGCGAAGCGGTCGTCGTCCGTCACCGATGACGTCGATCAGGCCAGGTCGCGGAACCAGCCCGGGAGTCGAACGGGGCGACCGGCCGGCGTGACGCACCCGTGCGCGGTCACCGCCGTGGCCCGCACCTCGCCGCCGACGGCGAGGAGGTACGCCATCTGGAACGACGCCCGTTCGATGGTCGCCAGGTGCACGTGCACATCGACGAGATCGTCGAACTCCAGTGGCATCCGGTAGCGGACCCACGCCTCGAGCACGTTCATCTCGATGCCGTCCTCGCGGATCGACTGGTAGGGGTGGCCGATGTGGCGGAGGTACGCGATGCGGGCCTCCTCGAGCATCGGCAGGTACCGGCTGTGGTGCACGATGCCCATCGCGTCGGTCTCGGCGAACCGCACCCGGATGCGATGTGAGAACTCGTAGTCGGCGGTGTCGGTCGACGGTTCGGTCGTGATGCGCACGCCGCGACGTTAGGTCCCGCCGAGCCGGCGCTCGCGCGTTCGGATCGGGGGTCACCGCCTATCGTCGCCGTCATGACGCCGGCGATCGTCGAGTTGCAGCGTGTAGGCGTCGTGTTCTCCGTGCACGAGTACGAACGCAGCGACGATCGCGTCGACTTCGGCGTCGAGGCGGCCGAGAAGCTGGGCCTCGACCCCCACAGCGTCTTCAAGACCGTGCTCGTCACCGCCGACGAGCGGCAGGCCGTGGCGATCGTGCCCGTCAGCACCAAGGTCGCGCTCAAGGCGTTCGGCCACGTCGTCGGCGCCAAGCGCGTCGACCTGTGCGAACCAGCGACGGCAGAACGTGTGACCGGCTACGTCCGGGGCGGCATCAGCCCCTTCGGTCAGAAGCGGAAGCTGCCCACCGTGCTCGACGAGATGGCCGACGCGTTCGACACGATCTACGTCAGCGGTGGCAAGCGCGGCGTCGACGTCGGCGTGGCGCCGGGTGATCTGGTCCGGCTGCTCGACGCGACCGTCGCCGACATCAGCGCCGGCTGAGTCAGCGGCTGGGGTGCCGCATCATCGCCTCGATCCGCGCGACGCGCGTCAACGCCGGCGGGTGTGAGCTGGCCAACCTGGCCTTCCAGCCGATCGGGCGCGCGCCGCCGCCGTAGCGGATCACCGTGCGCAGCGCGTCGGCGAGCGCCGCGCCGTAGCCCATTCGGACCGCGCGGCGATCGGCCTCGAACTCCGAGCTCTGGCCGACGAGGTTGGCGAGCGCGTCGGAGGCGTACAGGGCAGCGAGGAACACCCACGAGATCGCCCGCAAGAGCCCTGCCGCCACCCTCCCGAGCGCGGTCAGGGCCGCCGAATGGGCCGCGAACGAGTCGGTGGCCGCCGTCGCGACGTTCTGGAGGTAGAAGCCGACTCGCGCCAGCAGGACCACCGGCAGCGACAACCAGTGGCCGAGCGTCAAGGCCGCGGTGTGCAGGCCGAGATGATGGCTGAGCTCGTGCGCCAACACCCCCGAGAGCTCGCGCTCGGACAGCGACTCGACCGCGAACGACGTGACGATCACCAGATGACCGCCGCACGCGAACGCGTTCAGCTCGTCGGAGTCGATCACGCGCACGCGATACAGGTACTGGGGCAGGTTCGCCGACGCTGCGAGGTCACGCCAGACCGGTGTGATCACGGCCAACTCGTCGTCGCTCGGGCGCCGGGCGCGCAACAGTGGGGCGATGATCGCCACCTGCACCGCCGGCACGAACAACAGCACGCCGAGCAGCAGCCAGGCCAGCGGCATGATCCAGTACGGCACACCGGCGGCGAGGCGGAACGGCAACCAGACGACGGCGAGCGCGAGGAGCCAGAACGGCACGAGCGCCACGACCGGCACCAGCGCAGTGAGTGCCGAACGTTCGATGCGGCGACTCCCGAGCTCGGTCGTCGGTGCCATGCGGGGATGATAGGGAGCGATCAGGGCGTTCTTCCCCGCTCGACCGCCGCGAGATGTGGATCGCACGGGCGATCGCGGCCCGCGATCGCGCATCAAGAACCCTTCAAGTCGGCTGCAGCGAGTGCCGATGTACAGGCGTGGAATCGAACGCCGTCGCCGCCACGGAGCCGGTCGCGTCCCCCGCAGTACGCGAATTGCTCCAGCGGGCTGCCGACGAGCAGGAAACCAAGCCTGCGTCGGCGCGCCAGCACGCGCTGCAAGCGCGTGTGGTCGCACGCGCCGACGGCGACCGTGTCGGCGAGGCCGAATCGCTGTACCGGTTGGCCAGCCTGGCCCACTTCAGTGGCGATCCGGAGGATGCGTTCGCGCTCGCGATCGAGGCCAGCGAGGTGGCCGCGTCGTGCGGGGCGCGGCTCGTCGAGGCCTGGGCCATCCACCTGCTCGGCATCGTGCACTACCAGGCGTCGAACTTCTCCGAGGCGCTCGAGCACTGCCTGCGGGCCCTCGACCTGTACCAGGCCACCGATCACGGGGTCGACGCCGGCAACATCTTGAACACCGTGGCGGCCGTGTACCACTCGATGGGGGACAACGACCGGGCGATCGTCACGTACGAGCAGGCGTTGGCTGCCGCCGAGCCGTACGGGCGCCCCGAGATGGTGGCGCTGATCCTCGGCAACATCGCTCGGATCCGGTCGTCCCGGTCCGAGTACCTGCCGGCGGTGTCGATGGGGCGGCAGGCGGTCGACATCGCCCGCCAGCACAGCCCGTCGATCGTCACGAACCTGCTCGCCGATCTCGCCGAGGCGTACATGGGCCTCGCCGACCACCAGAAGGCGGCCGAGTGCTTCGCCGAGGCGCGCCGGGTGCTCGCGCAGATGTCCGAGAACGGCTCCGAGCCGTCGTATTCGGCCCAGCTCGGCGTGATGGTCGCCGAGGGCCGCGTGGCGCTCCGCCGGGGTGCGCTCGACGAGGCCATCGCCGTGCTCCAGGCCGCGCTCGACATGTCCGAGCGCACCGATGCGAAGGAGTACGAGCTCGAGATCAACGACCTGCTCGCCACCGCCTTCAAGCGCAGCGGCCGGTTCGAAGAGGCCCTCGAGCGCCGTGAGACGCACGACGCGATGCACCGCCAGATGTTCACGCACGCCGCCGATCTGCGGCTGCGCACGCTGCAGGTCGCCCACGAGACCGCCACCGCGCGGCATCAGGCCGAGATCTTCCGGCTCCGCAACCAGGAGCTCGAGGTCATGGTCCGCGGTTCCGGGGTGGTCGAGGACCCGACGACCACTGCCAGTCACCATCTCGAGGCGTTCGAGCAGCTCGCCGTGCTCACCGAGTTCCGGGACTCCGAGACCGGCGAGCACACGAACCGCGTCGGCGACCTCGCTGCGGAGATCGCACATGCCCTCGGCAAGCCGCCGGAGTGGTGCGAGCAGCTCCGCCTGGCCGCTCGCCTGCACGACATCGGCAAGGTGGCCGTGCCCGACTCCGTACTCCGCAAGACCGGTCCGCTGACGGTCGAGGAGTACGAGATGATGAAGTCGCACACCAGCATGGGCCACCGGATCCTGGCGGGGAACTCGGCGCCGATGTTCCAGATGGCGGCCGAGCTCGCCCAATCGCACCACGAGTGGTGGGACGGAAGCGGCTATCCGCTCGGGCTGAGCCAGGCATCGATCGCGCTCACGGGCCGGATCGTCGGCGTGGCCGACGTCTACGACGCGCTCTTGAGCAAGCGGCCGTACAAGCGGGCGTGGCCGCTCGAGGAGGCGGCGCGCTTCGTCGTCTCGGGTCGCGGCGGTCAGTTCGACCCTGACATCGTCGACGCCTTCGT
>NZ_JASJCS010000172.1 GCF_030065885.1 Ilumatobacter sp. | reverse complement strand
CCCGGCCAGCAGAAGCTGATGCAGTACCTGCCGGTCGTCTTCGCCGTCTTCCAGATCTTCTTCCTGCTCGGCCTCGTCGTCTACTACATCGTGCAGGCCATCCTGCGCATCATGCAGCAGCGCTACATCACGTGGCGGTTCTACGGACACGACGAGTCACTGGGCCGGCAGGCCCAGGCGGCCAGCGAGCGGGCGCGTGAGCTCGCCAAGAAGGACGGTGGCGCGGGCAGCCCGTTCGCGCAGGCCCGTCAGCAGCTGGCCGAGGCGAAGGAGAGCCAGCCGCGCCGTAAGAAGGGGGCACCCGAGCCGGTGCCCACGGTCCGTCCGTCGAAGCGGACGACGCCACCCAAGAATCGACCGACCCCGAGCGCCAAGCAGCGTTCCGGCCGACCACAGAACCGGCCGAGCTCGAAGCGCAAGCGTAAGTGAGGAGACCCCATGGAATGGGTCCAGACCACCGCCAAGACCCTCGACGAGGCCAAGGATCGTGCCCTCGATCAGCTGGGTGTCGCCGCCGATGAGGCCGAGTTCGACGTCCTCGAGGAGCCTCGCACCGGCCTGTTCGGACGGCTGCGCGGCGAGGCGCGGGTGCGGGCCCGGGTGAAGCCGGCCGCCGTCCGACCCAAGCAGGAGCGGCGGGGGAGGAACCGCCGTGACGACCGTGGCCGGGGCAAGAAGGGCGGCAAGCCGTCGGGTCGCGGCAAGAATGACGGCGGCAAGGGCGGCGGCGCGAAGGGCGGTGGCACGAGTGAGCGCGACGCCGGTGACGATGGCAAGGGCGGCGGTGGCAAGGATGACGGCGGCAACGGAGGCCAGCGCGGCGCCGGACGCGGTGAACGGCGCGACGCGGCCCAGCAGCGCGACGGATCGCAACGCCGGTCGCAGCCGGTCGCCGAGCAGGCTGCGACGTCCGAGGCGACCGCGGCATCCAACGGTGACGGCTCTCGACGCCGTGGCCAACGATCGCAACAGAAGGAGAAGCAGGCGATGGACAACGAGTCGACAGTCACCCCGCAGGAGGTCGGCGACGCGGCCGTCGCGTTCATGTCCGGCCTGGCCGAGGCATTCGGCGCCGACGCGACGACCGACGTCACGGTCGACGGCACGGACCTCGAGGTGCGCACCGTCGGCACCGAGCTGGGTCTGATGGTCGGGCCGGGCGGGCGCACGTTGCTGGCGATCCAGGACCTCGCCCGCGTGGCATCGCAGCGCCGGCTCGGCGATCACGACACCCGGCTGCGCGTCGACGTCGGCGGCTACCGCGAGAAGCGCCGCGCCGCGCTCGAGAAGTTCGCCCTCGCGGTCGCCAATGAGGTGGTCGCGGCGGGGCAGCCCAAGGCGCTCGAGCCGATGACGTCGGCCGATCGGAAGATCATCCACGACTCGCTCGCCGACGTCGAGGGCGTGACGAGCCGCTCCGAGGGTGACGATCCGACGCGCCGGGTGATCATCAGCCCGGCCTGACGCGTGCACCCCGATCTGCTCGAAACGCTGCGCGACGCGCAGCGTTTCGGCTTTTTCGGGCCCGGGTCGATCGAGGATGCCGCCGCCCATGCTGCGGCGTTCGTCGAGGCGATCGCTGCGGTCGACGATGGCTCGCGCATCGTCGATCTGGGCAGTGGTGGTGGGCTGCCGGGCCTGGTGGTCGCCGACGCCCGTCGGGGGGACGCCATCGTGTTGATCGATCGCCGGCAGAAGCGGACCGACTTCCTGGAGCGGGCCGTGCGGCGGCTCGGCTTCGAGCACGTGGACGTGTGGTGCGCCGACGTGGACGTGTTGTGCGACGAGGTCGGCGCGGGCCGATGCCGTCCCTTCGACGTGGTCACGGCACGCGGGTTCGGTCCACCTGCGACGACGCTGCGGACGGCGCTGCGACTGTTGGCGCCGTCGGGACGCGTGGTGATCAGTGAACCCCCAACCGGCGATCGATGGTCGCCGGAGTTGCTGGCCGAGCTCGGTGTGGAGAGCGAGCGTCATGGCCCGGTTGCCGTGTTCCGCCGGCGGGAACCGCCAGGGGGGCCCACCGACTGACCCGGGCTGGCCGGCGGCAACGTGCCTGGTCAGGCCGGCGATGAGGGCCCTGATGTTTCCCGTGAAACATCCGGCGCAGGCCGGCGGGACCCGTCGCGCGTTGCGCCGCACCCGGCGGCGGATGTTTCCCGTGAAACAATGCGGGGATCCGCGCAAACGGCGGTACGAGCCACCAGACTGTGTGGCAATGGACGCTGCCGCCGACGCCCGCCCGCCCGTGCGACCCCTCCCCCGCGTCATCGCCGTCGCCAATCAGAAGGGCGGTGTCGGCAAGACGACCACGACCATCAACACCGGGGCCTGCCTGGCCGAGCTGGGCCTCCGTACCCTGATCGTCGATCTCGATCCACAGGGCAACGCCTCGACCGGCCTCGGTATCGAGAACCGCGGCCTCGAGACGTCCATGTACCACGTCCTGATGCACGACGTGCCGCTCGAGAACTGCATCGAGCCGACCGATGTCCGCAACCTGTTCGTCGCTCCCGCCAGCCTCGACCTGGCGGGCGCCGAGATCGAGCTGGTGCCGGCGTTCAGCCGCGAGACCCGGCTCCGCAAGGCGATCGAGGCGGTGATCGACGACTACGACTACGTCCTGGTCGACTGCCCGCCGACGCTGGGTCTGCTGACCGTCAACGGGCTGGCGGCCGCCAGCGAGGTACTGGTCCCGATCCAGACCGAGTACTACGCGCTCGAGGGGCTCGGACAACTGCTCCGCAACGTCGACCTCGTCAAGCGCAACCTGAACCCCGAGCTCGACGTGTCGACGATCGTCTGCGTGATGTACGACGCTCGCACCAAGCTCTCCGATCAGGTGGTGCAGGAGGTGCGCGAGCACTTCGGTGAGAAGGTCGTCCGGGCCGTTGTGCCTCGCTCGGTCCGGCTGTCCGAGGCGCCGTCGTTCGGGCAGCCGATCATCACGTTCGATCCTCGATCGCGGGGCGCCATCGCCTACCGCGATGTCGCCAAGGAGGTCCACCATGGCTCGTCGTAGCGGTTTGGGCAAAGGCCTGAGCTCGTTGATCCCGCCGGGCGAGACCACGCCCGGCGACGCCCAGGCGGTCCTGCGCGACCTGCCGGTCGGCGACATCACACCCAACCCCAACCAGCCGCGCGTGCACTTCGACGAGGAGTCGCTGGCCGAACTCACGGCGTCGATCCAGCAGATCGGCGTGCTGCAGCCGGTGCTCGTCCGCGAGGTCGGCTCCGGGTTCGAGCTCATCGCGGGGGAGCGGCGGTGGCGTGCCGCCGGCCGTGCCGGGCTCGCCACGATCCCGGCCGTCGTCCGGGTCAGCGACGACGAGGGGTCGGTCGAGCAGGCGTTGGTCGAGAACCTGCACCGCCAGGACCTGACCTGTCTCGAGGAGGCCGCGGCGTACCAGCAGCTGATCGAGGACTTCGAGCTCACCCACGAGCAGGTCGCCGAGCGGGTCGGCAAGAGCCGCTCCGCGATCACCAACACGCTGCGCCTGCTCGGCCTGCCGCCCTCGATCCAGCACCTGCTCGCGGATGCCAAGCTCTCGGCCGGCCATGCCCGAGCGCTGCTCGCCACGCCGGACAGGGCGCTGCAGGAAGACCTCGCCCGTCAAGCTGCCGACGAGGGATGGACCGTGCGGATGGTCGAGGAGGCGGTCAAGAATGCGGGCAGTCCGGCTCCCGACGCCGACGACGCCGGAGCCGTCGAGGCCACGCCCGAACCGACCCATGACGGCGCGGGCGTCGCGCCGACCACCCGGCTCCGCCCACCGGGCCTCCTCGAGCTCGAGGAGCTGTTGGCCGACCACCTCGACACGCGGGTGGCCGTGAACATGGGCGCCAAGAAGGGCCGGGTCGCGATCGACTTCGCCGACCTCGAGGATCTCGAGCGGATCTACCGCCGCATGACCGGGGAGTGATCGCCCCCTGTGGCGACCGCATTGACCGGGGAGTGATCGCCCCACGTCGCGACAGCATGACCGGGGAGTGATCGCCCCACGTCGCGACAGCATGACCGGGGAGTGATCGCCCCCCGTGGCGACCGCATTGACCCGGGAGTGATCGCCCCACGTTGCGACAGCATGACGGGGGAGTGATCGCCCCACGTCACGGCTGCGTCATCGACGACGTCGAGCGAACCGTGACCGACCGTGCAATTCCTGCTCGTCCTGGCACGCTCCGTGTGCCGTTCGTCACAGGAGTTTCAACCCGCGCGTGACCTTGAACCACAGGGTGGGGAGAATTCTGTGGATAAACCGTCGAGCCGCGCGTGAGCTGCGCTCAGTCTGGGGATAACAGCGGTTTCCCCGCCCAGTCCTCGAGCGCGTCGATCATCGCGCCGACCAGCGACCCGGACCGGTCGAGGGCCGGCTGCACGTCGCCGAGCGTGAACAGCACGGCCGGCATCCTCGTCTCGCGCAGCACCGGCAGCCGCATCCCCTGGACCTCGGGTCGAAGGTCCGGCACCGCGACGTCGCAGCATTCGGCGATGCGGCGTGCGAGCGCACGGCCCCCGGCCGACTCAAACTGGGGGACGGCGTAGTAGTGGAGCGTGGGCGGACCGCCCGGATCCGACTCGAACCCGACGTACACGGTGGCGGCGAACCGGTTGGCGGCGGCGGCCTGCGCGGGCGGATCCGGCTCGTCGGTCGCCAGCACGGTGGCGCTGCGCTGGCGCAGTGCCTGTACCAGCTGGCGTGACAGGGCGCTCAGGCCGCCGAACTGGCCGACCACGACGCGGAGGTCGGCCAGCGTGCGAGCGGTCGCGGTGAGCGACTCGAGCTCGCGGACCGCCGTCACGCCGGGGCCCGATCCCGTCTGGCGCGCCAGGACCTGGAGTGCACGCACGGTGCCGGCACCGCAGACACCGTCGACGTACAACCCCGAGTTGTGCTGGAAGTCCTCGAGCGCACGGCTGGTGGCCGGTCCGAAGATGCCGTCGACGCGTCCGCAGTCGAACCCGATCTGGGCCAGCGTCGCCTGGAGCTCGCTGACGTCGTCGCCACGCAGGTTCGGTGCAACCAGCATCAACAGCCGATCACCGAGCCGCCACGACGCCTCGACGATCGCCCGCCAGGTCTCCTCGTCGCACGAGCCGGTGTCGCGCAGCCCCCTGACCCGCTGGAAGTCGCGCAGCAAGGCCTCGGTGACCGCGCAAAAAAAACCCGCCTCGGCACCGGCGGGCGGGAACCCGGCGGCGCCGAGGCGGCGTTGAAGGTCGCGGACTGCCTCGCCGCGCTGACCGGGCGTCAGCGGGAAGTAGCGAGAAATTCGTCGAGCTCCTGGAGCAGGGCGCCCTTGCCCTTGGCGCCGACGATCTTCTTCTTCACGTCGCCGTCCTGCAGCACGAGCAGGGTCGGGATGCTCATCACGCTGTACCGCATGGCGATGTCGGGGCTCTCGTCGACGTTGAGCTTGGTGATGTTGATCTGGTCGCCCAGCTCGCCGGCGAGCTCTTCGAGCACGGGTGCGATCTGCTTGCACGGGCCGCACCATTCGGCCCAGAAGTCGACCAGCACGGGGGCGGACGACGCGGCGACCGTCTCGTCGAAGGTCGCACTGGTGAGGTTGGTGATGCCGTTGGCCATCGAGGTTCCTTTTGTCGTGGGCGAGGGGAGTGTACCGAGATGGAACGTGGCAGGGGAGTGACCTATTCCGTTCCGGATGGCGGGCTCGTCGGCCCTCCGGTTCTCCTCCCTCGGCTGCGGCGGGGCTCCCTGGCGGTCGCGGCCCGCCGCCCGATCTTGTGTGGTCGGGCGCCGATTCGGTGCTCCGTGTGTGTGACGTTGTAAGACGAATTGAGATCGCTCCTGACGAATCGCACGCGCTCGCCGCGACGGCGTGGCGCAACACACTCCTCGGTGGGGCAGGATCGCTCATCGGAGAACCCCGTTGTGCTACGTTGTGCTACACATGCTGGGCGATCCACGATCCGACCACGATGCACCGGTGGCGAACAAGTCGCGCCACGTCTCGATCCGCGTCACCAGCGATCTCTTCGAGTCGTTGGAGGCGTTTGCCGTGCGGCGAGACGAGACGGTGTCGCAGAGCGCTCGCCGGATCATCGCCGAGGGTCTGGCGCCGCGAGCCGGTTCGGCTGCCGCGATCGACGACGCCATTGCGACCCTGCGCGCCGTTCGCGGACAGCTCGCCGACGAACCGTCGGTCGCATCAGCGGCGCCGCCGCGACTCGCCGCCCCCGGGCCACCCGATGTGAGGACCGTCAACGTCCTCAACGCCAAGACGAACCTGTCGCGCCTGCTCGCCGATGTCGCTCGCGGCGAGGAGATCGTGATCACCCACGCCGGGCAGCCACGCGCCCGCCTCCTCCCGTTCGAGCACGACACCGAACCGCTGCCGGGCCACGACGACGATCCCACCGAACCGCCCCGATGACCGAACGGCCCACCACGGCGGCGGACGCCACGACGGCGGGTGTCGCGGCGCGAGACTGCCTCGATGGAGC
>NZ_JASJCS010000036.1 GCF_030065885.1 Ilumatobacter sp. | reverse complement strand
CACCGCGAGGTGATCACGCAGGTTCGTTTCGTGCCACTGTGCGGCCGCTACGGCTACTGAGACCGGCCGCCGGACGCCGCGGGGGCAGGTTGGCTAGGGTCGCCGCCGTGCAGGACGGCACGGGGAACCGGGGCAGCGCATCGAGGAGCTCCGGACGCGCGCTCGGCCTGGCGGTCGTCGCGGCGGCCGGGGGTCTCGGGCTGGTCGCCGCGAGCGGCACGCTGTCCGGGGCCACCGAGCAGACCGTCACCGACGGCTCGGTGGCGTTCGCCGCCGCGTCCGGCGCGTTCGGCGGGGCGATTCTGGCGGCGTTGGGCTGGTGGATCCTGAGCCGCACACGGCTCCGGATCCCGGTCGACCTCCTGACGACGCTCGTCGTCGCGGGCGCCGTCGGCGCGCTGACCGGGATCGCCAACACACAGGCGCCGCTGCCCACGGCCACCGGTGACGACAGCACCGTGACGGTCGGGGCCCAGACGGCCGCCGACACGTCGACCGCCCGCAACCTCCCGCCGGAGGACCGTGACCGGCGCATCCAGTTCGACGACCAGCTCGGCGGCACCATCACCCTGGCGGTCGGATTCGCGATGCTCGTCGGCGCAGCGGTGTTCTTCGGCCGCCGCTCCGAGCTGCGCGAACGCGAGCGGTCGGCGGTCTACCTCCGATCCGAGCTCACGATCGACGAGCCCGACGATGCACCGGCCGAGGCACTGGCCGCCGCACTGCGCACCTCGCTGGCCAGCCTGCGGGCGAGCGGCGATCCGCGAGCGGCGATCCGGGCGGCGTACGGCACGCTGCTCGACGGGCTCGCCGAGATCGGGCTGCCCCGTCGGCGCCACGAGGCGCCCGTCGGCTACATCCGGCGCTGCCTGACGAGCCGATCGCTCCCGGACACCCCGATCGCGGAGCTGCTGGACCTCTTCCAACTCGCCCGCTTCTCCGACCACCCGATCACCGCGGACCATGCGGCGCGCGCCGAGCGAGCGCTCGAGCACGCCATCGACCACATGCGGATCCGCGCATGAGAGCCGCCCTGATCACCCTGGCGGGAGCCTGCGTTGCGTTCGGCCTGCTGCGCCCGTCGGTCGCCGGCCGTGCGGCACAGGGTCTGATCGCGCTCTCCATCGCGATGGCTCTGGCATCGATCGTCGTCCCGCGGCTCGGTGACCTGCGCGAGCGCGTCGCCACACCGTTCGTCCCGGAGGACCCGCCGGCGACGCCGACCGTGGAGACGCCCGACGTGACCGAGATCCTCCGCTCGATCGAGGAGGCGAAGGGCGAGCTGCCCCAGCCGGTCGCCCGGCGCCTCCGAGAGGTGGCGATCGGCCGGTTGGCCGATCACCATCGCCTGAACGTCAACCGCCCGGGCGATGCCGACAGCATCGCTGCGCTGCTGTCCGAACCGATGCACCGCATCGTGCGAGCCGGCGACGAGGGAGCCCCGAGACAGGAGATCCCGCTCCGCCTCCTGCCGCCGCTGCTCGACGAGCTGGAGGCGCTGTGACCGGCGTCGACTCCGAGGCGACCCTCGGCGTCGACGACGCCGCCGCGCACGCGCAGGGCATCCTCGACGAGATCGAGCGTGCGGTCGTCGGCAAGCGGCCGGTGCTCGAGACGATCCTCGCGGCGTTCCTCGCCGGCGGGCACGTGTTGCTCGACGACGTGCCCGGTGTGGCCAAGACGCTCAGCGCACGATCGCTCGCAGCGGTCACCGGTCTGTCGTTCTCGCGGGTGCAGTTCACGCCCGACGTCCTGCCCGCCGACATCACGGGCTCGATGATCGTCGACCTCGCGACCCGGCTGCCGACGTTCCGTCGCGGCCCGCTCTTCGCGGAGATCGTGCTGGCCGACGAGGTCAACCGGGCGCCCGCCAAGACGCAGTCCGCGCTCCTCGAGGCCATGCAGGAGGCGCAGGTCACGGCCGACGGCGAACCACATCCACTCCCCCATCCGTTCTTCGTCATCGCGACCGAGAACCCGGTCGAGTCCGAGGGCACCTATCCGCTGCCGGAGGCACAGCTCGACAGGTTCGCGATCCGGACGTCGATCGGCTATCCCGACGCCGAGGCCGAGTCCGAGATCGTCCGTCGCCGGCTCGGCCGGGAGGGCGACCGCATCGACCTGCGCGCGGTGTCCAGCGCCGAGGAGCTCCTGGCGGTCCGCCGGGTGGTCGAGCACACCCACGTCGAACCGATCGTGGCGGACTACGCCGTCGAGGTCGTGCGCGCGACGCGCCGACACCGCGACCTCACCCTCGGAGCGAGCCCGCGCGGCAGCCTCGCGATCGTCAACCTCGCCCGAGCGACGGCCGTGATCGCTGGACGTGACTTCGTCACACCCGACGACGTTCGAGCCGTCGCCGTGCCCTGTCTCGCGCATCGAGTGGTCTCGTCCGACCAGGCCTGGGCGCGCGGCCTCCGCAACGAGGAGATCGTGCAGGCCGTGGTCGACTCGGTGCCCGCACCGTCGTGGGAATGACCGACGACCGGCGCTCCCGATCGAGCGTCACGCTCCATCCCGAACGGGACGAGCGCCTGCTGCTGTACGGGGCGATCGCCTCGCTCGCCGTCTCGATCGGCCTGATCGGTGGCGGTCTGCGGCTGATCGTGATCGGCGTCCCGTTCGTCCTCGCCATGGCGGTGGGCGCACGTCGGCGGCCGTCGCACGCGGTCGCGGTCGAGGTCACCCTCGACACGGCACGATGCGTCGAGGGCGACCGCATCGGCGGACGGGTCGACATCGCGGCCCCCGACGACGTCGCGGTCGAGATCGCGATCGAGCGAAGCACCGACGCGCTCCACCCTCCGGACGACCAGCAGTGGGCGTGGTCGGTGCCGATCGGCACGTCGCGCCCCGTCGGGATGCCGTTCGAGGTCGAGGCCGGCCGTTGGGGGCGTCACACACCCGGCGCTGTCGACGTGCGACTGATCGAACCCGGATCGCTGTTCGGATGGCGGGGCCGCGTCGTGCAGATCCCCGAGGTGACCGTGCTGCCGGCGGCGCAACGCCTCGACGACCTGCTCGCCCTCGACGCCGCCCAGGTCGCAGCGGGGGCGCACCCTGCCCGTCGACTGGCGAGCAGCGGCTACGAGTTCTCCGAGGTCCGCGAGTACCGACCCGGCGACCGGCTCCGCGACCTCAACTGGTCGGCGACGCTCCGTCACGACGAGCTCCACGTCAACCGCCGTACGCCCGAACGAGGCGGCGACGTCGTCATCCTGATCGATTCGTTCCCGGACGCGTTCCGTCGCCACTCCGTGGTCAGCATCGAGATGATCCGGTGGGCGGGTCGGACGGCCTGGTCGATCGCATCCGCCCATCTCGCTGCCAACGACCGGGTCGGGATCGCCGTGGAGGGGACGCGGACGCGCTGGCTGCCTCCGCAAGCGGGCCGGCGAGCGAAGCTCGTCATCTTCGACACACTGCTCCAGGCCACGGCGTCGAGCAGCGACCGCGGGATGGCGATCGGTCCGAGCGAGCGGATCCAGGTGCCGCCGGCCGCGCTCGTCGTCGCCATCAGCCCCCTTGCCCGTCCGCGCACGCTCGCACGCCTGCACGCGCTGCGCGCCGACGGGCACGCGGTCGAGATCCTCGCGCTCGATGCCGGCCAGCTGCTCGCCACGCACGCCGCCGCCCTCCCCGAGCCGGTCGTCCGGCTGCGGGACCTCGTCTTCGAGGAACGGGTGGCCGGCCTCCGACGGACAGGCCTGCGGGTCACGGTCACGCATCCCGGACAGAGCGTCGGCCGATCGATCCGCACGATCAGCCGGGCGCGGCAACGGATCGGACGCGCGTCATGAGGGCCGTCACGCTCGAGCGAACGACACGCCGCCTCGTCGCGCAATGGACCGCGGCGAGCATGCTCCTCACGGCGACTGCGCTGGCGGTCACACTCGCCGCCGGCGGCAACTCGGAGTGGACGAGGTGGTTGCTCGGCATCGTGTCGATGGCCGGCCTGGCCGGAGCCACCCGGTACCGGCTCTCCCTCCACGTCGGCGTCGCAGCGGGCGTGCTGATGCTGAGTGTCGTCCCGCACGATGCGACCCTGGATCGCGGCGTGGTCGCCGCGATCGGTGCCGTGCTCGTGCTGTTGGCCGCCGAGGCGGCGAGCGTCGCCCGCCGGCTGGTGACGATCGCGCCGATCCGATCGACGCGTCACGATGCGATCGCGCTCGCCTCGTTGACCGTCATCAGCGTCGTCGGCGTCACCGTCGTCGCCGCGGTCGCCCAGCTCGACCGCTGGGGATCGCGGGTGTTCGTGATCGGCCTGGCCATCACCGCCGCCGCCCTGACCGCGTTGCTCCGGCGCCCAGCATCGACCTCGGCCTGACCAGCGTCGGCCAGACTCTGCCCGTGGATCGCTTTCCCGCGCTCACACCCCGACCTGCGCTGTTCCCCACCGGTCTCACGGTGCTGAAGGCGCTCGTGGTCGCCCGCTGGCTGGCCTGGGCCTGGATGACCGGCATCGTCGCGTTCACCAGCGACGAAGAGCTCAGGCATCCCGTCACGGCATGGGCGGCCGTCGCAGCGGTCTTCGCGCTGACGGCGACGAGCACGGCACTCGTGCGCTCGAACCCGGCCCGGCTGCTCCACGTCGCATTCGTGCTGACCGAGGTCGGCTTCGCGGTCGGGCTGAGCGTCGTCGACGGGTACGTCTTCGCGCCGGGCCACGTGTTCGAGACCACCCAGAGCATCGCGACGCAGTGGCCCCTGATCTCGATGGCGACCGCGGGCGTCGCCTACGGCCCGATCGTGGCCGGGCTGCTCGGACTGCTGGTCGGCCCCGGCGAGCTGGCCGGCGCACTCCTCAACGACTTCGACGCGTGGGGCCCACCCGAGATCGTGTCGATCGTCGCGTCGAGCCTGTTCTACGCCGCATGCGGCGCGGTGTTCGGCTGGCAGGCGCGGCTGCTCAAGCGCGTCGAGGGCGAGATCGCCGACCGGCGGGCGCGCGACGAGGTCGGCCGCGTGATGCACGACACCGTGCTACAGACCCTGGCGCTGGTTGAGCGACGCACCGCCTCCAGCGACCCCGAGTTGGCGGCCTCGGCACGTGAGGCCGACCAGGACCTGCGGGCGTTCCTCTTCGGGAGCGCCGGCAAGGTGGTCGCCGACCTCGAGACCCGCGTGCAGAACGCCGTCGAGCGCGTGCGCCACGGACACGACACGCCGGTCACCGTCAGCGTGCTGGACGACGGCTGCAGGTTGCCCGACAATTCCCAGGACCTGCTCGCCCGTGCGATCGGCGAGGCGGTCGCCAACGCGCTCGAGCACGCGTTGGCGACGCGGATCGTGGTCTTCGTCGAGACCGACGACCGTGGCCACGTCTTCGCCAGCATCAACGACGACGGGCTCGGGTTCGACCCGGACCGGATGGACGAATCGCACGGCTTGCCCGAGTCGATCATCGGTCGTATCCAGTCGATCGGTGGTCGGGTCGAGATCGCGAGCGGGCCGGGTGCCGGCACCGAGATCAGCATCTGGACCGACGGTCGCGTGGAAGGATCGCAGCCATGACCGAACCGATCCGGACCGTGCTGGCCGACGACCACGAGCTGCTGCGCTCCGGCCTGCGATCCGAGCTCGGCCCGCGCTTCGAAGTGGTGGGCGAGGCCGACGACGCCGAGGGTGCGATCGACGTGATCAACGCCCGGCAGCCCGACCTCGTCGTCTCCGACCTCCACATGCCCCTCGGCGGCGGTCTGGCAGTCGTGCAGCAGTGCGCCACCATCTGCCCGATCGTCATCCTGACGGTCAGCGAGGCCGAACGCGACCTGCTCGACGCGGTGGCTGCCGGCGCGGCGGGATACCTGGTGAAGACCACGCCGATCACCGAGCTGCGCGCATCGCTCGAAGCCGCGGCGGCCGGCGAACCGGTCTTCTCGCCGTCTCTCGCAGCGCTGGTGCTCGGTGAGTTCCGGCGGCTCGCCAAGGCTGCGGACGCCAACCCCCTGACCGATCGCGAGCGCGAGGTGCTGCAGTACGTCGCCCGGGGCAAGACGTACAAGGAGATCGGCGTCGCCCTCGACATCGCCGCCAAGACCGCCGAGAACCACGTGCGCAACATCCTCGGCAAGCTGCACCTCAGCCGCCGCTCGGACCTCGTCCGCTACGCGGTCGAGCACGGGCTGGACTGATCTCGATCGGGCTTCGCCGACCGGCAGAGCCGGATCGGCTGCGCCGTCCGAGCTCGCCGCCGCCCGGGTGGCTCGCTGGGGGTCCCCACGCGTGTGTGGGGGATCCGCCGGATGGCTCATGCGCTGGGGTTTCTTCACGATGCAGGCATGACATGGCCCGCACCGACACTCCCCCCACCGGATCCCGCACCGGCTGACGAGCACTGCGACGACCGGGATCTTCATACCCCTGACCAGCCGAGCGCCGGTTCCGAGAGCTGCGACGAACGACGCCGCCTCCTGGACTCGATCTCGCCTGCTGCGTGGGTCGGTGTGGTCGGCGGGGCACTCGTGCTGCTCGCTGCCGCGATCGTCGTGGTGAGCAACTGGGACACGATCGGCCGCAGCTTCCGGTTCGCCGGCTTCGCGCTGGCGACTGCCGGCCTGATCGCCGTTGCGGAGCGCCTGCGTTCGACGGTGCCGACCAGCGCGGGCATCATCGCCCACGTCGGCGCCTTCCTGACCGCCGGCGTCGGCATCGCCGGCCTGTCGCTGTTCGGCGTCACGTGGCCGACCTGCCTGCTCGTGGGTGGGCTGATCGCCGTCGTCGCCACCGAGATCCAGTCGAGGCGGTGGGAGGTGCAGACGTTCCTGCTGGGGCAGGTCGCCGGCGTGTCGATGGCGGCGACCGGGCTCGGCGACCTCACCGGTACGACCGGCGGCCTCGTCGCAGCCATCGCCGCCGGCGGCCTGCTGGTCGCCGGCGCGCAGCGGCGTGCCGCGGCGATCTCGATCCTCGCATTGCTCTCGCCGCTGCTGACCGCGTTGACCGACGCGGGCATCGGCGCCGGCACGCTCGCCCGCGCCGGTCTGGTCGGCGAGCGTCTCAGCTGGTCGGGGCCGATGGTCGGCGTGATGGCCGCACTGGTGCTCGGCATCGTCGCCACCCAGCGCCGCAACAACGGTCTGACGCTGATGGCCGTCTTCGCACCGGTCATCGGCATCGTGACCGGTCTGAGCGCAGTCGAGGCATCCGCCACCGCGTGGCTGAGCGTGCCCGCACTCGTCGTGATCGCCGCCGAACTGGGCTGGTGGTTGCTGCGCAGCGACCGCTTCAGTCGTCAGATCGCAACTGTCGTGACCGGCCTGTCGGGCACCCTCGCCGTCATGGCCAGTGTCACGCCTCAGCTGGCCGTCACCGACCCCACCGACAGCCTGATCCGGTACCCCTGGGCGCTCCCCGTCGCCATCACGCTCCTGGCGATGGCCCTGGCGACGACACGGCTACGGCGCGCCGACCATCACGTCGCCGACCTCACCCTGGCCGCCGCCGCCGTCGCAGCCGGCGCTCTCGCGATCGCCTTCGACGCCTCGCCGTGGATCGTGGCCCTCGCGTCCCTGGTGGCCGTGCCGGCCTCGGCATTCTTCAGCCGTCGACTGCATCCCATCGCGGTCTACCTGCCCGCGACCTGGGCGCTCGAGGCGATCGTCGATCTGGACCCCGACGCCTCGACCACCACGTTCCTGTTCGCGACTGCGCTGTTCGCCTCATTGGTGGGCACGATCGTCGTGACCCGAGCCCGGCTCGCGGCGGGGAACCACTGGATGGGCTGGGTCGAGCTCACCCCGGTCACCGCGGTGTGCTCGGTGACGGCGATCGAGTTCGTCCCCGAGTACGCACCTGCTGCCGTGCTCACGACGGGATCGCTGATCGCCCTCGCCATGATGCTCGTCGAACGTCGCGTCGTCCCCTGGGGCGTCGCCGCCATCGGCACACTCGGTCTGCTGACCGCCGACGCGGCCATCGGCGCCGAGTCGATCGATCCCTCCTACTGGTTCGGTTGGACGGTTGCCGCGGCCGCCTTGTTCGCCGCCTCGCTGGCGACCGGGTCGCGCCTCGCCTCGTACGGCGGCGCCGCCGCATCCGTCGGCGCGGCGGCGACGCTGCTCGCCGGGTTCCACGTCACCGCGGAGGAGTTCATCGGCGCCACGATGGTCGCCGTCGCCGCGCTCACCGGGCTGGCGTTCACGATCCAGCGCCGCTCCCCCCTCGACGCCGCGGCGATCGCCGCCGGCGTCGTGCTCTTGGCGACGACGGTGCTCGATGTCGACCCGGCGTGGATCTCGGCGATCTGGGTCGTGCTCGGGCTCCAGGTCACCGCCTACGGCTTCGTTTCCCGGCTCTGGCCGGTCGCGCTCGGGGGCGCCGTCGTGACCCTCACCGCGGCTGCCAGCTCGTGGTTCACCACGGGGCTGCACGGTTGGTTCGTCGATGCGATCGCACCGGCCGGCATCACGGTCGGCGACCTGTGGGCCGCTGCGGCGTCCGTCATGGCGCTCGTCGTCGGGAACGCCGCCCGTCGGCACGAGGGCGTGAACAGTTGGGTCGCCTACTCGGGTGCCCTGACGATCTCGGGCCTGTGGCTGACGTCGGTCCAGATCGACCGCGAGACCGTCTGGGCACTGCCGCTGGCGATCACGATCGGGCTCATCGGCGTCGCCATCGGCGGCTGGCGTCGCCTCGCCGCACCGCTGGTCGGCGGCACCCTGTTGACCGCCGTGTCGATCTTCGTCGCCTCCGGATCCGACCTGCGTGAGATCCCGACGTGGGCATGGCTCGCGGTCGGCGGCACGGCGTTGCTCGCCGTCGCCGTGCTGATCGAGCGTGCCAGCTCGTCGGAGGGCGGGCTCAAGGAGGTCGTGACCCGATGGAACTGACACGGTGCACGCCGACACGCTTGCTTGACTCAAGGTCGACGCCGAGCTGCTCGATAACCAAGTGATGGACATCTGGCCCAACACGGTGTCGTTCCGGTTGGTGAACACGATCGACGTGCGCGCCGAGACCGACATCCCGACCGGGTACACCGGCCGAGTCCGCGTCGTCGCCCAGGGCTACGTCCGCTCGATCGGCTGGTTGGAGCAGGGCTCCTACCACGACCCAGCGGCCAGCACGCCGGCATACGTGCGCCTCCGTCGGGACGGTCGCGTCAAGCAGGCCAGGTTCTATCGACGCGGCAAGCTCCACGACCCCGAGCCCGACACGCCGGCGGTCCGCGGCTTCTTCGCGAACGGTGCACGACGCTACGCCGAGCACTACCGCGACGGGCGACGCTGCGACAGCCAGAACGGCGCACCCGCCATCACGACGTGGCGGTTGGACGGCTCGGTGCGCAAGGAGATCCGCTACACGCACCTGCCGCGACGAGCGCGGGAGTGGACGCTGCCCGAGCCGGAACTGGTCGCCGGCCCGGCGTAGGACGCCGACGCCCGGCGCTACTTGGCGTCGCGGAGCTCGCGCCGGAGTTCGGCGATCTCGTCGCGCAAACGAGCGGCGTACTCGAACTTGAGCTCGGCGGAGGCCTCGTGCATCTCCTCCTCGAGCGTCTGGATCAACCGGCCGAGCTCTTGCTGCGGCAACGACTTGAGCTCGTCTTGCACCTTCGTGCGCTCGCGCTGACGGCGGCGGTCCTTGCCCGGCACCGGTGCGGTGTCGTCGGGCCGGAGCATCGACAAGATGTCGCCGACCGCCTTGCGGACCGTCTGCGGGTTGATGCCGTGCTGCTCGTTGTACGCGAGCTGCAGCTGGCGGCGGCGCTGCGTCTCGCTGATGGCCCGCGTCATCGAATCGGTCATCGAATCGGCGTACATCACGACCTGCCCGGCGACGTTGCGCGCCGCGCGGCCGATCATCTGGATCAACGACGTCTCGCTGCGGAGGAAGCCCTCCTTGTCGGCGTCGAGGATGCAGACCAGCGACACCTCGGGCAGGTCGAGGCCCTCGCGGAGCAGGTTGATGCCGACCAGCACGTCGAACTCGCCGAGCCGCAGCGCCCGCAGGATCTCGATCCGCTGGATGGTGTCGATGTTGGAGTGGAGGTACCGGACCCGCAGGCCCTGTTCGAGGAGGTAGTCGGTCAGGTCCTCGGCCATCTTCTTCGTCAACGTGGTGACGAGCACCCGCTCGCCGTTGGTGACGCGGCCCTCGACGAGCTCGATCAGGTCGTCGATCTGGCCCTTGGTGGGCTTGACGACGACCTCGGGGTCGACGAGGCCCGTCGGGCGCACGATCTGCTCGACCACCTGCGATGACACGCGGAACTCGTACTCGCCCGGCGTCGCCGACAGGAACACCGCCTGGTTGATGCGCTCGAGCACCTCTTCGAACGTGAGCGGTCGGTTGTCGCGGGCCGACGGCAGCCGGAAACCGTGCTCGACCAGCACGTCCTTGCGGCTGCGGTCGCCGGCGAACTGGCCGTGCAGCTGCGGCACCGCGACATGGCTCTCGTCGATGACGAGCAGGAAGTCGTCGGGGAAGTAGTCGATCAGCGTGAACGGCGGCTCGCCGTACTCGCGCCCGTCGATGTGCATCGAGTAGTTCTCGATGCCGTTGCAGTACCCGACCTCGCTGATCATCTCGAGGTCGTACTGCGTGCGCATGCGGAGGCGCTGCGCCTCGAGCAGCTTGCCCTCTTCCTCGAACTGCTTGAGCCGCACCTGCAGCTCGTGCTCGATCTTCTGCATCGCGACGGCCATCCGCTCGTTGCCGGTCGCGTAGTGGGTGGCCGGGAACACGTACGCCCGCTTCATGTTCTCGAGCGTCTCGCCGGTGAGCGGGTCGATGCGGGTGAGACGGTCGACGGTGTCGCCGAACATCTCGATTCGCAGCACGCTCTCCTCGTACGCGGGGTGGACCTCGATGGTGTCACCGCGGACCCGGAACTTGCCGCGCACCAGGTTGGCGTCGTTGCGGTCGTACTGCATGTCGACGAGGCGGCGCAGGATGTTGCGCATGTCGTAGTCGACGTCGACGCTCAGGTCGAGCAGCTGGCCGCGGTACTCGTCGGGGTTGCCCATGCCGTAGATGCAGCTCACCGACGCGACGACGATGGTGTCGCGGCGGGTCAGCAGCGCGGCCGTGGCCGAGTGGCGCAGGCGGTCGATCTCGTCGTTGATCGACGAGTCCTTCTCGATGAACGTGTCGCTCGACGGGATGTACGCCTCGGGCTGGTAGTAGTCGTAGTAGCTGACGAAGTACTCGACCCGGTTGTCGGGGAAGAACTCGCGCATCTCTTGAGCGAGTTGTGCCGCGAGGCTCTTGTTGGGTGCGAGGATCAGGGTCGGGCGCTGCACCTGCTCGATGGTCCAGGCGATCGTGGCCGACTTGCCCGACCCGGTGATGCCGAGGAGCGTCTGGAAGCGTTCGCCGGCATCGATGCCCGCGGCGAGCGACGCGATGGCCTTCGGTTGGTCGCCCGAGGCCTCGAAGTCGGAGACGACGCGGAACACCTCGTCGCCTCCGGCGCCGTAGTTGGCCACCGGCACGTCGCCGAGCACCTGCAGGTCTTGTTCGACGACGTCGGCCATGTGGGCAGGATATCACCGAACAAACGTTCGTCGGACGCGGCGAGACGAGACCGCGCCGACAGCGAAATGGAGGCCGTCGGGGTTCCGATCTGCGAAGGTGGGCAGATGCGACACCAGGGATTGCTCACAGCGCTGCTCGTCGGATCGCTCGCGCTCGCTGCGTGCGGCGGAGACGACGGGGATGAGGCCGAGGGCGACACGGCCGCTGCCGACGACGCGACCGGGGCCGACGATGCGACCGACGATGTCACCGAGGATGCGACGGGCGACCAACCCGGCGCCGACGACGTTGCGGGCGACCAGGCAGTCGACGATGGCGGCGATGCGAGCAGGACCACCGAGCTGCCGCCGATCGACGATGCCCCGGCGGCGTCCCCGACGAACGGTTCCGCGACGTTGACGCTCGTCAACGGCGAGTCCTACGAGTTCTCGATCCTGTGTGCGCTCGAACCACAGGAGGCGGCCGGCTCGGAGATCCTCTTCAGCGTGACCTCGTACGACGACATCGGCCTCGACATCACGCAGTTCGGATCGAGCGGCACGATCACCGACATGGCCACGATCTCGGTCTACGACGAGTCGTTGGAGACGCTGTGGGAGGCCGGCACGCTCTACGAGTCGTTCGGCGGGAGCATCGTGCTCACGCTCGACGGGTCGACAGTTCGCGCCTCGGCCAGCTTCTACCCGGGCGGCGACGTCGCCGCCCGGCCGGTCGAGGGCGACATCGTGGCGAACTGCTGAGCGCCGCTCAGGCGAACTCGACGATCGGGACGTCGGGGCGGGGCGTGCCGTTCGCGTACTCGTGGCGGTGGTGAGCGCCCAGTGCATGGAACGCCCGGTCGACCAGCTCGTGGTACCCGCGCCGGATCGCGGCCCGCCCGTGATCGCGGGCCTGCTCGTACCGTTCGATCGCCGACGGCCGCGGCACATACGTGACGACGCGGCCCGCCACGACACCCGCTTCGGGCGCAACGGCATCGGTCACGTCGGTGCGGTCGTAATCGCGCTCGCGCCAGTCGAGCGCCGCCAGCTCGTCCTCGGTGACACGGATGACGACGCCGTTGCATCGTTCGTCGGCGGCGGGCTCGAGGCCGAGACACACCACCACCCCGGACTCGACGAAGCCGTCCGGGCCGTGCCAGTCGCCCCGCTGGTGCATCGAACCGTAGTTCCAGCGCCGACCGAACCCGTCGAGGTGGGCGGCGAGCCATCCCTCGTGTGGGGCGACCACCCGACCGATGGTCCTGGCCATCGACTCGGGTGACACGAGCGAGCCGTACCCGAAGACCCAGATCGGCTCAGCCGCCACCGGGCGCCGCCCCGTGCTCGTACGACTCGAAGAACGTCGTCGCCGTCGCGACGGCGAGGCGGACGCCGTAGTCGATGGCTCGCTCGTCGACGTCGAAGCGACCCGCATGGAGATCGAGGCGCGGCCCGCCGTTGTCGACGTCGTGGACGCCGAGACGAACGTACGTGGCCGGCACCTCGCGGGTGAACCAGGAGAAGTCGTCGCCACCCCAGCTCTGCACGGCAGGCGTGATCGCGTCAGCGCCCAACTCGCCCAGCGCCGCGGTGCGCACCAGCTCGGTCATCGCGGCGTCGTTGACCACCGGCGGCACACCGTCGGTGTAGTCGAGCTCGAACCCGGCTCCTGACCCGTCGAGCAGGTCGGTCAGCGCCCGGCCGACGATGTCGGACAGCTTGTCCCACACCTCGGGCACCGGCGTGCGGACCGACGCCTTGAGCTCGCAGTGCGTCGGGATCACGTTGGCGGCGTCGCCGGCGTGCACCGAGCCGAACACGAAGCGCACCCGATCGAAACCACCGCACGCCTCGGCGACGAGTCGCGGCAACTCGGTGATGACCGTGGCGGCGAGCGTGACCATGTCGACCGTCTGCTCGGGCCTGGCCGTGTGGCCGCCGGACCCGGTCAGCACGATGCGCGCCATGTCGGCCGCGCTGGTGATGGCGCCGGCGCGGAGACCGATGCGGCCGACGTCGAGCTTCGGGTCGCAGTGGAAGCCGATCATGCCGTCGACGCCGTCGAGCGCTCGGTCGGCCAGCACGTCGAGCGCGCCGCCCGGCACGCGCTCCTCGGCCGGCTGGAAGATCATCCGGAGCCTGCCGGGCAGCTCATCGCGATGATGCGCGAAGAACAGCGCGGCGCCGAGCATGACGGCCGTGTGCACGTCGTGGCCGCAGGCGTGCGACACCCCCGGGACCTGGCTGCGATACGGGACGTCCTTCTCGTCGTGCATGCCGAGGGCGTCGATGTCGGCCCGGAGGGCGAAGATCGGCCCGGCGACCTCGCCGGCGTCGATGTCGCAGACCAGGCCGGTGCCGCTGGTCAGCCGTACCGGCGACAGGCCGGCCAGGTGCAGGCGCTCGTACACCAGATCGGTCGTGGCGTACTCTTCGCCGCTCAGCTCGGGATGGGCGTGGAGGTTGCGGCGGAGTGCGATCAGACCCTCGCCGTGGGCGGCGAGCCAGGTGTCGATCGGCCGCTCGACCGCCGAGGGCGTCGACGTCATACCAGCGGTCGGTCGTCGGCGAGTTCGCGAGCGAGGTGGTGCACCACGTCAGGGAGCGTACCGCCGTCGTCGATCAGGCGCCGCTGCCGTTCGGTCCCCGACCCGGCCGCCAGGATCGTGCGGACGTCGGCCAGCTCGGCCGCCGATCCCAACTCCTCAGCGACCGGCTTCAGCTCGTCGAGCAGCTCCTCCACGAGCTCTCGCACCGGTCGACGGCGCACGTTCTCGCCGGCGGGATCCTCGACGATCAGGGTGGCGTCCATGCCGTACCGGCCCGCCAGCCACCGGTTCTCGCGGACCGTCCACTCGCGGGGCGGCGCCGGCAGCGTGCCGGCGTCGATGTGGCGCCCGCACCAGACCACGAGGGCCTGCGCGAGCGCTGCCAGGGCGGTCGCCTCGCTGAGGGTCGGCGTCGCGTCGCACATCCGCAGCTCGACCGTGCCGAAGTCGGGGTGCGGCCGGATGTCCCACCAGACCTCGCGGATCGACGAGATGCACTCGGAGTCGAGCAAGGTCGACATGAACGACTCGAAGTCGACCCAGTCGGCGATCTGCGGGGGCAGCCCGGCCGTGGGCAGGGACTCGAAGACCTTCGAGCGGGCCGACGCCAGACCCGAGTCCTCACCCTCGAAGAACGGGCTCGACGACGACAGCGCCAGGAACAGGGGGAGGTGGCGGGTCAACTCGTTGATGACGGTGATGGCGTGCTCGCCGTCGGGGACGGCGACGTGGACGTGCGTCCCGCAGATCAGCAGCCGCCGTGCCGGCCACTGCATCGCCTCGATGAGATCGTGGTACCGAGGGGCCGGGCTCACCAGCTGCTCGCTCGCCCGGGCGAAGGGGTGCGTGCCGGCGCTCATGGGCACGATGTTCTGCTGCTCGGTCAGCGCGGTCAGCTCGTCGAGGGTGCAGCGGAGGTCGCGATGAACCTCCGCGGGCGTCGTGCACACGTCGGTGATGATCTCGACGGTGCTCTGGAAGAGCTCGTGCTTGGCGCGTGGATGCTCGCCGCCCGGGTAGCGGGCTCCCATCGCCTCCAGGACGTGGTTGGCCGCCGAGACCAGGTCACCCGAGTCGCGGTCGACGAGATGCAGTTCGAGCTCGACCCCGACCGTCGGTCGCGGGTTGTGCGTGAACTCGATTGGCATGGGTGCGGCCCCTCGTCAGCGTTCGGTCACGCGAGACCGACCGGGGTGGCAGCGGGCCGGTCACGCCGTGGCCAACCCGACGATCAGCATCGCCTGGCCGACATGGTAGGGGATCATCACCGAGAGCCGGCGTCCTGGGAGTGGCCCGACGAAGCGCTGGTAGCCGAGCACCCAGTCGCTGACGGCGAAGAGCATCGCGCCCAGCGCCGCGAGCCAGCAGCCGGTCGCCCAGGCACTCACCACCATCGCCGAGATCACGACCGCGTACACGACAACCGCACCGGCGAGCAGCGGCCCACCGTGCCGACGCGCGCCCGGCAGCGTCCGCCCGACGAACCGGAACCCGAGGAGCGCGCCGATGAAGACGAGGCCGGGCACGGCCCAGATCGGGTCGACGTCGATGAGCACGGCTGCGACCGCGTACGACAGATGGCCGACCGCGAACGCGCCGAGACCGGCCATGAACGCGGACTCGCCCTCGCCGAGCAGCGCCACGTCGCCGACGAGGCCCATCGCTGCTCCGACGACGAGCGCCGCCCGTGCCGCCCCGTCGAGATCACCGGCGACGGCGGCGACCGCGACGAGCAACGCCATGGTCGCCGGCTTGGCGACGCGCTCGACGCGACGATGCCCGGTGCCGACGGCCCACCAGTCGACGAGCGCCACGGCCGCCGCAGCGGCGAGCAACCCGCCAGCGTCCGACCCACCCGACAGGAACGACATCGCAGCTGCGGCGCCAGGCCATCTCACCAGGCTCATTCTGGACCGGACGACCGGGTTTCGGCCAGGACCCGCGGCCACGCCGGCGACGTCGAGGTGTCGCGCCGATCGCTGCTGCGGGTGCCACGTCCGCAACCGCCCGGGCGCGAGCAACCACTGGCGTGCCACGGCGCGATGTGGTGGGGTGGAGGCGTGGCGGCGACCTGCTACATCAAGAACGTGGACGCGCCGCGTTCGTTCATGGCAGACGTCCGCGTCCACGTCGAGAGCGCCGGCTGGCGGGTGGTCACCGAGCCCGGAGGGCACGACGTGACGATCTGGATGGCCATCGACGACGACGAGTCCAAGCAGGCGTACACGTTCGGCCCCTACACCGCACAGGGCACGCAGCAGCCGAAGGTGTCGATCTGGATCGGATCCGACGGCACCATCCCGGCCGACTGGAAGCGCACCGTCGACACGCTCCTGGGAAACCGACAACCGGGCGACGCCCCGCGCCCGCGAGCGGGCGGCGACGGGATGTCCACGACCTGCTACATCAAGAACGTGGACGCGCCGCGTCGGTTCATGGCAGATGTCCGCGCCCACGTGGAGAGTGCAGGCTGGCGCGTGATCACCAAGGAAGGCCCCCACGACGTCAGAGTCTGGATGGCCGTCGAGGAGGACGCCTCCAAGCAGGCCTACACCTACGGCCCGTACACGCCGCAGGGCACGCAGCAGCCGAAGGTGTCGATCTGGCTCGCAGCGGACCGCACCATCCCGGCGGACTGGAAGGATGCGGTCGACAAGCTCCTGACGACCCGCGGCCCGCAGCCGGCGCTGCGTCAGCGCTCCACCGCGACGACGACCGGAGACACCGCGACCGGGACGCAGCCGGCGATGTGGGCGGCCGCGAAGAAGTCGGCGGCGAACGAGGTCCCGACCAAGAAGCCCGCGCCGGATCGAGCTCGAGCTGCCGAGGTACCGCCGCCGATCTTCGTGTCCTACAGCCGCAACGATCAGGGTTACGTGGACGAGCTCGTCGGCCATCTCCGCAAAGCCGGGCTGTCGTGCTGGACCGACAAGGCAGGCATCGACTACGGGACCCGCTGGACGCAGGTGATTCGAGATGCGATCGATCGCTGCTCGGTGTTCGTGATCGTGATGACGCCTGCTGCCGAGGACTCCGTCTGGGTCGAGCGGGAGATTCAGCGAGCGGAGAAGAAGGGCAAGCCCATCCTGCCCCTGTTGCTCAAGGGTGAGGAGTTCTTCCGGCTCGGCGTGAGCCAGTTCGAGGACGTGAGGGGCGGCAAGATGCCCGGGTCCGGTTGGGTGCAACGCGTGCGCCGACTCGCCAAGCAGCGGTGACGGTGCACGACGCGGCCACCGGCCGTCACGGTGCGCTTGAATGGCTGCGTGCCTCGGCTCGCATTCCGGCTCGACACCGAGCGGTTGGAGATCAGGCCGCTGTCGCGCGAGCACATCACGGAGTTCGCTCGGTACCGCAACCTCGACGAGGTCGCTCGGTACCAGGACTGGCAACTCCCCTACACCCGCGACCTCGCCCACGAGCTGGTCGACCAGTGCCAGTCGCTCGGCGGGCCCTCGCCGGGTCACTGGGTGCAGCTCGCGCTCGAGGCCGACCGCACGCTCGTCGGCGACGTGGCGGTCTGGCTCGACGACGATGCGCAGTTCGCCACGATCGGGTACACGCTCGCGCCCGAACGCCAGGGTTCGGGATACGCCGTCGAAGCCGTCGAGGCGATCGTCGAGTGGCTGTTCCTACGGCGCCGCGTGCACCGGATCGCAGCCACCCTCGATCCGCGCAACCTCGCCTCGGCACGCGTGCTCGAGCGATGCGGCTTCGTCTACGTCGGGACGGCCCGTGGCGCGGCGTTCGTGCGCGGCGAATGGGCCGACGACACGCGGTTCTCGGTGCTCGCCGACGAGTGGCGCAGGTGGCGTGGTCGCCCGACGGGGCCGGCCGGCTCCGTCGAGCTCGTCGCGGTCACCGATGCCAACGTACGTGCCGTCGGCGAGCTCGATCGGGCGTTCTCGCAGCGCGAGCTCGTCGCCCCCGTGCTCGTGTCGCTGGCCCAGGCACTGGTGCCCCCGATCAGAGGTGGGATGCCGCTCGAGCCCTGGTATCGCGCGATCGAGGCGGACGGTGAGCTGGCCGGCTTCGTCATGCTCGCGGAGCCGCACGAGGGCGTGCCTCACCCGTACCTGTGGCGATTCCTGGTCGACGTCCGCCACCAGGGTCGTGGTATCGGTCGGACCGCGATCGACCGGATCGCCCGCGAACGCCGGCGCGCCGGCGCGACCCATCTGGCGGTGAGCTGGGTACCCGACGCCGTGGGGAGCCCGGCGCGGTTCTACGAGCGACTCGGGTTCGTGCCGACCGGTCGGGTCGAACACGGCGAGGTCGAGGCGTTGCTCGACCTCGCGACGCTCGACGGCGCCTGACCACCCGACCGGTCGCTCAGCCGTTGCGCAACTCGACGAGGGCGTGCCAGAGCCCGTCGACCTCGTGCCGCAACTGCTCGAGGTCGCCGCTGTTGTCGACGACGTGGGTCGATCCTGCGAGCCGCTCCTCGCGGGTCACCTGGCTGGCGACACGGTTGCGGGCGTCGGTCTCGTCCATGCCACGGAACTCGACGAGGCGCTCGACGGCGATGTCGGTCGGCACGTCGACCACGATCGTCGCGGCGAGGTCGTCGCGCGGGTTCTCGCCGAGGAGTGGGAAGTCGAGCACCACGATGCGATCCGTGTCCGCGTGGGCGTCGATCTGCGCCCGGATCTCGTCCTGCATCGCCGGGTGCACGATGCCGTTGAGATCGGCCAGCGCCTGCTTCGCCTCCTCGGACTCGCCGAACACGATCGCGGCCACGGCAGACCGGTCGAGGGAGCCGTCAGCACCGACGATGTCATCGCCGAAGCGGGCGGCCATCGCATCGAGCACGGGGCTCCCCGGCCGCTGCAGGTCGCGGGCGATCTGGTCGGCATCGACGATCACCGCGCCTCGCTCGGCCAGCAACGCCGACACCGTCGACTTGCCGGCGCCGATGCCGCCCGTCAACCCGACGACGAGCATCGAGGTGGGATCAGGCGTCGTCGGAGTCGGCGACGGCGTCGACCGGTGCCTCTGCGTCGGCGCCGGCTTCGCCGTCGGAGCTGGCTTCGCCGTCGGAGCTGGCTTCGCCGTCGGCGCCGGCTTCGCCGTCGGCGCCGGCTTCGCCGGCGTCCGCGCTCTCGAACTCGGCCCACGCAGCCTCGACCTCGTCGCTGCTGGTGGCCCAGTTGCCCTCTTCGTCGATCTCGAAGTGCTCGCGGTACTCGGCGGCGAGCTCGCCACCCTCGGCGGCCTGCTTGATCGACAGGCTGATGCGGCGGCGGGCGAGGTCGAGGTCGATGATCTTGACCCACAGCTCCTCGCCGGGCGTGACGACCTGCTCGGGCGAGTCGACGTGGTGCGCCGACATCTCGGAGATGTGCACGAGGCCCTCGATGCCGTCGCCGACCTGGACGAACGCACCGAACTGGACGAGCTTGGTGACACGGCCGTAGACGAGCTGACCGACCTCGTGGGTCTCGGCGAACTCCTGCCACGGGTCGGCCTGCGTGGCCTTGAGCGAGAGGCTGATGCGCTCGCGGCTGAAGTCGACGTCGAGCACCTGCACCTTGACGGGATCGCCCACTGCGACGACCGAGCCGGGGTGGTCGACGTGCTTCCACGACAGCTCGCTGACGTGGATGAGACCGTCCATGCCGCCCAGGTCGACGAACGCACCGAAGCTCACCACCGACGACACCGTGCCCTCGCGGACCTCGCCGATCTTGAGGTTGTTGAGGAAGCTGTCGCGGGTCTCCTTCTGCGTCTCCTCGAGGTAGGCCCGGCGGGACAGCACGACGTTGTTGCGGTTCTTGTCGAGCTCGATGATCTTCGCCTGCACGGTGCTGCCGATGTACGGCGCCAGGTCGCGGACGCGCCGCAGCTCGACGAGCGATGCGGGGAGGAAGCCGCGCAGGCCGATGTCGACGATCAGGCCGCCCTTGACGACTTCGATGACCGGGCCCTCGACGATCTCGTCGGCTTCCTTCTTGGCCTCGATCGTGCCCCACGCCCGCTCGTACTGCGCACGCTTCTTTGACAGGACCAGGCGGCCCTCCTTGTCCTCCTTGGTGAGCACCAGGGCCTCGATCTCCTCGCCGAGACCGACGATCTCGGCCGGGTTGACGTCGTTGCGGATGCTGAGCTCGCGGCTCGGGATCACGCCCTCGCTCTTGTAGCCGATGTCGAGCAGGACCTCGTCCTTGTCGATCTTGACGACCGTGCCGTTGACCATCTGGCCGTCCTCGACCTCGACGATGGTGCCGTCGATCGCGTCGGCGAAGCTCATGCCGAGGTCGTTCGAGACGACCTCACGCGGGGTGTAGTTGCCCTCGTCGTCGAAGGTCCCCATCGTCGAGTCTGTTGCGGTCACGGACGTGGAGTCGGAGGCGGGCGGAGTCGTCGTGGTGTCGGACAAGGAACGGGCTGCTTTCGGTACTGGACAGGAGTGCGTGAGCGGAAGAGCGCCCAACGCAGCGCTCCATGCTACCAGTACCCATGTGTTTCCAACACGAGCCCGGTCACGGCTCCGATGTGGGTGCACGGTGGTCGGCCGACGGTGCGCAGCGGGTGGCGAGGAGCAGGAATTCGGCCGAGTCGACGGTCGGCGACTCGAACCCGTAGGCCCCGGGCTCGACGCTGCTGATCGAGTCGACGACCAGGCCGTGGGCGGCGCACAGCAGTCGCAGCTCGCGCGGCGTGTAGCAGCCGGTCCAGAGGCTCGTCTCCACCGCGGTGCCGTCCTCGTCGCGGATCTCGGTGCGCTCGTGGTTGACGCCGGTCGCCGCGTCGAACTCCGCGTCCTGCCAGTGCTTGACGACGAAGTACGAACTGAAGGCGGTGAGCGCGAGCCGGCCGCCCGGGCGAAGTGCGCGTGCGATGCCGTCGATCACGGTCTCGTCGTGACCGTCAGCGGTCATGAGCCCGAACGCACCCTGACAGAGGCAGATCGCGGCGTCGAACTCCGCATCGAACGGCAGCTCCCTGGCGTCGAGTCGCTCGAACGTCGCGCCGGGCGGGGCGTCGCGGCGGGCGAGCTCGACGAACCGCCGGCTGATGTCGATCCCGTGCACGACGATGCCGGACGCCGCCAGGGCATGGGCGTGCCGACCGGGACCGCAACCGACGTCGAGCACCCGCGTTCCCTGCTCGAGACCCAGGGCCGACACGAGGAAGTCGACCTCCTGTCGAGTGCCCTTCGTGAACGAGTAGCGCAGGTAGGCACGACCGAGGTGCTCGGCGACCGGCTCGAACCAGTGCTCGGGCTCGTGCCCATCCAGCGACATCACCAGAGTCTTCCCGACGGCGGCCTGTCGCTGCGCCTCCGGCGTGGGCTGAGGGAATCTTGAGTGAACGCCTCTCACGACCGTCCGCAGCCGGCCGATGGATCTGTCGACTGTGGCGGCGAGATTCGTGCGACGACCGGGACGACCCGACGTGCATCCCGAGACCGAACACCGGACGGTCTCGGGCATGGAGCGCGCGCAACACCCCGACGTCGCGGATGCCGACACGCTCGACCGGGCTCGAAGCGGCGACGTCGACGCGCTCGCCGATCTGTGGATCGTCTACCAGCCGCAGCTGCTCGGGCTGCTCCGCGGCCGCGGGAGGACGGCCGCCGAGGACATCGCCAGCCAGGTGTGGATCGACGTGCGACGCAGCATCGATCGGTTCGCCGGTGACGGCGATGCGTTCCGGCGCTGGATCTTCACGATCGCCGGCCGGCGATCGATCGACGAGGCGCGGCGTGCGCAGCGTCAGGCCACAGCCGTCGAGGCCGAGCGGTCGACGCTCGTGGCACCCGCGCACGCGGGCTTCGAGGACTCGCTCGACTCGGTGATGACCTGGCTGCGCGTGCTGCAGCCCGATGCGGCCGAGGTCGTGGCGCTGCGCGTCATCCACGACTTGCCGGTCGCCCAGGTCGCCGAGCTCACCGGGCAGAGCGAGGCCAACGTCCGGGTGCTCACGCACCGGGCGCTCGGACGCCTGCGCCGCCTGCTCGACGAACCGGGCCAGGGCCTCACCGCCGCGTTGCCGGCGCCGTCGGTCACCTGACGGCACGCCCGAGGGTCGGCCCGCCGCCCTGATTGAGCGAACCTTGAGCCACTTTCTGTAACGGCCCTGCCACGCCGAGCGTTGTTCCCTATAACAGCGATCCACCGAGACCGTCGACGAGCACTGTCGTCGAACCGAGCCCGTGGGTCGCCGAGACCACAGCAACGGACAGGAGATCCCGATGAGACAGCGAGCGACGAATACCAGAGGCCGCGTCCCGCGGCGGTGGCGTGGCGGTGTCGCCACGGCTGCGTTCGTCGCGCTGGCCGCAGCGGCGTTTGCGCCGTCCTCGACGAACGATGGTCCGTCCGACCTCGGCGAGGAGCTGCGGTTCTCGATGGTCGAGTTCCTCGACGACGACGACAACGGGCCGGGCGTCGTCACCCTGTCGAACCTCCGCCGCGACGTGCTCGGCTACTCGTCACCGCTCACGTTGGGCGCGGGCGTCGACGTCGCCGTCGTCGATTCCGGCGTCGCGCCGGTCGACGGCCTCGACGGCGACAAGGTCATGCACGGGCCCGACCTGTCCGACGAGAGCGAAGACCCCGACGCCGCCTACCTCGACTCCTACGGCCACGGCACCCACATCGCCGGCATCATCGCCGGCGAGCGCGCCGGCGCCGAAGGGATCGCGCCCGGGGCCGGGATCGTGTCGCTCAAGGTCGCCGGCGCCGACGGCGCGACGACCGTCCCCCAGGTGATCGCGGCGATCGACTGGGTCATCCAGCATCGCAACAGCGACGGGCTCAACATCCGGGTCCTCAACCTCGCGCTCGGCCAGGCCGACGTGTCGAGCAACCAGGGCGACCTCCTCTCCGCGGCGGTCGAGCGCGCCTGGGACGCCGGCATCGTGGTCGTGGTCGCCGCCGGCAACCGTGGCGAGACCCAGGCCCACCTCGACTCCCCCGCCGTCAGCCCGTACGTGATCGCGGTCGGCGCATCCGACTCCGCCGGTGGCGACGATGACGACGACGACCTCGACGAGCGCACCGTCCCGTCCTGGTCGGGCCGCGGTGATGCGACCCGGGTCCCCGACGTCGTGGCCCCGGGCCGTTCGATCGCCTCGTACCGGGTTCCCGGCTCGACGATCGACGACGACACCCCGAGCGCCGTCTACAACACCCACTTCTTCCGTGGGTCGGGCACCTCCCAGTCCTCGGCGGTCGTCGCCGGCCTCGCAGCCGCCCTGATCGCCGAGCGCCCCGAGCTCACCGCCGACCAGGTCAAGGACACGATCGAGGAGCGCGCACTTCGCCTCGAGGACGTCTCCACCAGCCGGCAGGGCGACGGCCACATCCGTGGCAGCCGCACCCTGAGCTACAGCCCGATCACCCACCTCCCGGCCGACGAGTACGAGCGGGCCCTACCCACCCACGACGCCAGCGACAACGGCAATGTCGACACCCACGACGAGACCAGCGACCCGACGGCCGACGTCCAATCCCCCGACGAGAACGACGAGACGTGGTCCGGCGGCACCTGGTCCGGCGCGACGTGGTCCGGGGCCACCTGGTCCGGCGCCACGTGGAGCGGCGCCACCTGGTCCGCCGCCGACTGGCTCGGCGCCACGTGGAGTGGCGCCACCTGGAGCGGCGCCACCTGGTCCGGCGCCACGTGGTCCGGCGCCACCTGGAGCGGCGCCACCTGGAGCAGCGGTGACTGGAACGGCGCCACCTGGAGCGCCAACGGGTGGTCGTGATGAGGCGCAGGACACACATCCACAGCCGCCGCCGACGCGGCGTCGCCGTCGCACTCGTCGCCACGCTCGGTCTCGGAGCCTCGTCGGGTGTCGCCCAGGCATGGAGCGGCAGCTGGTCGAGCTGGGACGAGTCAGACGACGACGAGCGTGACGACGACAAGGACGACAAGGACGACGAGGACGACAAGAAGAGCACTGGCTCCGAGACGTCGACGTCCGACAGCCCCACCTGGTCGTGGTGGTCCACCACCAGCACCACCGAGGCATCGACAACCCAGGCGCTCGACAGCGCCACGGTCGCCGAGACCACCGACACGGCGACGACGGTCCACGACGGCGTGACGAGCCTCGGCGAGGTCGTCGATCAGATCGGCGCCGACGACATGTGGGCGGCCGGCTACACCGGCGCCGGCATCGACGTCGCCGTGATCGACACCGGCGTCGCTCCCGTCGCCGAGCTCTCGACGACCGACGTGTTCGTCGGCCCCGACCTCTCCTTCGAGGGACGCGTGGACGGCGTCGCCGGTCTCGACACCTACGGCCACGGCACCCACATGGCCGGCATCATCGCCGGCCGCACGCCCGGCGCCGACCCGCTGAACCCGCAGCCCGGCGACTTCCTCGGCGTCGCACCCGACGCCGGCCTCGTCTCGGTCAAGGTGGCCGACCACACCGGCGCCGTCGACGTGTCGCAGGTGATCGCGGCGATCGACTGGGTGGTCCAGCACCGCAACAGCGGTGATCTGAACATCCGGGTGCTCAACCTCTCCTACAACACCACCGGCACCCAGTCGTACGTCGACGACCCGCTGTCGAAGGCGATCGAGAACGCCTGGAACCACGGCATCGTGGTCGTCACGTCGGCCGGCAACGAGGGCATGTTGTCGTTCGGCCTCGCCAACCCGGCGACCAACCCCCACGTGCTCGCCGTCTCGGCGGCCGAGCTCACGGCCTACGGCTCCGACGAGTACTGGTCGGTCCCCTGGTGGGCGCCCTCCGGCGACATGACCCGCAACCCCGACGTGCTCGCGCCGGGCGTCTCGGTGACGAGCCTTCGTGTGCCCGGCTCACGGATCGACATCGAGCACACCAGCGGCCACGTCGCCGACGACGACCGGCTGTTCAAGGGATCCGGCACGTCGCAGTCCGCGGCCGTCGTCTCCGGCGCCGCCGCCCTGCTCCTCCAGCAGCGTCCCGATCTCACCCCGGATCAGGTGAAGACGCTGCTCATGGAGTCGGCGGAGTCGATCATGCACTTCGACATCGTCAAGGGCCATGGCGTCGTCGACCTCGCGGAGGCGATGCACGCATCGCCGAGCTCGATCTCGACGACGTGGGCACCGGCCACCGGGCTCGGCTCGCTCGAGGCCGCCCGCGGCGACGACCACGTCGAGATCGGCGGTGAGCCGCTCGTCGGCGAGATCACCGTCACCGGCGCCACCTGGGACCCGGTCGCCTGGGTCGCAGCCAGCGAGTCGACCTCCGCCTGGACCGGCGAAGACGACTGGTCCGGCTCCTCCTGGTCCGGCTCGTCCTGGTCCGGCTCCAGTTGGTCCGGCAGCAGCTGGTCCGGCTCCTCCTGGTCCGGCAGCAGCTGGTCCGGCTCCTCCTGGTCCGGCAGCAGTTGGTCCGGCTCGTCCTGGTCCGGCTCCAGTTGGTCCGGCTCCAGTTGGTCCGGCTCCAGTTGGTCCGGCTCGTCCTGGTCCGGCAGCAGCTGGTCGGGCAGCAGCTGGTCCGGGGCCTGCTGGGAGTGAGCGACCCGTGCTCACCCTCCGTCGCCGGGCGCTGCGCTCAGTCTGCAGCGCTCGGCACGTGCCGGCTCGGCAGGTGGCGGCGCGACGGAGCCACCTCGCGAACGCCCTGGTCAGCGGGGTGAGGTCCACGGTGCAGCCACCTCAAGCACCGACCAGAAACCCTGCCCAGACCTTGACCCTCGCCTCGTAACGAGACGACCACGCCGAGCGATGAACAGTACGACCACACCGACACTGCCGAAGGACCACACGTGCAACAGCCCCTCGTGAGACACCGCCGCCGCTTGACCGCTGCAGCCACCATCGTCGCTGCCGCCGTCGCGCTCACTGTGACCGGCTCGACCGGCGCGGGCAGCGGAGCTGCAGCCGAGGCCGGCGTCGCGGTGCCGGCGGCCGACACCATCGCGCCGGCGTCGTCGGCCCTCACGCTCTCGATGGAGGTGAAGCCGGGCCAGCCGGTGCCACTGGCACTGATCACGGAGAAGGCGGCCGCCGGGCTCTACGCGGGAGGCCACCGCGGCCAGGGCATCGACGTCGCGATCATCGACTCGGGCGTCGCGCCCGTCGTCGGACTCGACCAACCCGGCAAGATGCTGCACGGACCGGACCTGTCCAACGAGGGCGGCTTCCAGAACGTCGCCAACCTCGACACCTACGGCCACGGCACCCACCTCGCCGGCATCATCGCCGGCGACGACGGCGGCGAGGTCGTCGGGATCGCCCCCGAGAGCCGACTCGTGAGCCTGAAGGTCGCCGATGCGACGGGCGCCGTTGACATCGCGCAGGTCATCGCCGCCATCGAGTGGGTGGTGGAGCACAAGAACGACAACGGGCTCAACATCCGCGTCCTGAACCTGTCGCTCGGCGTGGACGGCGTCGCGACGAACCTCGGCGATCCGCTGTCGATCGCCGTCGAGCGCGCCTGGGACGCCGGCATCGTCGTCGTCGCCGCCGCGGGCAACCGCGGCAACGGAGCACCCGGGATCGACAGCCCGGCGATCTCGCCCTACGTCATCGCGGTCGGCGGCACCGAGTCGTACGACAGCGACGGCTACTCCGACAAGGTCGCACCGTGGAGCTCTCGCGGGAACGCCTACCGAGCCCCCGACGTCGTCGCACCGGGACGATCGATCAAGAGCTTCCGCGTCCCAGGCTCGATGCTCGACCAGCAACACCCGAACGCCAAGGTCGGCGACAAGCACTTCCGCGGTTCGGGCACGTCGCAGCCGCGAAGCCGCTGACCACCGCCGCCGACTGCGACGTGCCCGAACCGCGGAAGTGCTTGTCGCCGACCTTGGCGTTCGGGTGTTGCTGGTCGAGCATCGAGCCTGGGACGCGGAAGCTCTTGATCGATCGTCCCGGT
>NZ_JASJCS010000035.1 GCF_030065885.1 Ilumatobacter sp. | reverse complement strand
CCGCTCGAGCTCGCCGGGCGGATCGCGCTCGAGGGCGAGCTGCTGTTCGACGACGATCCGCCCGCCCGCGTGCGCTGGGTCGCCGACACCCGCAAGATCTGGCTGGACGAGCGGCCGCGGTTCGAGCGCGCACACCGAGACTTCCTGGAGGCGGCCGCCCATGGTCGATGAGGGCCGCGTCGCGCGGCTCCTGCGGAGCGTCGGGGATCGAGCGGCTCGCCTGGATCGAGCGGCCAAGACGCCCGTGGGCGACCGTCACGAGCTGTGGCTCGACGGCGTGAAGTACCTGTTCGTGACGGCGATCGAGGGCTGCATCGACGTCGCCCAGCACATCACCTCGTCGGAGCGCCACCCCGCACCCGACACGAACGCAGCCGCGATCCGGTCGCTCGGCGCGCACGGCGTCATCGACGAGGACCTGGCGGCGAGCCTCGCTCGCGGCGTCGGGTTCCGGAACGTGCTCGTGCACCAGTACGTGGAAGTCGACGACCAGGTCGTGCTCGACTCACTGAACGACGTGGTGCAGCTCCACGCCTTCGTGCAGCAGATCAGCGACTGGCTGCTCGATCAACGCGGTTGATCCGCTCAGCGGACCGAGGGATCGGTCCACTTGCTCGGGCTGCCGGGAGCCGGGCCGGTGGCGATGCCGATCGCGTCGTGGATCGTCTCGGCGCGCTGGGCCATCGAGCGGTGCATGTCGTTGATCAGTCCCGATGAGACCGCGTCGTCGAAGAAGCGGAACAGCGAGCCGAAGTAGCCGTCGACGTCGAGGAACGCAACTGGCTTCGCGATCGTGCCGATCTGGTTCCAGGTCAAGATCTCCACGACCTCGTCGAGCGTGCCGAAGCCGCCGGGCAAGGCGATGAAGCCGTCGGCATGATCGGCCATGGCCGCCTTGCGGGTGTGCATCGAGTCGGTGACCAGCAGCTTGGTGAGCCCGTTGTGGCCGATCTCGCGCTCGACCAGCGCCTCGGGCATGAAGCCGAGCACCTCGCCGCCGGCTGCGAGCGCTGCGTCGGCCACCGCACCCATCAGCCCGACACGGCCGCCGCCGTAGACCAATCGGTGCCCGCCGCCGGCCAGTGCGGCGCCCAGTTCGCTCGCCGCCGATCGGAACGCCGGGTCGGCACCGTCGTTGGACCCGCAGAACACGCACACGCTCGCCATGCGTCACAGGTTGGCAGCTCGACTCGACCAGGCGGTGCACGGTTACTGCGCGGTAAGTTGGACCCATGGCCGACACGATCATCGACGCGAACGCCACGGGCGCGGCCAGTGGCGCCTCCCCCGCATCCGGCGCAGCACTCGCCGGCGACCTCGACGCGGCGGCCGCCGCGCTCACCGAGGCCGAGCAGGTCATCGCCGCTGCGATCACGCGGCTGACCGAGCTCGGCGGCCCGGACCAGCAACAGGTCTTCGCCTACGAGCTCGCACACGCCGGTGCCGGCATCACCACGGCGCGAGGTCTGCTCGACTACGGCGCGAAGGGCGAGGTCGAAGCCCGCTTGACCTGTGGTTTCGCGGCCGACGCGATCCACGATCTCAGCACCAAGCTGATCGGCCGCGAGACGCTGTGGGGCGTCGGTTCGGCATCGATCGCCAGCGACTTCGTCGCCCGCTACCGCGATCCCGAGTTCCTCGCATCGCTCGCCACGACGCCGGGTCCTCGCCATCTCAACGACGACATGGAGATGGTGCAGGACACGTTCCGGGCGTTCGCCGCCGACGTCGTCGCCCCCCACGCCGAGCACGTGCACCGCACGAACGGCGACGTGCCGGAGCAGATCGTCAGCGGGCTCGCCGAGATCGGTGCGTTCGGGCTGTCCGTGCCGGCCGACTACGGCGGGTTCAGCGAGGGCGGCGATGACGAGTACACCGCGATGGTGGTCGCCACCGAAGAGCTCAGCCGGGCCAGCCTCGGCATCGGCGGCTCGCTGATCACGCGTCCGGAGATCCTCACCCGTGCCCTCGTCAAGGGCGGCACCGAGGAGCAGAAGCTCGAGTGGCTGCCCAAGCTGGCTGCCGCCGAGGTGATGCCCGCTGTCGCCGTGACCGAACCGGACTACGGCTCCGACGTCGCCGGCATCAAGGTCACCGCGACCCCGGCGACCGGTCCTGACGGCGCCGACGGCTACGTGATCAACGGCGTCAAGACGTGGTGCACGTTCGGCGCCCGCGCCGAAGCCCTGGCGCTGCTCGCCCGCACCGATCCCGACCGCAGCAAGGGCCACCGCGGCCTCAGCCTCTTCATCGTGCCGAAGCCGCGCGGCGAGGCGCACGGCTTCCAGTTCAGCCAGGATCCGGTGACCGTCGACGGCGCCGAGCGCGTGGGCAAGATGGAGGGCCGCCCGATCGACACGATCGGGTACCGCGGCATGCACTCCTACGAGATCGCGCTCGAGGACTGGTGGGTGCCCGCCGAGAACCTCGTCGGCGGCGACGACGGGCTCGGCAAGGGCTTCTACCTCCAGATGGCCGGGTTCGAGAACGGCCGGCTGCAGACGGCGGCGCGGGCGGTCGGCGTGATGCAGGCCGCGTACGAGGCAGCGGTCGAGTACGCCGAGAACCGCAACGTCTTCGGCTCGAACATCATCGAGTACCAGCTCACGCAGGCCAAGCTCGGACGGATGGCGATGATCATCCAGGCCAGCCGCCAGTTCGCCTACGCCGTCGGCCAGATGATGGCCCGGGACGAGGGCGCGATGGAGGCCAGCATGATCAAGGCCTACGTCTGCAAGGCCGCCGAGTGGGTGGCCCGCGAAGCGCTGCAGATCCACGGTGGGTTCGGCTACGCCGAGGAGTACGAGGTCAGCCGTCTGTTCGTCGACGCCCGGGTCCTCTCGATCTTCGAGGGCGCCGACGAGACACTGTGCCTGAAGGTGATCGCGCGGCGCCTCACCGCCTGACCCGACGTTACAGATGGTGTCTGACACCATCTGTAACGTTCAGAACCAGTCGACGATGTCGCCGACGGCACGGATGCGCTCGAAGTCGGCGCTGTCGTGGTCGTCGTACGGGTCGATCAGCACCGGATGCAGGCCGGCCGCCGTGGCGGCGCCGATGTCCATCGTGACCGAGTCGCCGACGTACAGCACCCGATCACGGCTGAAGCCGTCGAAGTGCGGCAGCGCGTGGTCGAAGATCGCCGGATCGGGCTTCGCGACACCGACGACGTGGCTGTCGACGACGACCCGCATCGGAACGCCGTCGCCGTCTCCGACCTGGCAGATCCGGCTTCGCCGCAGCTGGTCCTCGATCTGACCGGAGGCGTTCGAGACCACGCCCATCGGCACGCCGGCGGCAGCCAGGGCCGCCAGCGCGGCGACCGTCTCGGGGATCGCCCACCGCCAGAGATGGGCGCTCCGGGTGGCGTCGAGCAGCGTTGCGGCGTGCTCGAGCTCGGCCGTGTGCACGCCGACCGAGGCGACGTACACGTCGTTGTACGAGTCCCAGTCACGCTCGGCCGAGCCCACGAGCGACTTGCGCGCCATGGCCGCGTAGTGGGCGCGCCGATGATCGTCGACGCGCTCGGAGCCGCCGAGCGGAGCGAGCAGTGGGACGAGCACGGTGGGGTCGGGCAGCACGAGCACCCCGCCCGCATCGAACAGCACTGCATCGAATCGGCTCATCACACCATCCTGGCGGGTCATCCGGCCAACAGGGCGGACACGTCGACGCCGCACTCGGTGAGGACGCCCGCGATCGCGACCGGGTCGTCGAGCAGGGCGGGATCGGACAGGTCGAGCCGGTCGACCAGGCAGCTCACCTGCTCGGCCGTGAGGTCCTCGGCGAACTGTTGGACGAGATCGGCGTCGACGAGGGCGTCGTCGGCGACGTCGACGCCGCACGCGGCGAACGCGTCGGCGAATGCACCGAAGTCCTCGGTGAGGTCGGGGTCGGTGACATCGATCTCGCCGAGCACGCACTCGGCCTCTGCCTGGGTGAATCCGAGATCTGTGAACTGATCGAGGATCTGCTGGCGGATCGAGCCGCCGATCATGTCGTCGACATCGCCGTCGCCGGCCTCGACCGCATCGCCGGCGCCGGCGACCCGTTCGACGCCGCACACCTCGACGTTGTAGCGCTCGATCACCTCGCCGGCGACCACCAGATCGCCGGCGGCGGCATTGAAGGCCGTGAGGTCGGCGTCGAGCAGGTCGTAGCCGGCGTCGCGCAGTGCGGCGTCGAGGTCTCGGAGACCGGACACCGTGGTGTCGACGGGGCCGGCGAGCTCGGCGGGCGCGTCGGGCTGCGCTGCCTCGAGCAGCCCGAGTGCGTCGGTCACGAACGACTCGAGCTGGTCGGGCGGGGAGGTCATCGCCGCCGCGAAGGTCGTGGCGGTGATGTCGACGTCCCTGGCGGCGACGCACCAGGGGGAGTCGGCATCCCCGGAGAATGCCGGCGGCGCGGTGCTTGCCGGCGACGCCGTCTCACCCTCGGCCCCGGGGGCGGCGGCGTCGGTGCCACTCACTGCGTCAGCGATCCCGGCCTCGCTCGGCTCGCACTCGGCGTCGTTGAACGCACGGATGCCGGCAGACGCGTCGTCGAGCTCGAACGACAGCGCCTCGAGCTCGGCCAGCTGATCGTCGTCGGCCCGGGCGAGGTCGAAGTCGACGCCGTCGAAGATCGCAGAGAAGCGATCGACGGCGTCGGCCATCTCGTCGACGTCGCCCGAGATCGCGGCCGGCGCGACATTGCGGCCCTCGGCGAGGATCGCACTCAGCTCGTCGAACGCCCCCCGGGCGCCGTCCTCGTCGAACATCTCGTCGCCGAACGTGTCCTCGGCGGTCTCGATCCGCTCGGCGACCGCGCACCACGCCTCGACCGACCCGCCGGCGTCGTCGTCGCCCGAGCTGCAGGCCGCTGCGGTGAGCAGCACCACGACACTCAGCCGAACGACCCGCCGGTTCATCGACCCGACGCTACCGGCGCGCGAGGGAGCCCAGCCGTTCGTTCGCCCGCAGACCCCAGCTGCTCACGAGCGCTCCGAGCACGAGCAGCGGCGGCCGCACCCGGCGATTACTGTTGTCGTATGGGTTTCCTCAACTGGGCGTTCGGGAAGCACCCGCCCAGGCCGCCCGACCCCGAGCGGACCTCCGAGGCTGCCTGGCTCCCCATGTGGCAGGCCCAGCTCGTGCTCCACGAGTTGTGGGAGCGGGAGATCCCCGCCGTCATGAGCGAGGACTTCACCTCGCACCTCCGGTTCGGCGCCCGAGAGCCGATGGCGCGCATCTACGTCATGGAGCCGCGCAAGGCCCAGGCCGAGGCGGTGATCGAGGAGCTCACGGGCTACCCGCCCGCCCACCAGGGCTTCTGACCGATCGATCGGCCCGTCGCCGAGTGGTGGTTCGTCAGAACGGACTCGCTCTGAGCAGCTCGGGCGCGCACGGAACGTCGGGGCGCAGCGCCGAGTCGACGTCGTCGCTCAGACCCTCGGCACCGGCGACGTGCGTCGCGAGGCCGACCGGGAGATCGTCGACGTCGAGATCCCAGACCGCCGACTCGCGCACGACACGCTCGGCGATCGCGTCGACGTATTCGATCGGCAGGCGGCGGCCGATGCCGGCGACCAACCACACAGGGACATCCACCGAACGGGCCACGGCAGCGATGACGTGCGACCCGACGGGGGCCAGCACACGCGACGGCGCCGCAGCCACGGCCTCGACCAACACGACGTCCGCGATCGACGCCGCGCGCGCCAGCGACTCGGCAGGGATCGGCTCGCACTCGACGTCGTAGCGCTCGAGGCGCTGCATGAACGACGAGGCTTCGTGACGACTGTCGGCGCACAGCACGGTGACGTCGCCTCGCCGCATCAGTGCGGCCCCGGCGACATCGGGCCAGCCGATCGTCAGCACCGTGGCCTCGTCGGGCAGTGCGGCGGCGACCGCCCTGGGCGTCCGGTCGTCCTCGATCTCGTCGGCGAGCTCCCAGGCGAGGCTGTTCGGGTCGTCGGCGGTGAGCAGGCGGGCGCACAGCCACCACAACGGGCCCGCATCAGGGTGCCGTTCGACGATCCGGCGACAGGCGACGACCAGCCCCGCCGGATCGGCCCGAAGCGACCCGAGGGCCACGGCGGCCTCACGAACGAGGGCCGAGGCGTCTGCACCGCGCGCCCGTGCGACGTATCGCAGATGCTCGATCGGATGCACGCTCGTACGGTAGGTGATGCTGGCGCAGATGGGGCACCCAGCTACGATCCGGCCCCGTGGTGACGAAACTGCCGACCGATCTCACCCTCGCCCCCCTCGACGGTCAACCACGTGATCTCGAGGAGTGGTTGACCACGTTCCACCTGGCCAGCGTCGTGCTCGACCCCTACACGAACGAGAGCTCGTGGCTGTTGAAGACCGCCGTGCGCATCCTCGAGGAGCTGCGGGGCTCGCACGCCCGCGTGAACTTCATCGTCACCGCCCGAGCGGAGGACACACGGACATTCCTCGGCCCGTTGGCCGACGAGTTCCTGGTGTTCTGTGACCCGGACCGCTCGGTCGTGACCGCGATGGGCCTCACCCAACTGCCGGCGTTCGTGTTCATCCGGGTCGACGCCGAGGCCGTCGCGATCGCCGAGGGGTGGAACGCCGACGAATGGCGCGAGGTCGCCGAGGCCGTCGCGGCCACCACGAGCTGGCGGGCACCGACGATTCCCGCCCCCGGCGATCCGGGCCCGTTCGCCGGCTCGCCAGCGCTCGGCTGAGCGTGGCCGCCAGCGAGCGCCGTCCCGACCTCCCCGACCTCCCGGTCGTCGAGACCTTCGACGCGATCCGCCGCGCGCTGTCCGCCAAACGCCAGGTGGTGCTGGTGGCCCCGCCGGGAGCCGGCAAGACGACGCTCGTGCCCCTCGCGCTCCTCGACGAGCCGTGGCTGGCGGGTCAGCGGATCGTCGTGCTCGAGCCACGCCGGCTCGCCACCCGAGCCGCGGCCCGGCGCATGGCCGACCTCCTCGGCGAGCCGGTCGGCTCGACGGTCGGGTACCAGACTCGCGACGAGCGACGACTGAGCGGGTCGACGCGCATCGAGGTCGTCACCGAGGGGATCCTGACCCGCCGGCTCCAGAACGATCCCGAGCTGCCAGGCGTCGGCGTCGTCATCTTCGACGAGGTGCACGAGCGCAATCTGACCACCGACCTGGGCCTCGCGCTCACGCTCGACGCCGCGGCCACGCTCCGTCCGGATCTCCGGATCGTCGCCATGTCCGCCACTCCGGACACCGCCGCACTGACGTCGGTGCTCCCCGATGTCGAGGTCGTCGCCAGTGACGGCCGGATGCACCCGGTCGACGTGCGATGGCTGCCGCGCCGCGGACGAGACCGCATCGAGGCCGCGACCGCTGCTGCCGTGCAGCAGGCGCTCCGTGACGAACCCGGCGACGTGCTCGTGTTCCTGCCGGGCATCGGCGAGATCATGCGCACCAAGCAGGCGCTCGAGGGCACCGTCGGGTCGGATGTCGACGTCCATCCGCTCGCCGGCGCCCTGTCGCTGGCCGAGCAGGACGCCGCCCTGGCCGGTCCGCAGCCCGGTCGTCGTCGCGTCGTGCTCGCGACCGACATCGCCGAGACGTCGTTGACGGTCGAAGGCGTGCGCGTCGTGGTCGATTCCGGGCTCGCACGTGCCCCCCGCTTCGACGTCCGGACCGGCATGACGCGCCTGACGACGATCACCACCAGCCGCTCGTCGGCCGATCAGCGAGCCGGCCGCGCCGGGCGGCTCGAACCCGGGGCCGCCTACCGGCTGTGGAGCAAGGTCGAGCACGGATCGCGCGCGGCCCACCGGACCCCCGAGATCGACGACGTCGACCTCGCCGGACTCGTCCTCGAGGTCGCCGCCTGGGGCACCCCGATCGACGACCTGTCGTTCATGACGCCGCCCCCGGCCAAGGCCGTCCGGTCGGCCCAGCAGCTGCTGACCGAGCTCGGCGCGCTCGCGGGCGGGCGGCTGACCGACACCGGTCGCTCGATGCTCGGATTGCCCGTTCACCCCCGCCTCGCCCGGATGCTGGTCGCCGAGCCGTCACCGCTCGGCTGCGCGCTCGCTGCGGTGATCGACGAGCGCGACGTGATGCGCGGTCGGTCCGAGGAGGTGCCGACGGACCTCGGCCTCAGGCTCCGCCTGATCGCCGGGCGAGGCGGCCACGACCTCGCCGACGGCCGAGCCGTCCGGCGGCTCCGCGACCGCGCGGCCGACATCGCTCGGCGGCTGGGCGTGCGCTTCGACACCGACCTGATCGACGCCGACCGAGCGGGCGCGGTGCTGCTCGCCGCGTTCCCCGATCGGCTCGCCGCGCGACGGCGGCCCGGCCAGTTCCAGCTGCGCAACGGGCAGGGCGCCTGGTTGCCCGACGACGACGTGCTGGCGCACGAGCCGTTCGTCGTCGCCGCCGATCTCGACGGCCGGCGCGGCCGAGCCCGAATCCGACTCGCTGCCGGCCTCGACGCCGACGAGGTCGCGATGGCCTTCGGCGATGAGGTCGAGGAGGCCGCGCGGCTGGAGTGGGACACCGGGCGCGACGATCTCGTCGAGCGGGTCGAGCGGCGGCTCGGCGCGATGCAGCTCGGCGCGACGACACGGCGACCGTCGCCCGGGGACGCCACGACCGCCGCCCTGATGGACCGCGTCCGAGCGACCGGGCTCGCGATCCTCGGCTGGTCGGGTGCCTCGATCTCGCTCCGCCAGCGCGTCGACTTCCTCCATCGCACGCTCGGCGAGCCGTGGCCCGACTGGAGCATCGAACGGCTCACCGCGACGCTCGACGAGTGGCTGGCGCCCTACCTCCCCGGCGCCACACGCCGCGCCGACCTCGAAGGTGTCGATCTCGCGACGGTGCTCCGGTCACAGCTCCCGTGGCCCGAGGGCGCGGACCTCGATCGCCTCGCGCCACCGGCGCTCGAGCTGCCGACGGGCCGCGCCGTGCCGATCGGCTACGACGGCGACGAGCCATCGGCCAGCGTCCGGGTGCAGGACCTCTTCGGAACGACCGAACACCCCGAGGCAGGCGGGCGGCCGATCGTGCTGCACCTCCTCTCCCCCGCCGACCGACCGATCCAGGTCACCGCCGACCTTCCCGGCTTCTGGGCCGGCAGCTGGTCCGAGGTCCGCAAGGAGCTCGCCGGTCGCTACCCGAAGCACCAGTGGCCCGACGACCCCGCCACCGCGGCGCCCAGGCGTCTCAAGGACCGCTGAGGTGGTCGCCGCCCAGATCATCGGCCTCGACGTCTGGCTCGCGCTCGTGTGCGTCGTGATCGTGCTGGTCGGCTCGGGGCTGCAGGCATCGATCGGCATCGGGCTCGGCCTGCTGGCGGCCCCCACGCTCACGCTGATCGACGCCGACTTCGTGCCCGGCGCACTCGTGCTCGCCAACGTGCCGCTCGTCGTGGGGATGACCGTCCGCGAGCACCATCACGTCGACCGCGGCGGCATCGGGCGCGCCTCGGCGGGCCGCCTGGTCGGGGCCGTCGTGGGCGCCTGGGTCGCGGCGACGGCGGGGGCCGGGGTCATCGCATCGATCATCGGCGTGACGGTCCTGCTCGCCGTCGCTGCGTCGGCCGGCGGCGTGCGGTTCACCCCGACGCCGAACAGCCTCACCGTCGCCGGGACGGCGGCGGGCTTCACCGGCACGGCCGCGGGGATCGGCGGACCGCCGATGGCGATCACGTACCAGCACGCCGACCCGCGGGTGCTCCGGTCGTCCCTGGCGGCCTTCAACACGATCGGATCGGCGATGACCATCACCGGTCTCGTCGTCGCCGGCGTGATCGGCGAGCGCGAGCTCCAGCTCGGCCTGCTGCTCGTGCCCGGCATCCTGCTCGGGCTCTGGAGCGGGAAGTACACGATCGCACGGCTGCCACCTGCCCGGGTGCGGACGTACGTCCTCGTCGCCTGTGCCGCGTCCGCCCTCACCCTGCTGATCCGCCAGCTCGTCTGAACGCGGTCACCTGTGTCGCCCCCGCACCGCGCACGTAGGGTTTGGCCATGTCCGCTGACGACGAATTCGCGTTCACCGAACTGCTGCCCCTCGGCGACGACGACACGCCCTACCGGCTGGTCACGACCGATGGCGTGTCGACGTTCGAGACACCCGAGGGCACGTTCCTCAAGGTCGAACCCGAGGCGATCCGGGCGCTCACGGCCGCTGCGATGTACGACATCGCTCACTTCCTCCGGCCCGGGCACCTGCAGCAGGTGCGCGACATCCTCGACGACCCCGAGGCCAGCGCCAACGACCGGTTCGTCGCCACCGACCTCCTGAAGAACGCAGCGATCTCGGCGGGCGGCGTGCTCCCGATGTGCCAGGACACCGGCACCGCCATCGTCAAGGGCAAGAAGGGCCAGTTCGTGTTCACCGGCGGCGGCGACGAGCAGGCCGTCGCCCGGGGCATCGAGGACACGTACCTCACCAGCAACCTGCGCTACAGCCAGATGGCCCCGCTCACCATGTACGAGGAGCGCAACACCGGCAACAACCTGCCCGCCGAGATCAAGATCTCGGCGGTCGACGGCGACGCCTACAAGTTCCTCTTCATCGCCAAAGGCGGCGGCAGCGCCAACAAGAGCTTCCTCTACCAGGAGACCAAGGCGCTGTTGAACGAGGCGACGCTCCTGCCATGGGTGTTCGAGAAGATGCAGACCCTCGGGACGGCGGCCTGCCCGCCGTACCACCTGGCGGTCGTGATCGGTGGCACGTCGGCCGAGTTCGCGGTCGAGACGGCCAAGCTGGCGTCGACCAAGTACCTCGACTCGCTCCCGACCGAGGGGTCCGCGCTCGGGCACGGCTTCCGAGACCTCGAGCTCGAGGGGAAGCTGCTCGAGCTCGCCCGGACCACCGGGATCGGCGCCCAGTTCGGCGGCAAGTACTTCGCCCACGACGTGCGCGTCGTGCGGCTGCCGCGTCACGGTGCGAGCTGCCCGGTCGCGATCGCGGTGTCGTGCTCGGCTGACCGGCAAGCGCTCGGCAAGATCACCCGCGACGGCGTGTTCCTCGAGCAGCTCGAGACCGACCCGGCCCGCTTCCTGCCCGAGACCACCGAGGAGGACCTCGACGACGAGGCGGTCGTCCACGTCGACCTCAACCGGCCGATGGCCGACATCCTCGCCGAGCTGTCGAACCACCCGGTGAGGACCCGCGTGATGCTGACCGGGCCGATCGTCGTCGGCCGCGACATCGCCCACGCCAAGATCAAGGAACGCCTCGACGCGGGTGAACCGATGCCCGACTACCTGCGCGACCACTGCATCTACTACGCCGGTCCCGCCAAGACACCCGAGGGCTACGCGTCGGGATCGTTCGGCCCGACCACGGCGGGTCGGATGGACTCGTACGTCGAGCAGTTCCAGGCAGCGGGCGGTTCGATGATCATGCTCGCCAAGGGCAACCGGTCACAGCAGGTGACCGACTCGTGCAAGGAGCACGGCGGCTTCTACCTCGGATCGATCGGCGGACCAGCCGCTCGACTGGCGCTCGACAACATCACCAAGGTCGAGGTGCTCGAGTACCCCGAGCTCGGCATGGAAGCGATCTGGAAGATCGAGGTGCGCGACTTCCCGGCGTTCATCGTCGTCGACGACAAGGGCAACGACTTCTTCCAACAGGTTCGCGCCGAGGCGTCCGAGCGGGTCGCGAGGGTCAGCCTCGGCTGAGGCACGCGCTCACACCGCCGGCTCCCTCACGACGCGAGGACCGAGCCGGACGGGCGTCTCGGCGTAGGTCCAGTCGGGCTGCTTGAGGAGCATCTCGGCGTCGACGACGGCGACGCCGTCGACGAGGTCGACGAGCTTCGGGAGCACGACGTCCGGGTCGCCCGGCGCACCGCCTGCCCGCTCGTCGAGATCGTCGGGGAAGCGCTGCAGCAGACTGGTGATCAGCCGCTGCTCTTGGACGGGCAGATAGCACCGACCGCCGTCGGTGACCGTCTCGAGGCTCCGCCGGAGCCGCCACAGCGCACGCTCGGAGATCTCGCCGTCCAGGACCAGCTGCTCGAGCGCGACCGTGATGTCGAACGTGCCGCCCTTGCACGCGTTGCACTGCCCGCAGGACTCGACATGGAGGAACCGCGAGACCTGGTGGGCGACATCGACCATGTTGCGCGTGTCGTCGTACACGACGAACCCGGCCGAGCCGAGCCCCCCGCCAGCGGCCGCGAGCGCCTCGTAGGTCATGGGCGCATCGAGCGCGTCGCCGACCAGTACCGGGTTCGACACGCCGGACAGCACCGCCTTGATGCGACGGCCCGGACCGACCCCGCCCGCGAGCTCGTCGATGACCTCGCGCAGCGGATGACCGAGCTCGACCTCGGCGACGACGGCACGCCGGACATCGCCGGTGATCGTGACGATGGTCGGCCCGGGCGAGGAGTCGGCGCCCAACGAGCGGTACCACTCGGAGCCGTGCTGCATCACGAGTGCCACGTGGGCGTACGTCTCGACGTTGTTGACGAGCGAGGGGTTGGACCCACCGCTCCCGTCGTCGGTGCCGGCCGACCAGCCGAGCTGGGGCTCGGCCGAGAAGAGTCCGTATTGGTACGGCGGGAGGTGACGCGGCAGCGGCTCCTCCCCCTCGATGACCTCGAGCAGCGCGGTCTCCTCGCCGTAGAGGTAGTGATCGGGCCCGCGCACGACCACCACCTCGACGCCGTCCAGCCAGCCGGCCTCCCGGAGCTCGCCGACGGCGCGCTCGAGCGCCGACAACTCGGTTGCGTAGGCCGCCTTGGTGGCGACGATCACGCGGCTGGCACCGACCGTGTGAGCGGCGACGAGCGCACCCTCGAGCACGAGGTAGGGGTTGGCTCGCAACAGCGCCCGGTCCTTGAACGTGCCCGGCTCGCCCTCGGCGGCATTGACGACGACGTCGACGCGATCGCCGCGCGTCGGCTCCGACAGGACACTGCGCCACTTGCGTCCGGTGGGGAAGCCGGCGCCCCCGCGGCCGCGCACGCCGGCCTCGTCGATCGCGTCCAGGACGGCAGCCGGTCCGGATTCGAGGGCGCGACGCAACCCCAGCCCCCCGCCGGCCTCGAGGAACGAAGGGAGGCTCGTGATCGGGGCGTCGGGCAGGGCGTGGAAGGTTCGCATCGACATGCAGATATCATATCTGTAATAGGTCTTTTGTGTTTACCTCTTTTGGATTTGTGTGTATGGTGAGGGGAGAGTTCCTCGACCGCCGGAAGGACACCATGCCCCTCGATCTCCAGCTCACCGACCCGTCGATCGTCGTCGTCGATCGCAGCGGCGAACGCCTCCCCTACTCGCGGGGCATCATGGCCACCAGCCTGCTGGCGACCGGCGTCAGCACCGAGGAGGCGTACCGGCTGGCGTCGTCCATCCAGGCCGAGCTGCACCGTGACAGCGGCCGGGAGCTGCCGGCCGAGGAGCTCGTCGAGATCACGGAAGCGATCCTGCGGTCGCGGGAGGGCGGCGACGCGATCGCCGAGCGGTGGATGGCGTGGCGCACCGCCAAACGAACCGGTCGCCCGCTCGTGATCGCACTCGGCGGTGCCCCAGGCGTCGGCAAGAGCACGTTCGCCACCCGGCTCGCCGTCCGGCTGGGCATCACGCGCATCGTCACCACCGATGCGATCCGGGAGGTTCTCCGCACGGTGGTCCCCGCAGCCGTCCTCTCCGAGCTCCACGCCTCGACGTTCGAGCTCACAGACGCTCCCGGTCGGGACGGGTTCGCGTCGTTCGACCGTCAGTGCGACGTGGTGACGTCGGCCATGACGTCGGTCGCACAGCGGCTGGCCGCTGAGCACCGCTCGATGATCGCCGAGGGCGTCCACCTCGTGCCCGGTGCGCTGACCACCGCACTCGCCGATCACCCGGCGGCGCCGATCGTCGTCGAGCGCCTCGCGATCGCACCGGCGGGCACCCACGCCGCCAACCTCCGCCAGCGCGCAACGTCCGAGCCACTGCGCGGCGGCGAGCGCCACGTGGGGTCGTTCGATCGGATACGAGCCATCAGCGACCACCTCGTCGACACCGCCGCCGAAACCGGCACCGGCGTGGTCGACGTCGGTCTGGCCGGCGAGATGACGCAGGACATCGTCGACGAGATCGTCGCTCGGGCGGCCGCGTCGCCGCCCGTAGCGCCGGCCTCCGGGACGGATCCCTCCCGCCCGGAGGCCGCATGAGCGACATGCAACGCCGCGACCTGATCGTCCTCGATGCCCACGGCGTGGTATTCAATCGCCCCTTCCCCGGCTTCGTTCGCGATCTCGCCATCCGGTGCGGGTTCGACCCCGCCGAGCACTGGGGCCGCTGGAAGGGCGTCTGGCGCGAGCCGTTCTGGGGCGGCCGGCTGACGAGTCGCGAGCTGTGGGCGCAGCTCGCTCCCGGCCTCGACCACCGCGTGCTGGAGGCAGAGCTCGAGGCCCGATTCGAGCCTGGCCCGCTCTTCGATGCCGTCACCGCCGGTGATCGGCCGCTCTGGCTGCTGTCGAACCACCGCTCGGAGTGGCTGCTCCCGCGGCTGCAGCGCTTCGGTCTGGCCGACCGGTTCGAGCGCGTGCTGGTCTCCGACGCCATCGGTGCGGCGAAGCCGACACCCGCCGCCTTCGACGAGCTGGTCGCCGAGTCCGCTCGGCGGCGCGTGCTGTTCGTCGACGACAACGAGACCAACGTCGAGGCCGCCCGACGTCTCGGACTGCGCGCCGCCCGGGTCGACACGGTCCCGATCGACCCGGCCGTCTGGGGTGCCACTCGGGCTCGCGTCCTACGGCCGTCGCTGGAGGGGGCCGCATGACCGACGACCCGTTCACCCCGAGCGTCGACGACATCGTCGCCCGCGATCGCGGCCACATCACCGGAGGCGGTGACGCCGGACTCGCCCTGCGCCGACGCGCCGTGCGGCCGTCGTGACGTTCCTGGGCGCTCGCATCACCGGCGTCGTCGATGGAGTCGACGAGGCCCAGCTGCGTCCGGTCGGCGACGAGTGAACCGGCCGCCGGGCGGTCAGGAAGCGGTGCGGCTCATCTCGGCCGGCTCGTTGACCGTCCGGAGGATGTCGTCCACCGAACGGTCGGACTCGAGCGGGTGCCGGAGCGGCTGATCGGCCTCGACGTGGTACCGGTTACGCCGCCCGATCCGCTCGCGCCGCAGATACCCGCCGGCCTCGAGGTCGTGGAGGATGCGCTGCACCGCCCCCTCGGTGATGCCGACGAGCTGGGCGATGTCACGTTGCCGAAGCCCGGGGTCGCGGCTGATCGCGATCAGGACGTGGGCGTGGTTGGTGAAGAAGGTCCATGACGGGCGCGTGTGGCCGGGCAACGCCATGATCCGATCATAGGTCTTGGATTGGGTGCTTTGCGGCGCACCGCCTCGGACGATCACGCCGCGACCGGCCGACGGCCGCGACGCTGCGGGCGATCGCGAGGCAGGAGACGGGACGGACGCAGCTCGATCCGGACCGGCTGCAGCCGATCCGCGACCGGGCGGTCGGCGCAGACGATCAGCCACAGCGGGCCCATGAGCGCCCCGGCCGCCACCCAGGCGCCGGCACGCTCGTGCCCGTCGGTCAGTGCGGCGATCACGCCGCAGGCCGACCAGACGAGGGCGATCGACAAGGCGGTCATGCAGCTCTCCTCTCGGTGACGGGGTGCAAGCGCTCGCGCAGCCAGAGGTAGCGCCGCTGGTACGACCGGAAGTCGTCGAGCGTCACGGAGGCGCCGGCTGCGCAGCGGCGGGCGAGTCGCTCGAGGTCGCCGTCGAGGCGGTGCAGCTCGGCGAGCAGGTCCTCGCGGATCGACGGGCTGACATGGGGCTCGACACCCCTCAGCGCGCCGACCCGGGCGACGAGGTCGTCGAGGTGCGTCTGAGCGCTCCGGGTCATGACGGAACGTATGGCGGGATACGTCTGACCATCCATATGTGCCATTCTAGACATACCATTTGAAATAGGTCAATCTAGTTGGTGGATTCTCCCGGTAGTCTTCGCGCAACAACCGAGGCGTGCCGGGAAGTCGGGTCGGCGTCACCGTCTTGATCCTGACCGTCCTGCTCCTCCACCTCGTGCTCGGTACGGGCATCGTCGCGGCCGGGGACCGCCTCGGTCGGCGTGGGTTCGCGATCGCCGCCATCGCTCCGCTCGTCTCGCTCGGCTGGCTAGCCACCCGCGCCGGCGATGCCATCGACGGCGAGCCCGCGAGCCAGCGCATCGAGTGGATCCCGCAACTCGACCTCGCGCTCGAGCTCCGACTCGACGCGCTCGGGGTGGTGATGGTGGGTCTCGTGTCGGGCATCGGCCTCCTCGTCTGCATCTACGCCGTCGGCTACTTCTCACACCCGAAGCCCGGGACCGCGCGGCTCGCCGGGCTGCTGACGCTGTTCGCCGGCGCGATGCTCGGCGTCGTCCTCTCGGACCACCTCCTGGCGCTGTTCGTCTTCTGGGAGCTGACGTCGGTCACCTCCTACCTCCTCATCGGCAACGACGACACCAACCCGCGCACGCGCGACTCGGCGCTCAACGCGCTGCTGATCACCGGGGCCGGCGGGTTGGCGCTGCTGGCCGGCCTCGTGCTGATCGGGCAGGCCGCCGACACCTATCGCATGAGCGAGCTCGTCGCCGCGGCACCGTCCGGCACGACGGTCGAGGTCGGGGTCGTCCTCGTCCTGGTCGGAGCGTTCACGAAGTCGGCGCAGCTGCCGTTCGCAGGCTGGCTGCCCGGCGCGATGGTCGCGCCGACGCCGATCAGCACCTACCTGCACGCCGCCACGATGGTGAAGGCCGGGGTGTACCTGGTCGCCCGCCTCTCGCCGGCGCTCGCCGACGTCGGCAGCTGGCGAACCCTCGTGCTCGTCGTCTCCTCGGCGACGATGATCGTCGGTGGCTGGCGGGCACTGCGTCAGCACGATCTCAAGCTGCTGCTCGCATACGGCACGGTGAGCCAGCTCGGCTTCATGATGCTGCTGTTCGGGATGGGAGCGTCCGCCCTCGCCCAGGCCGGCGTGATCGTGCTGCTCGCTCACGGTGCCTTCAAGGCCGCACTCTTCATGGTCGTCGGCATCGTCGACCACCAGGTCGGGACGCGCGACGTCCGCCGGCTGCACGGTTTCGGCACGGCGTGGCGCCCGATCGTCGTCGTGAGCGTGCTCGCCGCCGCGTCGATGGCCGGGTTCCCGCCGCTCCTCGGGTTCATCGCGAAGGAGAAGGGCCTCGACGCCGCCCTCGACGGCGACTTCGGTGGCGCCACGGCGTTGGTGGTCGTGCTCGTGGTCGGGTCGATCCTGACGTTCGCCTACTCGGGCCGGTTCGTGCTCGGCGTCATGGGACGGCTCGGCACCGACGAGCACGAGCCCGCGACCCCGACTGCGCCGGCCCCAACGTGGTCGTTCGCCGGCCCGGCCGTGCTGCTCGCGGCGTTCTCGCTCGCGGCGGGCGTCGCCCCCGTGCTGGTGGACGAGCTCGTGCGGGCCGGCACGACGGCGATCGACGCCGCCGCCAAGCCGAAGGACGTCGTGCTCTGGGCCGGCTTCAACACCGCGTTCGTGTTGTCGCTCGTGATCATCGGTGCCGGCGCTGCGCTGGTCGTCGCCCGTGCGGCGGTCGAGCGTGCGCAGGTCGCGTTCCACGGCGTGATCGCGCCGCTGCCCGACAGCGATCGGGTGTTCTGGGCTGCGGTGACGGGGACGCTGGCGTTCGCCAAGCGGTGCACGCGGATCGTCCAGAACGGGTCACTCCCGGTGTACCTGATGGTCATCCTGGGGGTGGCGGCGATCGCGCCGGCCGTGCCGGCGATCGGCGAGGTCGGCGACCTCCCCGACTGGGTCGGACCGTGGGAGCACATCCCGATCGCCGTGGTCATCGTGACTGCGGCGCTCGGCGCGACCATCGTCCGACGGCGCATCGCGGCGGCGCTGCTGCTCGGTGGCGTCGGGCTGGCGATGGCGGGCTTCTACGTGGTGCAGGGCGCGCCCGACCTCGCGCTCACGCAGTTCGCGATCGAGACGCTCGCCACCGTGCTCTTCGTGCTCGTCCTGCGGTTCCTGCCGCGCCGGTTCGCGGATCCGCGCGCCGCCGTCACGGCGCCCGTCCGCATCGCAGTCGCCGTGACGGTGGGCATCAGCGTTTTCGTGCTCGCGCTGGTCGCGACCGACGCGCGCCAGGACGTCGCCCGGCCGTCGGTGTCGGAGGAGATGCTCGAGCGCTCGGTGCCCGACGGCAAGGGCTCGAATGTCGTCAACGTCATCCTCGTCGACTTCCGTGGTCTCGACACGCTCGGCGAGATCACGGTGCTCGTCGTGGCCGGGCTCGGCCTCGTGGCCCTGGCACGGGTGGCACGGCGACCCGGCGCCGCCGGCGGAGGTGGCCACGCCCCATTCGCCCGCCTGCCCGTCGTCGACACGTCGTCGCGCCTGCTGTTCGGCAGCATCCTCGTGCTGTCGCTGTACTTCCTGTTCGCCGGCCACAACCAACCCGGCGGCGGGTTCGTCGGTGGGCTCACCGCCGGCGCCGCGATCAGCCTGCGGTACGTGGCCGGTGGGGTGTCGGCGGTGCGCAAGTCGCTGCGCGTCAAGCCGTGGACCGTGCTCGGCGGCGGCCTCATCGTCGCGGCGTCGACGGCGATCGTGCCGCTGCTGACCGGCAACTCGCTGCTCGAGCACGCCGACTTCGAGGAGGAGCTGCCGATCCTCGGCACGGTCAAGACGACGTCGGCCCTGCCCTTCGACATCGGCGTGTACCTCGTGGTCGTCGGGCTCGTCCTGATGGCCTACGAGGCGTTCGGCGACGACGCCGAACCGGACGACGAGAACGGCGCAGACGAGGCTGCGCCTGTCGCAGCATCGGCGGTGGGAACGTGACGGTGCTGCTGGCGCTCGTCACGGCCGTGCTGTTCGCCTGCGGCAGCTGGCTGCTCATGCAGCGCCGGCTGTCGCGCATCATCATCGGCATCGGCCTGCTCGGACACGGCGCCAACCTGCTGCTGGTCACCGGCGGTGGCGGGCCGGGCCGCTCGCCGATCATCGGCGAGGGCACCGGCGACTACGCCGACCCCCTCCCCCAGGCGCTTGCGCTGACGGCGATCGTGATCACGTTCGGTGTGACGGCGTTCCTGCTCGCGCTGGGCTTCCGCAGCTGGCAGCTGACACGCGACGACCGGGTCGAGGACGACGTCGAGGACCGCCTGGTCGCCCGACGGGCGGCCGAGGGCGCGGAAGGAGAGCCGATCGAGGAGGCGCCGGCGACGGACTTCGAGGACGGCGAGGTCCCGACCGGAGGGACGCCATGAGCACACTCGTCCCCCTGCCGGTGGTCGTCCCGCTGATCGCAGCTGCGCTGTCGATCGTGACCGGCCGTTTCCGTGCCGCACAACGGGTGATCAGCGTCGGGGCGCTCACTGCCGTGTTCGGCGTGAGCATCGCGCTCCTCGTCGGCGCCGACGACGACGGCTTCGTCGTGCACCGCTCCGGCGGCTGGCCGGCCAGCATCGGCATCAGCCTCGTCGTCGACCGGCTGGCCGGGTTAATGCTCGTCGTGTCGTCACTGGTCCTGCTCGCCGTGCTGCTCTACGCCATCGGCCAGGCCGGCGAGGAGAGCCGCCGCGTCGGCTTCCACCCGGTCTACCTCGTGCTCGCCGCCGGCGTGTCGGCGAGCTTCGTCACCGCCGACCTGTTCAACCTGTTCGTGGCGTTCGAGATGATGCTGGCGGCCAGCTACGTGCTGATCACGTTCGGCGGGCGACCTGACCAGGTGCGGTCGGGCATGAGCTACGTCGTCATCAGCCTGGTCGCATCGACGCTCTTCATCACGATGCTCGCCCTGCTCTACGCGAGCACCGGCACGGTCAACATGGCCGACCTCGCCGTTCGCCTCGGCGAGGTCGATCCGGGCGTCCGCAACGCGTTCGCGCTCGCTCTCCTCGTGGTGTTCGGCATCAAGGCCGGCTTGTTCCCGCTGTTCTTCTGGCTGCCCGACAGCTACCCGACGGCGCCCGGGCCGGTCACGGCGATCTTCGCCGGCCTGCTCACCAAGGTCGGCGTCTACGCGATCATCCGCACCCAGACCCTGCTGTTCGACACGCCCGACTGGATGGGCACGGTGCTCGTGGTCGTGGCGGTGCTGACGATGGTCGTCGGCGTGCTCGGCGCCATCGCCCAGGACGACATGAAACGCATCCTCGCGTTCCACATCATCAGCCAGATCGGCTACATGATCTTCGGGCTCGGGCTGTTCACCGTGGCCGGCGTGGCCGGCGCCGTCTTCTACATCGTGCACCACATCATCGTGAAGACCGCGCTGTTCCTCGTCAGCGGGCTGGTGGCGAGGCGGGCGGGTTCGAGCCGGCTCTCCGAGGTCGGCGGGCTCGTGCGGTCGGCACCGATCGTCGCCGTGCTGTTCGCCGTACCGGCGCTGAGCCTGGCCGGCCTGCCACCCTTCTCGGGCTTCCTCGCCAAGTTCGCCCTCGTCGACGCCGGGCTCGATGCGAGCTCGTGGATCGCCGTCGCCGCCAGTCTCGCCGTCGGGATGCTGACCCTGTTCTCGATGACGAAGATCTGGTCGGGCGCGTTCTGGGGCGAGCCGGACGAGGAGCCACGCCGGGAACCGCGGGTCCAGGGCCGGCTCGGGGTGCCGCTCGGGATGGCGCTCCCCACCGCCGTGCTGGCGCTGGCATCGATCGCCGTCAGCATCTGGGCGGGCGCGCTCTACGACGTGTCCGAGCGGGCGAGCCTCGATCTGCTCGATCCGGGCCGCTACGTCGAGGCGATCCTGGAGGTCGAGCCGTGACCCGCGCCTCCGGCATCGTCGTGTGGCTGATCGCCCTGTGGGTGCTGCTGTGGGGTGACCTCAGCTGGGCCAACGTGCTGAGCGGGGCCGTCGTCGCCGTCGTCGTCGTCACCGTGGCTCGCCTGCCGCGGCTGGCCCGCCGCCGCGATGCCGACGTCGCCCGCGTCAGCCTTCCCGCCACGCTCTGGTTCGGCGTGTACGTGCTGTACAAGCTGGTCGAGTCGAACGTCGTGCTGGCGTGGGAGATCGTGACGCCCCGCAACCGCATCAACGCCGGTGTCGTGGCGGTGCCGCTCCGGACGGAGTCGCGGATGGCGATGATGACGGTCGCGAACGTGATCACGCTGACGCCGGGCACGATGACGATCGAGGTCGCCGGTTCGCCGCCCGTGATCTACGTCAACGTGCTGCACCTCCACGACATCGAGGACGTCCGGCGCGACCTGCTGCGGATCGAGGAGCTCTCGGTGCGGGCGTTCGGCTCTCGCGCCGCTCGAGCCCAGCTCGCCGACCAGACCTCCGATCGAATCGACGAAGGGAGCCCGGCTTGATCGCCACCGCCTACGTCATCCTCGCCCTCGCCGCCGTGCTGTTCGTCGTGCGGCTGCTGGTCGGCCCGACCGTGCCCGACCGCGTCGTCGCCCTCGACGGCCTGCTGATCACGGTGATGTGCGGGGTGCTCGTGGCCGCCGCCGACCAGCGGTCGGCGGTGGGCATCGACACCGTGCTGGTCGTCGCCCTGCTCGGCTTCATCGGCACCGGCGTGCTCGCCCGCTACGTCGAGCAACGGGGCGGATGATGGACATCATCGGAGGGATCTTCCTGATCGTCGGGGCGCTGTTCATCCTGCTCGCCGGCGTCGGCGTCGTCCGCTTCGACGACATCTACGCCCGCATGCACGCCGGCGCCAAGGCGCCGGCACTCGGCGTCCTGGCGATCGGCGTCGGCGCTGCGCTGACGATCCGGACCACGATCGCCGTCGGCGCGGTCGTCCTGGTGATCGTCCTGCAGCTGATCGCGGGGCCGGTCGGCGCCCACATCCTCGCCCGCTCGGTGTACCGCGAGCTGCGACCCGACCTCGACGGCCCCGACGAGCTGGCCGAGGCCGAGGCAGGCGACCGGACCGGCTGAGCCAGGGCCGAGGCGAACCGGCTGCCGCCTACCCGCAGGCCGCCACGGCCGCTTCGCGAGCCGCGACGTAGTCACTCGACTCCACGCCGAGGATCGCATGCGTCGCGACCCGGTCGCCGGCGCCGGACAGCTCGAGCGCGAGGCAGTCGGCGTTGCGCTCACCACGACCGTCCAGGGCTTCTGCGATCAGACTCTCGGCGTAGAAGGGCGGCAGCTCGAACAGGTACTCGGCGGTGTCCTCCAAGCCCTCCGCGAACGGCACGAAGTCGCAGGTCGTCCCGTCATCGGGCACGACGTCGTCGAGCAGATACTCGACCACCGCGTCGTCGATGCAGAACGTGTTCGACACGAACGCAGTGTGCGCCACGCCGTCCCAGTTGAGCACGACCGCGTCACCCAGGGCGTCACGCATCTGCTCGGCATGCTGGATCGGGGTCGCTGGATCGTACGCCGTCCCGATCACGAGGATCGGGTGCCGGACGTCGACGGTGTCGATCGCCCCGACCTGCAACAGGTTGGCGGGCATTCCCGAACACACATCGGGAACCTCGGGGTGCTTGCGGAAGTCGGCGCAGTAGATGACCGATCGTGCGATCGACTCGTTCGAGGCGCGCAGGTCCACGACATCGCCGAAGTAGAGGGGTGAGACCTCGTAGAGATCGGCGAGCGCGTCGAGCGTCGACGCGTCGCCCGCTCGGGCGTCCTCCAGCCCGGTCGCCAGCAGACCCCAGTTGAACGGATCGAACATCGCAGCGTCCACGATCGCCTCGAGCTGCAGTGCGTCGATCGACCGCTGACCTGGGTACGTGTCGGTCGGCAGGTCCTGCACCGCCACGACGAGTGCGTCGAACGCGTCACCGCTGTCGCCGAGGTCGCAGAGCGTCGTGGCGTCGCAGAGCTCGAAGAACCGGGAACGGGCGGTGCCGTAGCCGTCGTCCGCGTACCAGGGCTCGCCGAGCACGACCGGCGCGTCGAGCGTCCCGCTGACCGGCGACACCGGCCCGTCCAGGACGAATCGGCCGACACCCTCGGGGTGGGCGTTGGCGTAGGCGGCACCCAGGTAGGTGCCATAGCTGTACCCGACGTAGTCGAGTCGCTCTTGCTCGAGCGCGACACGCAAGGCCTCGAGATCGGCAACGTGGTTGGGGGTCGACATGTGCGCCATCAGCTGCCCCGTCGACTCCGCGCACCTGGCGAGCAGATCGGTGTCGGACCACCGCGCGCCGCGCGGGCAGGTCACGCTCGGCTCGGACCGTCCGACGCCACGGGGGTCCCACGAGACGACGTCGTAGAGCCGGAGGAGATCGATCGGCAGGAACTCGGCGAACTGCCACACGTACTCGACCCCGCCCGCACCGGGACCGCCGGGCGACACGAGCAGCGCACGACCACCGCTCCGGCTCCCCGGGCGGCGCGTGACGGCGATGTCGACGGTGGGACCACTCGGGTCACCCGGATCCATCGGCGCCGTCAGGACGCCGCACTCCCACGACTCGAGTGACGGCGCGTCCAGCCCCGACTCCTCACACGGCTCGAACTCGACGGTCGGCGTCGCGGGAAGCGTCGTCGTCGTGGCGGGCTCATCGAGTGGGGACGTCGTCGTGGGCGGAACCGTGGTGGGCGGCGCGGTCGGACTGGTGACGGCACCGAGCGTCGACACGCCCTGGTCGGCACACGCGGCGAGGGCGAACACGACCGCCACGAACGCAACGGCCGAGCGTCGGCGCACGGACCGCACGCGCGCTCCGGGGGCGTCGCCACGCTCGCTCACGCCAGGCTCACCAACTCGAGCCAGTCGTCGTTGAAGTAGTCGACGGCGCCGTCGGGCATCAGCAGCACCTTGGTGGGGTCGAGCTCGGTCACGAACTCGGTGTCGTGGCTGACGAAGATGATCGACCCCGGCCAGCTCTTCAACGAATCGGCGACGGCCTGGCGGGACGGCGGGTCGAGGTTGTTGGTGGGCTCGTCGAGCAGCAGCAGGTTGTTGCGACCGACCATCAGCATCGCCAGCGCGAGCTTGGTCTTCTCGCCACCCGACAGCGTGCCGGCCTCCTGGAACACCTTGTCGCCGGACAACCCGAACATGCCGAGCAGACCGCGAAGCTCGGTCTCGGTCAGGTTGACGTCGGCGGGCACGTCGGCGCGGATGTTGTCGAGCAGCGTCGTCGCAACGTCGAGATTGTCGTGCTCTTGTGCGTAGTAGCCGGGCGTGACGTGGTAGCCGAACTCGAAGTGGCCGAGGTCGGCGTCGGTCTCGCCGGCGAGGATCCGCAAGAGGCTCGTCTTGCCGGCGCCGTTGAGGCCCAGCACGAGCAGCCGCTCACCCCGGCCGAGATCGAATCCCACGTCCTCGAACACCGGCGGGCCGCCGTAGCCCTTGCAGAGCCCCGCTGCCTCGATGACGGTCTGGCCGCACGAGGGTGGGTCGGGGAACCGCACCGTGATCGACTTGGCGTTCCTGGGCGCGTCGACCTTGTCGGCCTCGAGTCGAGCGATCCGCTTCTCCATGCTGTGGGCCATCGACGCCTTGGTCGCCTTGGCGCCGAAGCGATCGACGACCGTCTGGAGCCGGTTGATCTCCTTGGCCTGCAGCGCCGCTTGCTTGGCCAGCCGCTTCTCGTCCTCGGCGCGCGCCGTGAGGTACTGGCCGTACGTGCCCCGGTACTCGACGACGGTGCCGGTGGCGGCCTCGGTCGGCCGGTCGAGATGGATCACCCGCGTGATCGCCTCGTCGAGCAGGTCGAGGTCGTGGCTGATGACCAGCAGCGCGCCCCGGTACTGCCGGAGGAAGCCCATCAACCAGGTCTTCGCGTCGAGGTCGAGGTGGTTGGTCGGCTCGTCGAGGCACAGCACGTCGCTCCCCGCGAACAGGATCCGCGCCAGTTCGACCCGGCGGCGCTCACCACCCGACAGCACGCCGATCGGCAACTCGATCCGGTCCTCACCGATGCCCAGGCCGGCGGCGAGCGACCGCGCCTCACTCTCGGCGGAGTACCCGCCGTTGATCCGGAACGCCTCCTCGGCGCGGCTGTAGCGCTCGACGTTCCGATCGCTCGGGGTCTCCTCCATCGCGATCCGGAGCTTCTCGATGCGCACGATCTCGTTGTCGATGCCGCGGCCCGAGAGCACATGCTGCACGGCCGTCCGGGCGTCGTGGTCGCCCTCGATGCGCGGGTCCTGCGGCAGGTAGCCGAACCCGCCCTTGCGGACGACATCACCCGACGCCGCATCGGACGCGCCGCCGAGCACACGGAACAGCGATGTCTTGCCGGCGCCGTTGCGGCCGACGATGCCGACCTTGTCCTTGGGCATGACCGTGAAGCTCAGGCCGTCGACGAGCACGCGACCACCCACTTCGACCGAGAGCGCACGCGCCTGCAACACGGCGTCAGGCTACGGTGGTGGCCCATGACGGCCACGCTCACCTCGCCGCAGCGGCCGTCGCTCGCGGCGCCGATGGCGGTCGGCTGCTGCCTCGCCGCCGGCACCGCATACGTCGTCGCCGACGATCCGTCCGACGGCGGCTTCCTGCCCTGCCCGTTCCGCACGCTGACCGGCCTCTGGTGCCCCGGATGCGGGGTGACCCGCGCCACCCACCATCTCTTCCGCGGCGACATCGTCCAGGCGTTGCGCTTCAACGCGTTCGTCGTGGTGATCCTCGCCTCCCTCGCCGCAGTCTGGCTCGGCTGGACGCTGCACGCCGCCGGCAGATCGGTTCGATGGGCAGCACGCATCCCCGTGTGGGCCCAGGTCGCCGCCGGCGCCGTGCTGTTCGCCTTCGCAGTCGTGCGCAACGTGCCGGGCATCGACGGCCTCCGCGGCTGAACCGTCGCGTGCAGACGGCCGCGTCGGCGCCGCAGCCTCAGAGCACGATCGCGGTGTCGTCGGTGAACATCGACGGCAGGCACTCCCCCGGTGGATCCTCCGGAGCACGATCGAGCTCGGCAGCCGTGAAGATCACCAGCCGGTCGCTGCCGTCCTCGGTGAGCTGGGGCCCGCCGTCGACGAGCAGCAGGTCGGGATCGGCCGCGGCCAGCTCGGCCCAGTCGACGACGACCACGTGGCGATGGAACCGCGGACGTTCGCGGATGAACTCGTTCAAGGCGGTTCGGTCCTCGTCGACCTCGGTGAGCGTGTAGACGATCACCGGGCGCGGCGCTGCATCGACGATCAGCTCGTCGAACTGGCGGGCGAACGCCTCGCGGTCGCCGTCGAACTGGTTGCCGAGCATGATCGCCACGACGTCGAAGTCCTCGTCGTCGTCGTCCTCCGACAACCGGACATCGAACACCTGGCGCCCGAACTCGACGAACCTCCCGGGCTCGGCGGCGATCTCGACGTCCCAACCGAAGCCGTTGAGGGCGTCGCACATCGCGCCGTCGAACCGTGGTGCGGTCGACGCCATGATCTCGTCACCGACGAAAAGCACGCGGTTCCCGAAGACCAGCTCGCCGATCGGACCGTCGATCGGACCGGTCGGCGCGGTGGTCGGCGGCGAGGATTCGGGGGGTGTGGTCGGCGGTGCCGGCGGAGGTTCGACATCGGACAGCGGCGGGGGCAGATCCCCGATGGCGACGGTCTCGGAGATCGCCGTCGCACGCGTCGACGTCGCCCCGTCGCCGCCGCACCCCGCAACGACAGCGAGCCACACCACCGCAGCTGCCAGGACGGCAGCTCGAGATGGTGTGGCTCGTCGGTCCGCCCTGCTCATGCAGGGCACATTGAAGCGGATCGGCGGGCTCGCCGGCCAGCGAGCCCGCATGCGATCAGCGGTTCTGCAGACCGTCGCGGATCTCGGTGAGCAGGTCGATCTCGGAGGGACCGGCTTCTTCTTCCTCGGCGTTCTTCATGTTGTTGTAGGCCTTGACCATCAAGAACAAGATGAACGCGACGACCACGAAGCTGATCGCGGCGTCGATGACGAGACCGATGCTGATCCGGGCGTCGCCGATGTCGAATCCGATGTTGGTGAACGTGGACTCGCCGAAGATCGCGGCGATGATCGGGTTGATCACGCCGTCGAGGAGGGCCTCGACGATCTTCTGGAAGTACAGGGCCATGATCAGGCC
>NZ_JASJCS010000034.1 GCF_030065885.1 Ilumatobacter sp. | reverse complement strand
ACACCCGCCACCCCCGACACCGAGATCCCCCTCACCATCAACACCCCCGGCCAGCAGGCGAGCACCACGATCGACCTCACCACCGGCGACGGCGTGTCGATCGAGATCGTCGAGCGGATCAGCGGCCGGTTGATCGTCAGCGGCCCGGACGGGGCGGAGATCGCCACCGTGCTCACGTCCGGGCGCCCCAGCACCGTCGAGGCGCCGACCGCCGGCACCTACACGATCACGCTCGAACCCGACGACGCCACCACCGGCACCCTCCTGATCCGCCTCACCCGCACGTGAACGGAGCTCAGTACCACATGTCGTCCATCGACGACTTCTTCGCACCGATGTAGTCGCGCAGCGCGTCGTCGATCGACTCGTCGAGCGGCGGGGGTTCGTAGGCCGCGAGCGTCTCCGCGACGCGCTGCGCGGCGCGATCCTCCGTACGTGACTCGCCGTCGTCGCGCCACTGCTCGAAGCTGTTGTTGTCGGCCGTGGGGCTGTCGTAGAACGCCGTCTCGTAATGGCGCAGCGTGTGCTGCGAGCCGAAGAAGTGCTTCCCGGGGCCGACCTCGTGGAAGCCGTCGATCGCGAACTCGTCGGGGTCGAGCGACACGCCCTGCAGGTAACGGTGCAGCGCGCCGCAGAAGTCGGCGTCCATCATGAACTTCTCGTAGCCCATCGCGAGCCCGCCTTCGAGCCAGCCGGCCGAGTGCAGCAGGAAGTTCGTGCCGCACAGGATCGCCGACATCATCGACATCGTCGACTCGGCCATCGCCTGCCCGTCGGGCACCTTCGACGCCGTGAACGCGCCGGCGCAGCGGAGCGGCAGCCCGACCCGCCGGGCGAGCTGCCCGACGACCAGCGACCCGACCGCCGGTTCGGGCGTGCCGAAGGTCGGCGAGCCGGAGCGGAGCGCCATCGACGACAGGAAGTTGCCGTAGATCACGGGTGCACCGGGTCGCACCAGCTGCGCGAGCGCCACGCCGACGAGCGTCTCGGCGTGCGCCTGGGCGATGTCGCCCGCCAGTGTGACCGGACCCATCGCACCGCCGAGGATGAACGGCACGATCACCGCACCCTGGTTCGCCTCGGCGTACGCCCTGATCGCGCCGGTCATGGCGTTGTCCCAGACGAGCGGAGAGTTGACGTTGACGTTGCCCATGATCACGCAGTGCTCGTCGGCGAACTCGCGGCCGAACAGGATCCGCGCCATCTCGACGGAGTCGCGCGCACGCTCGGGCGCCGTCACCGACCCGAGGAACGCCTGGTCGTTGTAGCGGATGTGGGCGTACACCATGTCGAGGTGGCGCTTGTTGACCGGCACGTCGACCGGCTCGCAGATCGTGCCGCCCGAGTGATGGAGCCACGGCGAGGCATGTGTGAGCTTGACGAAGTTCTCGAAGTCCTCGAGCGATGCGTACCGGCGACCCGCGGCGAGGTCGCGGACGAACGGCGAACCGTACGCCGGCGCGAACACGACGTTGCTCCCACCGAGCACCACCGACTTGTCGGGGTTGCGGGCGTGCTGCACGAACTCGCTCGGCGCAGTGGCGACCAGCTCCTTCACGTGCCCCGGCTCGAACCGGACGCGCTGTCCGTCGACGGCCGCACCGGCGGCACGGAACAGCTCGCGATCGACGTCCTCGTTGATGTCGATGCCGACCTCGGCGAGGATCTGATCGGCCTTGGCCTCGATCAGATCGAGGCCGTCAGGCGTCACCAGGTCGTGCGGCATCAGCGTCCGGCGGATGTACGCGGGCGCCTGCGGGCGCGCCGCCGACCGCTCGGTCACCCGCGCTGCCCGTCCGCCCCCTCGACGTGCCATCGTGCCCCCTTCGCTCCCCCGCTCGTCAGCCCATGACGCTGTGTGTCGTGTCGGCCTGCTCGCGTCGTCGCGAGAACGAGCCGAGGTCGATCGTCTGACCCGTGCGCGGCCCCGTGAACTGGACGGGGTCCCGGTCGTGGTCGTGGCCGGACATCGTCGCGTCGATGATCTCGCGCAGGTACTGGCCCGCCATCGGCGCGTTCTTGAACTGGTTGCCGCTGGTGCCGCACGCCATGAAGAAGCCGTACAGCGACGAGCGGTCGTAGATCGGCACCCAATCGTCGGAGGCGTCGTACATCGACGCGATGCCGTTCGGCTGACTCGGCACGCCGAACTCGGGCATCCGTCTGGCCATGCGCATCATCGAGGTCTCCCACACCTCGACGGTGGGATGCTCGGAGTTGGCGTCGGGGTCGTCGACCCAGTGCAGCTCGTCGCACTCGGGTTCGGTGCCGCCGATCCAGATCTGCCGGCCGGGGGCGGGCCGGAAGTACTGCCCGATGTCGAGGTCGGCGACGAGCGGCGCACCGTCCTCGATCGCCGCACCGGGCGGGGCGGGCGCCATGAACACCTCGGCGCGGAGTGCTCGATGCCCGATGTTCATGTCGTCGGTGACGCCGGCGAGGCGGTTGATCCGGCCCGCGTGAGGGCCACCGACGTTGACCACCACCGGCGCCTCGACCACGGTGCCGTCGGCCAATGTGACACCCGTGACGGCCTCGCCGTCGCCGGCGCGCTCGACCGAGACCACCGCGCGATTGAACAGGAACTCGGCGCCGTGGCGGCGCGCTGCGTACGCGAGGTTGCGGGCGGCGAGCATCGGGTCGTCGACGAACCCGGCGGTCGGCTCGTAGAACGCCGAAAGCCGCTCGGTCGCCTCGTCGGCGAAGGCGGGGTCGTCGACCGGCTTGGGTGGGTGGTACTTGCCGACGTCGAGGTGCGGGAACCGCTCGGTGATCTGGTCGGGGCCGAGCAGCTCGTGCTCGATGCCGAGCTCGATCCAAAGCGCCCGCATCCGTTCACCGTCGTAGCCGGTCGTCCGGAACACGAGCGTGCCGGTCTGCGTGAACGTGATCATCCCGTCGGGGTCGACACAACCGAGGTGGTCGGCCCAGTTGGCCCAGAGCGGAGCCGCCTCCCAGGCGGTGAGGATCGGATCGCGGGTCGAGTAGCTGAACCGGATGATCGCCGACGATGCACTGGTCGACCCGGCGCCGGGGCCGGGGCCCTTGTCGACCACGACGACACGCCGACCGCCGCGGGCGAGCTCGAACGCGACCGACGAGCCGATCACCCCGGCGCCGATCACGACCGCGTCACACGCCGTCACGACCGTCCCCCGATCTCGTTCGCGTGAGGTAGTTGCGCACTATCCCCGCAACTTCCTCACGCGTTGCCGTGGCCGGCGTCGCAGCCTCCGGCGATGGCCTCCCGCCAGCGCCTGGTGTCGGCGACCGCATTGAACGTGAACGAGTGCAACGCCTCGATACCGAGCGCCTCGGCGTCATCGGCGAACTCCTCGACCAGCTCGGTCGGGTCGTAGCCGCCGGGCGCCACCAGCTTCATCACCGTCGAGCGGTTCTTGCTCAGGTAGCGCATCGAGGCGCCGATCCCGAGCCGCGTGCCCATCTTCATCAGGCGGGCCCGGTCGACGACACCCGGCACGCCGAGTCGCACGGGCAGCGTGATCCCGGCGCGACGCTCGACCTCCAACCAGCTTCGGATCCTCCCGACGTCGAAGCACATCTGCGTCGAGATCCAGCCGCCGACGCCGGCCGCCGCGAGCGCCGCTTGCTTGGCGCGCAGCTGTTCGGTGATGGCCGCCTGGTCGATGAAGGCGTGCCCGTCGGGGTAGCCCGTGACGCCGACCCGGTCGAGGCCGGGGTCGGTCGCCAGCAGATCACGGATGAACGGGAGCGCACCCTCGTACGGACCGACGGGTTCGGGCGCATCACCCGCGATCACGAACACCTCGCGAAGGTCGTGCTCTCGCAGCCACGCCGCGAGCTTCTCGACGTGGTCGTGGTCCTCGACCAGCCGCGCGGACAGGTGCGGGATGGGCATGTGACCGGCGTCGATGAGCCGTTCGGTGAGCTCGAGCGTGGCATCGATGCCCTTGGCCGGCGAGCACGTGACCGACACGTGCGAGCGTGGCGGCAGCTGGGCGATGGCTTGCTCGACCGACGCCATCGGCACGATCTCGTAGTGCAGGTTGGACACCAGGCGGGCCATCGCCGGCGACGTCGGTCGCCGGTCGATGTCGCCGCGTCTCCTCGATCTGGTCAGCATCACACTCCTATTCGAACGAGTCAGGTAGCTCTGCCTTGCGGCGGGCGACGTAGTCACGCAGCTCGGCGTCGATCGCGTCGTCGATCGGCGGCGGCTCGTACGACGCGAGCTGCTCCTTCCAGATGGTGTTGGCGCGTTGGGCGGCGTCGAGGCTGCCCTCCTCGGCCCATTGCTCGTAGCTGGCGTTGTCGGCGGTCGACGACCGGTAGAACGCGGTCTCGAAGTTGGCCAGCGTGTGCTCGGTGCCGAGGAAGTGGTTGCCGGGCGGGTTGTTGCGGATGGCATCGACGGCCCGGCCGTTGTCGGAGATGTCGAGGCCCTTCGCGAACGTGGCCATGGCGCCCAGCTGGTCGCTGTCGAGGATGAACTTCTCGTACCCGATGGCCAGACCGCCCTCGAGCCAGCCGGCGGCGTGCAGCACGAAGTTCGTGCCGCCGAGCATGGTCGGGTAGAGCGTTGCGAGCGATTCGTAGGCGGCCTGGGCGTCGGGCAGCTTCGACGCGCACAGCGATCCGCCGGACCGGAACGGGACGCCGAGCCGACGTGCGAGCGCGGCGACCGTGTACAGCACCATCGCCGGTTCGGGTGTGCCGAAGGTCGGCGCACCGGTCTGCATCGACATCGAGCTGGCGAACGAGCCGAACACGACCGGCGCGCCCGGCCTGACCAGCTGGGTGAACGCGATCCCGACCAGGGCTTCCGCCAACGTCTGCACCGCCACGCCGGCCGAGGTCGCGGGCGCCATCGCCCCGGCGAGGATGAACGGCGAGATGACGCACGCCTGGTTGTGGCTGGCGTACACCTCGGCGGCGGCGAGCATCGTCTCGTCCCACACCAGCGGCGACGACGCGTTGATCAGGCTGGTCAGCACGGTGCGGTCGCCGAGATCGCCACCGAACGCGATCCGCGCCATCTCGACCGAGTCCTCCGCACGCTCACCAGCGGTGACCGAACCCATGAACGGCTGGTCGCTGTAGCGGATGTGGGCGTACACCATGTCGAGGTGGCGCTTGCTGACCGGCACGTCGACCGGCTCGCAGACCGTGCCACCGCTGTGGTGGATGTGCGGCGTCAGATGGGCGAGCTTCACGAAGTTCTCGAAGTCCTGGAGCGTGGCGTAACGCCGGCCACGGTCGAGATCGTGCACGAACGGAGATCCGTAGTTCGGCACGAAGACCGTGGCGTCACCACCGATCTGCACGTTGCGCGCCGGGTTGCGGGCGTGCTGGGTGTAGACGGCTGGAGCCGACGCCTGGACCAGCTCGCGAAGCAGACCACGCGGGAAGCGAACGCGTGTGTCGTCGACGTCAGCGCCTGCGGCCCGGAAGCGCTCGATCGCGGACGGATAGTCGCGGATCTCGACGCCGACCTCCTCGAGCACGGTGTCGGCGTCGTGCTCGATCAGCTCGAGGCCCTCGTCGGACACGAGCTCGAACGGCTTCATCGCCCGCACGACGTACGTCTCGGTGGTCGCGACCGGTGCGCTCCGGAGGTTGCGACGGCCTTCGCGACCGCCGCCCCGGCGCCCGCGGCGCGTCGGCTGGGTGTCGGTCACGCGTTTGCTCCTCGCCGTCGGCGGCTTCGTCCGGTCGACGCCGAACCCGGATCGCTCGCCGGCAGTGCGACGACCTGGGCGAGGTGTGGTGTCTCGGCGGATGCGTGGGGCATCGCCATCGCTGCGACGAACAGCTCCTGGAACCTGGGCTCGGTTGCTGTCTCGATCTTCACGACGTCGCGCACCGCACGTTCCATCTCCGCTCTGAGCGATGCGGACAGCAACGCCTGCACCGCCCCGGTGCCGGCGGCGTTGCCGACCGACACCACGCGGTCGACGGGGCAGTCCGGCACCAGGCCGAGCACCATCGCCCTGACGGGGTCGATGTGCGCGCCGAACGCGCCGGCGAGCCGGATCTCGCCGATCGGTGGATGCCCGGCGTGCTCGACCAGGAGATCGATCCCAGCGCGCAGCGCGGCCTTCGCGAGCTGGATCGCGCGCACGTCGTTCTGGGTGATCGCCAGCCGCTCGTCGCCGCCGGACCAGAGCACGTACGAGAAGGTTCGCCCGTCGGCCACCACGCGGTCGGTCCGATCCGCGAGCTCGCCGCGGATCACGCCGTCGCGATCGATGACGCCGCTGAGGAACATCTCCGCGACGACGTCGATGATGCCCGAGCCGCAGATGCCGGTGACGCCGGTCCGAGCCGCGGCGTCGCCGAACCCCTGCGCATCGGACCAGGCCTCGACGCCGATCACCTTGAGGCGGGGTTCGAGCGTCGCGGGATCGATGCGGACGCGCTCGATCGCCCCGGCCGTCGCCCGTTGGCCACAGCTGATCTGCGCTCCCTCGAAGGCGGGACCGGTCGGGCTCGACGCCGCGAACTGGCGGTCGCTGTCGCCGAGCACGATCTCGGCGTTGGTGCCGACGTCGACGAGGAGCTGCATCTCCGCGGACCGGTGGGGCCCCTCGGCGAGGATCGCGCCTGCGGTGTCGGCGCCCACGTGCCCGGCGATGCACGGCCCGACGTAGCAGCGCGCGTACGGCAACGTCAGGCCGAGCTCACCGGCCGTGGCGCGGACCGGCTGGTCGGTGGCCAACGTGAACGGCGCCTGGCCGAGCGGCGTCGGGTCGATGCCGAGGACGAGGTGGTGCATGATCGGGTTGCCCACGATGACCAGCTCGAGGATGTGGTCGCGGTCGACCTCGGCCGCGATGGCCAGGGAGCCCACGAGCTCGTCGAGCGCGCGGCGCACCGCGTCGGTGAGCTCGCGCTCGCCGCCCGGGTTCATCATCACGTAGGACACCCGGCTCATCAGGTCCTCGCCGTACTTGATCTGCGGGTTCATCGATCCGGCGGTCGCGACGACCGTCCCGGTCGAGAGCTCGCAGAGATGCCCGGCGATCGTCGTCGATCCGACGTCGACCGCGACGCCGTAGGCGGCACCGACGTAGCCGGGCCACACCGCGACGATCGCGTCGCCGTCGTCGATCGCCACGGTCACCGAACCGCCACCGGCCGAGATCGCCGGTTGGAGCGCCGGCAACAGGCGTGCGGGGACGGTCGGCGCCGGTCGGCCGTGCTGCTGCGCGACCGAGGCGGCGACGACGTCGGCGAACGTCGCCTCGTCACCGAGCCGGCTCGTGGGCACCTCGACGTACCGGAGCGTGAAGAGCGCATCGATCTCGATCGGCGGCAGGTCGAGGTCCTTGCGGACGACCTGGCGGTGGCGCTGGCTGTCGGGCGGCACGTCGACCACGACGTCGTCGAGGATGGTCGCCGCGCACCCGAGGCGACGTCCGTCGATCAGCGGCCGGTTGCCCCGGTAGTCGGTCTCGATCGGGCGTCGTGGACCCAGCGCCTCGTCGGTGACCGTGACGCCCCACTTCGCGAACGTGCCGACCGACAGGTCGATCTGGCATCGCCCGCAGATCCCCCGACCCCCGCACACCGTGTCGAGATCGGCCCCCAGCCGGCGCGCGGCGTCGAGCACGGTCGAGCCGCGCTCGATCGTGCCGCTCAGGCCGGACGGGGTGAAGACCACCTGCGGCATGGGTCACCCGGCGGGGCGCCTCCGACGTCGGCCTTCACGGCCGCGGCCGCCCTCCGGCGCGCCGGGCTCGCGGTTGGCGCGGATCCACGCTGCGCAGTCGCGGTCGGTGCCCATCAGCACGTCGGCGGCCATCACCGCCGTCTTCACCTCGGCGTGCATCGGGTTCATGATCGCCGACGTCATGCCCGAGGCGATCGCCATCGAGAGGAACGCCCCCGTGACGTGGTGGCGGTTGGGGAGCCCGAAGCTCACGTTCGACGCGCCACAGGTGGTGTTGACGTGCAGCTCGTCGCGAAGGCGCCGGAGCAGGCGGAACGCCTGCTGACCGGCACCCCCCATCGCACCGATCGGCATCACCAGCGGGTCGACGACCACGTCGCTGGCGGCGATGCCGTGGTCGGCGGCGCGGTGCACGATCTTCTCGGCCACCGCGAACCGGACGTCGGGATCCTCGGAGATGCCGGTCTCGTCGTTGGAGATGGCGACGACGGCGGCGCCGTGGCGGGCGACGAGCGGGAGCACCCGCTCGAGCACCTCGTCCTCGCCGGTGACCGAGTTCACCAGCGCCTTGCCCTCGTAGACGCCGAGGCCGGCTTCGAGCGCCTCGACGATCGACGAGTCGATCGAGAGCGGCACGTCGGTGACGCTCTGGACGAGCTTGACCGCCTGGGCCAGCAGGGCCGGCTCGTCGGCCAGCGGGATGCCGGCGTTGACGTCGAGCATGTGTGCGCCGGCCTCGACCTGGGCCACGGCGTCGGCCTCGACGCGGCTGAAGTCGCCGTTCTTCATCTCCTCGGCGAGCAGCTTGCGGCCGGTGGGGTTGATCCGCTCGCCGATCATGACGAAGGGCCGCTCGAACCCGATCGCGACCTCCTTGGTCGCCGAGCTCACCAGGGTGTCAGTCATCGATGGTCTCCGTTCCGTCGAGTTCTTCCAGTGCCAGCAGCTCGGCCCGGTCGACTGCGCCGTCGCCGAGGTCGGCGACGAAACCGCCGGCGAAGGCCAACTTGCCGAGGTGCTCGCGGCTGTAGGCCTGTTCCAGCCGGGTGGCCTCGGCTTCGGCGGCGGCCGCCACGTCATCGCCCCACGCCACGGTGTCGAGCGCGACGGTGTCGCGCCGCCACTGGGCGATGTCGTCGTCAGCGGTGTAGATGTCGGCCTTCCGCTTGGCGCGGTCGATCGCCCGCTGGAACTTCGACGACAGCACGAACTGGTGGCGGTCGCGGCCGGACTGTCCGTTGACCTGAGCGGGGATGTCGCGCCAGTAGATCGTGACGACCACCGGTGCAGCAGCGCCACGGCGCCCCATCAGCTCGACGCCCCGGCGAGTGCGAGCGTGACCGGCGTCGCGAACGTGTCGAGGCCCGTGTGCACGTGGTGGAACTCCAGCCCGAGCCGGTCGGCGGCCGTACGAGCGGCGTCGACGACGGCGGCGTCCTCGCGCTGCGAGAGGAGGACGACCCGCCGGTAGTGCGCGAAGTAGAGGTCGCGCAGCTCGGGATGCTCCTCGATCCCGAACCCCCTCCAGATCAGCGCATCGAAGTGCTTGGCCAGGAAGTCGGTCAGGTAGAAGGTGCCGAGCTCCTCCTCGTGGAGTTCGGCGAACTGGGAGCCGCCGGCGAAGAACTCGTAGCAGTGAGCGCCGGGCAGCCGGGTGATCGAGTGCTCGGCCGATTCGATGAAGGCGTCGAGCAGCCCGCCGGTGCCGCAGTCGGCGTAGCCGAGGAAGATCGGACGGTCGGTGTCGACGTCGGTGAGCCGATCGGCCAGTTCCGGCACGATCCGATCGGGATGGTTGTGCAGCGGGGCCGGCAGGAACGAGACCTCGACGGCATCGGAGAGCCCGGCCTGGCCGAGCACGGCACGTAGCTCGCTGACCAGCGCACCACACGCCAGGATCAGCGGCCTGGTCACGGGACCGAGGGTCCCGACGGTTCGGCGGTGCGCATGCGCCGGGCGCTCACCAGCTCCTTGGCCGTCTCGGCGGCGACCGCGGCGTCACGGCAGTACGCATCGGCACCGACCGCCTCGCCGAACTCCTCGTTCAACGGTGCGCCGCCGACCAGCACGATGTAGTCCTGGCGCCGCTCCCGCTCTTCGAGGGTGTCGATGACGACCTTCATGTACGGCATCGTGGTCGTGAGGAGGGCCGACATGCCGAGGATGTCGGGCTGGTGCTCGTCGAGCGCGGCGACGTACTTGTCGACGTCGCAGTTGATGCCGAGGTCGATCACCTCGAACCCGGCGCCCTCCATCATCATCGCGGTCAGGTTCTTGCCGATGTCGTGGATGTCGCCCTTGACCGTCCCGATGACGATCTTGCCGATCGGTTCGGCACCGGTCTCGGCCAGCAGCGGGCGGAGGATCTCCATCCCCGCCTTCATGGCGTTGGCAGCCAAGAGCACCTCGGGCACGAACAGGATGCCGTCGCGGAAGTCGATGCCGACGATGCGCATGCCCTCGACGAGGGCGTCGTTCAGCGTCCGATCAGCCGTCCACCCGCGATCGAGCAGGATCGTGGTGCCTTCGACGATCTCGTCGGCCAGCCCGTCGTAGAGGTCGTCGTGCATCTGCTTGACGAGCTCGTCGTCGGGCAGCGTCGCCAGATCGATCTCTTCGTAGTCGTCGTCGCTCACGTCATCCCCCACGAGGTGCTCGACCGGCTCCTCATCCGGCCCACGATACGGAACGCATCCGCATCGTGGAACACTAGCACTCCCGGTCGCCGTCGGCGCCAGTCCGAGCGCGGCCGCGCCACGGTGACCACCGATCGGACCGGGGCGCCGGGCGGCGCGCCTCAGGCGGCGGACTCGGGGCGGTGCCGGCCGGACAGCCGGTCGGAGATCCGCTGTGCCGTGTCGACCACGGCCGCCGCCACGGACGCCGCACCCCCGGGCTCGGGGAATCGGTACGACGGGCCGTGCGCATGCACCGCGGCGATCACCGAACCGGCCGGGTTGACGATCGGGGCCGCGACCGAGTTCAGTCCCTCGGACATCTCCTCGTAGACCCACGCGAAGCCGGCGCGCCTGACCTCGTCGAGCCGGCGTGCCAGCACGGCAGGATCGGTCACCGAGTGCTCGGTCTGCGGCTCGAGCGGGCCCGCGAGCCACTCGACGCGCAGCTCACGTGGCACATGGGCCATCAGGATCAACCCGGACGACACGACGTGGGCGTCGACGCTCTCGCCCGTCCAGTCCCGGACCTGCACCTCGTGATCGCCGTCGACCTGGTCGAGGTAGTACACCTGCGCGCCGTCGAGCATGCCGAGCCCGGCCGCTTCGCCGATCTGCTCGACGAGCTCGACCAGGAAGGGGCGAGCGATCGACACGAGGTTGCTCCCCGGGCTCGCCGACGACGACAGCTCGATGATCAGCTCGCCGAGGCCGTACACACCCAGCAGATCGCTCTGCTCGACCGCTCCGGTCTCGACGAGCGTGCCCAACAGCCGCGAGACCGTGCTCTTCGGGAGGTCGGTTCGGTCGGCGATCTCGCTGACACCCAACGGTCCGCTCGCGAGGCATCGCAGGATGGAGAACGCTCGCTCGACTGATTGCACCGTGGACATGTCATCAACTCCGGCCGCTCAGCATTCCACAATGCGGAACGGTCGCCAAACCGGCCCCGGCACGAATCCGCCACGCGGGCTCGCCGTCGGGTGCGATATCGTGCCGCGCCGTGAGCACGGTGCCGGTCGCCGGTGGCGACGGACCAACCGAGCAGACCACCGATGTCGAACCGGCGCCGGCCGCCCCGGACGCCGACCTCGAACCGGCGACCGAGCCGCCCGCCCGATCGCCGTCCGACCCGGCACCGGGACCGGCGATCGAGTCGCTCGTGTGGGCCACGTGGGCGCTCTTCCTCGGTCTCGGTCTGATGCTCACGGGCGCCGGGTTGTTCGGCACCCTCATCGCCGTCCGCTCCGAGCTCGACGGCTTCAGCTCCCTCTCGATCGGATTCGTCAGCGGCGCGTACTACGCCGGGTTCCTCGCCGGCTCGCGCGTCACGTTGCACTCACTCGGCAACGTCGGCCACATCCGCGTGTACGCCGCGCTCGCCTCGCTGCTGTCCGCCGCGATCATGACCGCCGGGTTCGCGACCCATCCGGTGGCGTGGATCGGGCTGCGGTTCCTGGCCGGCGCCTGCCTCGCCGGCCAGTTCGTCGTGGCGGAGTCATGGCTCAACCAGCTCGTGTCGAACCAGCAGCGGGGGCGGCTCTTGTCGATCTACACGCTCGTCACGGTCGTCGCCTACGGCGTCGGGCAGTTCAGCTTCACGAGGCTCGATCCCAACGCGCTCGCCGGCTTCGGCGCGGCGGCGATCCTGATCTCGGTCGCGGTTGCGCCGGTCGCGCTCTCCGCCGCAGCGGCGCCGCCCGTGGTCGCGGCGCCGGAACGGATGACCCTTCGCGAGCTCTGGAGCATCGTGCCGACCGGACTCGTCACGTCGCAGCTGGTGGGCGTCACCCACGGCGCGTTCTTGGGTCTCGGCGCGGTCTACGCGACCCGATCGGGCCTGTCGGTCCCCGAGATCGGCCTGTTCGTCGCCATGCCGACGCTCGGCAGCCTGATCCTGAGCGTGCCGATCTCGTCCGCGTCGGACGGCGTCGACCGGCGTCTGGTCGGTGCGCTGGCGGCTGCGGTCGCGGGCGGCGCCGCGGCCGTGCTGCTGCAGGTCGGCCCCGAGGGCTGGCCGGGCCTGCTCTGCATGGTCGTCATCGGGGGAACGACCTATCCGCTGTACTCGATCGCGGGGGCCTACACCAACGACTGGGTCCCGACCGCCAAGCTGACGGCCGCGTCGAGTCAGCTGGTGTTGATGTTCGGTACGGGCGCGCTGCTCGGCCCCGTCATCGGCGCGCTGGTGATGGGAGCCGTCGGCGCGGACGGTTTCGTGTGGATGACGATCGGGTCCCACGCCACGATCGCCCTGTTCCTCACGGTCCGCATCCTGCAGCATCCGGCCGCGGTCCGCGCCAAGCCGTGGAACGCGGTGCCGACCGCCGGCAGGCTGCACTACCTACCGGCGACCGCCGTGGCGATGGGGCGACGTCTCCGGCCGATGCGGCGCCGGCGGCGACCGCCCGGCACACACTGAGCGCCAGCGGGCGCGACGATCCGGCTCCGTCCCGGCCGGTCACCGCGCGGTCATCGGACCGACCGGACGCGCCGCGTCCCCGACGCAGGCGAGCGCCGACGCGACGGCGCGCGGGCGCCGCGACATCGTCAGCGAGCTCGGCAGGTGCCGAGCCCGGTGCCCCGAGCTCGGTCCGGCTCGGTGGGTGCGGCGTGGCCCGGTCGTGTCAGCCGTCGACGCTGTCGACGAGGAACGAGATGCGCACGTGTGCGCCCCACTCGTCCAGGTTCTCGCCGCGCAGCCCGATCGAGACGACGTCGAGCGCCTTGACGCCGTGGAGGTTCTTGGTCGCCTCGGCCAATGCGCTCTTCACGGCGGCGTCCGAGCTCTCGCTCGAGCGGCCGACCACTTCGATGATCTTGGTGACTGCCATGTTTGGGTCTCCTTGCTGTCCACCACCGATCGTGCGCCCGGCCACGCCCCGTGACCAGGGACTACCGTCCCAACCTCCGAACACCGTCGGCCCCCGGCCGTGCGGGGCTCGGACGGTCCACCGAACACCAGGGGGCGCCAGCTCGGGGGGACGGAGCTCGATCGGACGCTCAGGCGGCGCCGAGCATCCTGGCCGCCGACATCGTGTTCTCGAGCAGGCACCCGATGGTCATGGGCCCGGTGCCTCCGGGCATCGGCGTGATGGCGCCGGCGATCGACTCGACGGCGTCGAAGTCGACGTCGCCGACGATGCCGTCCTCGGTGCGCGACACACCGACGTCGATGACCGCGGCGCCCGGCTTCACGTGATCCGCGGTGATCATGTGGGCCTGCCCGGCGGCCGCGACCAGGATGTCGGCCTCGCGACAGACCGCCACCATGTCGGCGGTGCGCGAGTGGGCCAGCGTCACCGTGGTGTCGATGCCCTTCCGGCCGAGGAGCAGCAGTTGGGGCAGGCCGACGAGCGTCGAGCGACCGACGACCACGGCGCGCCGCCTCGATGTCTCGACGCCGTACCGTTCGAGCAGGCGCATCACACCGAGTGGGGTGCACGGCACGTGGCCGGGGATGCCCCTCACCAGGCGGCCCATCGACCGCTCGGTCAGACCGTCGACGTCCTTCTCGGGCGGCACGAGCGCGAGCACCGGCTCGGCGTCGAGATGTTCGGGGAGCGGCAGCTGGACGAGGATGCCGTGGACCGACGGGTCGGCGACCAGCTCGGCGACCGCCTGCTCGACCTGCTGCTGGGACGTGTCCTCGGGCAGCTCGACCTGACGGGACACCATGCCGGCCTCCTCGGCCTTGCGATGCTTCATCCGCACGTAGATCTGGCTCGGCTTGTCGGAGCCGACGAGCACCGTCGCGAGGCACACGGCCGGTGAGCCGAGCGACTCGATCTCGTCACGCAACCGGACGACGATCTCGTCGCGCAACCGGTTGCCGTCCATCAACACCGCCCCACCCGGAGTCCGCTCGAAGTCAGCCATGAGCACCATCATGACCCCTGACTCCGTCGGGCATCGCCATCCGGCGACACGTCGCGATCATCGGCATCGAGTGCCGGTCGACGACGAAAGCGCGGCCGCAGCGACACGACCGCCAGGGAGGCGCTGCCGGCAGGAGGGAGCAGCCGAAGCGCAGCGGAGGGCAGTCCCGACCATCAGGAGAGCCCGACGATCTCGCCCTCGCCGTCGACGTCGATGCGCGACGCGGCCGGCGCCTTGGCGAGACCCGGCATCGTGCTCATCGCGCCGCAGATCGGGTAGACGAAGCCGGCACCGACCGACGCGCGGGCTTCGCGGACCGACAGGGTGTGGCCGGTCGGCGCGCCCTTCAGGGACGCGTCGCCCGAGATCGACAGGTGCGTCTTGGCGATGCACACCGGCATCCGGCCGAAGCCGTTGTCCTCGTAGGTCTGCAGCTGCCGGTTCGCGGCCAGTGTGTACTCGACACGCTCGGCCCCGTAGATCGTGGTCGCGACCTTCTCGATCTTCGTCTTGAGCGAGTCGGCGTCGTCGTAGAGGTACGCGAAGTCGTTCGGCTCCTCGCAGGCGTCGATGACGGCCTGGGCGAGTTCGGTCGCGCCCGCGCCCCCGTCGGAGAAGTGGGTGCACACGGCGACCCGCACGCCGAACTGGTCGGCCACCTGCCGGATCGCGTCGTGCTCGGACTCGTGGTCGGTTGGGAACCCGTTGATCGCGACGACGGGCGTGACGCCGTGCGCCATCACGTTCTGGATCTGCTTGCGCAGGTTGGCGGCTCCGGCCAGCACGTCGTCGGGGTTCTCCTCGAGCAGCTCGTCGGGCAGCGGCCGGCCGGCGACGATCTTGTACTTGCCCGAGTGCGCCTTGAGCGCCCGGACCGTCGCCACGAGCACGGCGGCATCGGGCGTCAACCCGGACGCACGGCACTTGATGTTGAAGAAGCGCTCGGCGCCCATGTCGGCACCGAACCCCGCCTCGGTGAGGAGGTAGTCGCCGCCCCTGATCCCGATCAGGTCGCCGATGACCGACGAGTTGCCGTGCGCGATGTTGCCGAACGGGCCGGCGTGCACGATCACCGGGGTGTGCTCGAGCGTCTGGAGCAGGTTGGGGGCCAAGGCCTCGCGCATGATGACCGCCATCGATCCCGCACCCTGCAGCTGCTCGGCGGTCACGGGCTCGCCGTCGCGGGTGTATCCCACGACGATGCGCCCCAGGCGTGCGCGGAGGTCGTCGGCCGAGACGGCGAGGGCGAGGATCGCCATGACCTCGGAGGCGGCGGTGATGTCGAAGCCCGACTGGCGGGTCACACCGTCCATGCGACCACCGAGACCGATCACGATGTTGCGCAGCGCCCGGTCGTTGACGTCGAGCACCCGCCGCCACGTGATGTTGTCGATGTCGAGACCGAAGTCGTTGCCGTGGTGCAGATGGTTGTCGACCATGGCCGCGAGGAGGTTGTGCGCGGCCGTCACGGCGTGGAAGTCGCCGGTGAGGTGCAGGTTGAGCAACTCCATCGGGATCACCTGGCTGTAGCCCCCACCTGCGGCGCCACCCTTGATGCCGAAGGTCGGACCCATCGATGGTTGACGCAGCGAGATCACGGCGTTCTTGCCGACGTGCTTCATCGCCTGCCCGAGACCGACCGTCGTGGTGGTCTTGCCCTCGCCCAGCGGGGTCGGCGTGATCGCCGTCACGACGACGTACTTGGCCTTCGGGCGGTCGGACAGCTCGTCGACGGCACCGAGATCGATCTTGGCCAGATCGCTCCCGTACGGCCGCAACAGGTGCTCGCCGATGCCCATCGACGCCGCGATCTCGGGGAGCGGCTTGGGCGTCGCGGCGCGAGCGATGTCGAGATCGGTCGGAAAGGACATGGTGCGTTCGAGCCCCCTGCGTGTCGAACTGTGTGCCGTGTCGAACTGTGTCGAACGGCGTCGAGTGTGCCACAAGCGTATCTGTTCCACAATACGGAATCGTTCTGCATGGTGGAACACGACGACGGGGGTGCGGTACGATCCGGGGTCATGGGGCGCCATCGACACCGGCCGAAGGCACGGCTGACCGAGCCGCTCGTCCGCGAGCGTGGCGAGCTCAGGCCGGCCACCTGGGGTGAAGCGTTGACCCGTGCCGCCGACGGCTTCCGGACCTCCCGCGATGTCCACGGCGGCCGGTCGATCGGCGTGTTCTCGTGCTCGAAATCGACGAACGAGATGAACTTCCTCGCCCAGAAGCTGGCGCGATCGGTCTTCGGCACCAACAACATCGACTCCTGCAACCGAACTTGACACGCGCCGTCGGTGGTCGGTCTGGCCACGGTCTTCGGAGCGGGAGGTGGCACGTCGTCCTACCAGGAGGCCGAGGCCGCCGACGTCATCGTCATGTGGGGGTCGAACGCCCGCAGCGCACACCCGATCTTCTTCCACCACGTCCTCACCGCGCTCAACGCCGGCGCAAAGCTCTACGTCGTCGATCCACGCCGATCCGAGACCGCCCGCTTCGCCGACCGCTGGTTGGGCCTCGACGTCGGCTCGGACATCGCCCTGTCGAACACGATCGCCCGCGAGATCATCGAGGCCGGCCTCGTCGACACCACGTTCGTCGATCGCGCGACCACCGGCTTCGACGAGTACGCCGCGTCGGTGCAGGAGTGGACGCTCGAGCGGGGCGAGGCGGTCACCGGCGTCCCCGCCGACGCGATTCGCGAACTGGCCCACGCCTACGCCACGGCCGATGCCGCGCAGCTGTGCTGGACACTCGGCATCACCGAGCACCACAACGGCGTCGACAACGTGCTGTCACTGTGCAACCTGGCGCTGCTCACGGGTCAGGTGGGCCGATACGGGGCGGGGCTGACACCGCTGCGAGGGCAGAACAACGTGCAGGGCGGCGGCGACATGGGGGCCCTCCCGAACAAGCTGCCGGGGTTCCAGGACGTCACCGACGACGCCGCCCGCGCGAAGTTCGACGCCGAGTGGGGCGTCGCAGTGCCGCCCGAGAACGGCTGGCACCTCACGCAGATGTTCGACGCGATGGAGCGCGGCGAGCTCCGCTCGGTGTTCGTGATCGGCGAGAACCCGGCCCAGTCCGAAGCCGACGGCCGGCGCGCGGTCGAGCTGCTGGCCGGTCTCGATCACCTCGTCGTCCAGGACATCCATCTGACCAAGACGGCCGAGATGGCCGACGTGGTCCTGCCGGGCAGTGCGTCGTGGTGCGAGTCCGACGGCACGGTCACGAACTCCGAGCGTCGCGTGCAACGCGTTCGCAAGGCGCTCGAGCCGCCCGGTGATGCCTGCGACGACATCGACATCATCACGGGGCTCGCACGTGAGCTCGGCCACGACTGGCACTACGAGGACCACGAGGGGATCTGGGACGAGCTGCGCCGGCTGTCCCCGATGCACGCCGGCATGTCCTGGCAGCGGCTCGACGAGCTCGGCGGCATCCAGTGGCCGTGCTTCTCGGAGGACTCGCTCGAGCCGCCGTTCCTGCACGGCCGGCTCTGGGCCGACGACCCGGCCGAACGGGGGCGGCGGGCGCCGTTCAGCGTCGTCGTCGACGAACCGCCGGTCGAGCACCTCAGCGAGGACTACCCGCTGCGCCTCACCACCGGACGCCGCCTCGACTCGTACAACACCGGGGTGCAGTCGGGCGGCTACTCGAGCCCCAACCGGATCGGCGAGACGCTCGACATCTCGCCCGCCGATGCCGGCCGGCTGGGCATCGCCGACGGCGAGATCGTCCGCGTGGCCTCGGCTCGCGGCGCGGTCGAGGCCCCGGCGCGCGTCGACCCCGGTCTCCGCCCCGGGCTGGTCTTCATGACGTTCCACTTCCCCGACGACGTGGACGTCAACCGCCTGACGATCGACGCCACCGACCCCAAGGCCGGCACCGCCGAGTTCAAGGCCGCGGCGGTGCGTGTCGACAAGCTCCCGGCACCCGTGGCCGGCGACTGATGACCCGCGAGTCGTGACCGGTGAGTGACGAGACGCGGCTGATGGACGGCATCGCCTGATGGCCGACATCGTCACCCGTGGGCGACCGGCCACCGCGCAGGAGAACCACGCGATCGATTCCGTGCTCAGCGCCGAGACCGGGCATCGGGCGCACGACGGGACCGGCGGTCGGCGCGCCAGGCGGCACCTCCTGTTGCCGACGCTGCACGCCGTCAACGACCGTGTCGGCTGGATCAGCCCCGAGGCGATCGATGCGATCGCCGAGCGGCTCGACGTCTCCCCGGCCGAGATCTACGGGGTCACGACGTTCTACGCACTGTTCTCGACGACGGAACGCCCGGCTCACCAGACCCACGTCTGCGTCGACCTGGCGTGCCGGGCGCAGGGAGGCCCGCGTGACGACCTGCCCGACGGCACCCATCCGGCGCCGTGTCTCGGGCTCTGCGAGCAGGCGCCGGCCGCGTACGTGACCGTCGCCGGCGCGCCGGCCGACCGCCGGCCGGCGGGCTCGACGACCGCCGACGAGCTGCGCGGGCTCGCCGGTGGCGGCACGCCACCGCCCGAGGTCGACCCGGCGGCGTCGGTGCCCCAGGCGGGCGATCCCTCCCTGGTGCTCCTCCGGCGCGCCGGCCGCAGCGATCCGCTCGACCTCGACGCCTACGTCGCCGATGGCGGGTTCGAGGCGCTGCACGCCGCTCGCGAGATGGGACCAGAGGCCGTGGTCGAAGCGGTCGGCAACTCGGGCCTGACCGGGCGAGGCGGCGCGGCGTTCCCCACCGGCCGAAAGTGGGAAGCCGTCCGCACGCAGCCGGCGACACCGCACTACCTCGTCTGCAACGCCGACGAGTCCGAGCCGGGCACGTTCAAGGACCGGACGCTGATCGAGAACGACCCGTATGCACTCGTCGAGTCGATGTGCATCGCGGCGCTGGCCACCGGCTGCGAACACGGGTACATCTACCTGCGCGGCGAGTATCCCCGTGCCGAGCAGATGCTCGAGACGGCGATCGCACGGTGCCGCGACGTCGGCCACCTCGGCTCCGGCTTCGAGATCACCATCGTGCGCGGCGCCGGCGCGTACATCTGCGGCGAGGAGACCGCGATCTTCAACTCGATCGAGGGCTACCGGGGCGAGCCACGCAACAAGCCACCGTTCCCGTTCGAGGTCGGGCTGTTCGGCAAGCCGACCGTCGTCAACAACGTCGAGACGTTGATGAACGTCCCGCCGATCATCCGCGACCGCGCAGCGGCCAACCGGCGGCTGTTCTGCCTCTCCGGCGCTGTCGTGCGACCCGGTGTGTACGAGGTCGAGCTGGGGCTGACCCTCGGCGAGCTGATCGACCTCGCCGGTGGGCTTCGCACGGGTGCCGAGTTGCAGGCCGTGCTGCTCGGCGGCGCCGCAGGCGGCTTCGCCGGCCCGGCCGACCTCGACCTGGTGCTCGATCACGAATCGACCCGGGCGGCGGGGCTGACGCTCGGCTCCGGCGTCGTGATGGTGCACGACCAGCACGTCGATCTCGTCGACCAGATCCGCCGCATCGCGGCGTTCTTCCGCGACGAGTCGTGCGGGCAGTGCGTTCCCTGCCGGGTCGGCACGGTCAGGCAGGAGGAGGCGGTCGAGCGGCTCGCAGCGGGCGCCCGCGACGGCGACATCGACCTGCTCCGCGACATCGGCGCCGCCATGCAGGACGCCAGCATCTGCGGCCTCGGCCAGACCGCGTTCAACGCGATCGAAACCGCCATCGATCGCCTGGGGGTGTTCGCCGATGGGTGACGACCTGTCGCGACTCGTGTCAGGCACAACTCGCGACGTGCGCCTCACGATCGACGGGGCCGAGGTCGTCGTGCCCGAGGGCACGACGATCCTCGACGCGTGCGGCGGGCGGGGATGCGACATCCCGACGCTCTGCTACGGCGAGACCATCACGCCCAAGAACGCCTGCCGGGTGTGCATGGTGGAGGTCGAGGGGTCACGGGTGCTCGTGCCGTCGTGCTCACGCCCGGTCGAGGACGGGATGACGGTCCGGACCCGCAGCGAGCGCGTCGACCACGCCCGCAAGATGGTGCTCGAGTTCCTCGGCTCGTCCGTCGACCTCTCGCTCACCGAACGAGTCGACGAGTGGAACGCCGAGTACGGCGCCGATCCGGATCGCTACGGCGATCGAGCGGCGACGGTGTCGCAGCCCGTCAAGGTCGACAACGACCTGTACGTGCGGGACTACGCCAAGTGCATCCTGTGCTACCAGTGCGTCGACGCCTGCGGTGAGCAGTGGCAGAACAGCTTCGTGATCGAGATCGCCGGGCGCGGTTTCGACGCGCACGTCTCCACCGAGCACGACGTCTCCCTCCCGGATTCGGCCTGCGTGTACTGCGGCAACTGCATCCAGGTCTGCCCGACAGGGGCGCTGATGTTCACGAGCGAGTTCGACATGCGCGCCGCCGGCACCTGGGACGAGCAGCGACAGACCACGACCGACACGGTCTGCGGGTTCTGCGGGGTCGGCTGCAACCTGACCCTGCACGTGCAGGACAACGAGATCGTCAAGGTCTCCTCGCCGCCCGACAGCCCGATCACCCACGGCAACCTGTGCATCAAGGGTCGCTTCGGCTACCAGCACGTGCAGAACCGTTCTGATCGGGCTTCGCCGGGGTCGAGCTGATGGCTCGACGCCTCCCGAGCTGTGGTGCTCCGAATGTCCGGGCTTCGCCGGGCTCGGGCTAGCAGCCCTCGCCTCCGGGAGCTGCGGGCTCGCTGCGCTGTGCTCCTCGCCGGGCGCGGCCAGCGCGGCAGACTCGACTGACCAGACCGGCGCTGCTTCGCCTCCCGCGCTCGCCGCCGCCGCTTCGCTTCGGCGCTCGCCCACCTCCGGCTTGCGACGCGATCGGTCGGCGACATGATCGTCTCGCTACAACCCTTGCCCTGACCGGGGACGCGGAACGGCCGGCCCGTTCGGGCCGGCCGTTCCGTTCAGTGAGTAGTCGGATGTGATCGGGTGGATCAGCCGGCGGCTGCGACTGCGCTGGCGATCCAGCCGTCGACGGTCGCGCGGTTGTCCTCGATCCAGGTGGCGGCGAGCTGCTCGACGTCGGTGCCGTCGCCCATCTCGACGTTCATCAGCGAGACCTGCAGGACGGACATCTGGAAGTCCTCGAGGAACTGGCGAACGGCCGGGTTGGCATCGAGGAACTCGGAGTTGGCCGTGGCCTGGATGTCGGCGGCGACCCAACCGAGCTGGCAGTCGGTGCCGGTCGAACCCGGGCACTCCTCGGGCCCGATGCCGGCGATGCCGGGACGCTGGTCGTGCTCCTCGCCGCCCTCGACCCCCGTCGGGTTCGAGTCGTCCACCACCTCGTTCACCGTCGCCCAGACGACGTTGTCGCCGGGACGCAGCTGGGTGATGTAGGCACTCGGCGTCCAGGTGTAGATCAACATCGGCTCGCCGGCGTCGGCCTTCGTGACGGCCTCGGCGAACATCGCGTCGTAGCCGGCGATCGTCTGCTCGATGTTCTCCCAACCGGAGAAGGCGATCTGGCTCGTGATGATGTCGTCACACGTCCAGCTCTCCTGGCAGCCGTAGATGTCGGCGACGCCGTTGCCCGGGACCGGGTCGCTGGCGTCGTAGGCCGCCAGTGCGTCCGGGTTCGAGTTGAGCTCGTCGATCGACGAGATGCCGAACTCCTCGGCGAACGACTTCGTCATCAGGTAGCCCTGCAGGCCGCCCGCCATCATCATCTCGCCGACGACGGTCAGGTGGTCGCCCACCTTCGAGCCGTCCGGCAGCTCGTTCTCGAGCCAGCTGTTGTGGCCCGGGTACCAGGAGTTGATCCAGAAGTCGGCGTCGCCTTGCGCCATCGCGATGTAGGCGTTGCTCGGGCCGAGCTCGAGCTCCTTCGGATCGGTGACCTCGTACCCCAACTCCTGGAGGACCGCCCGCGCCACGTAGGCGTTCGGGTCCTCGGTGCTCCAGTCGGCCTTGGCCATCGTGATCGACACGCCCGTGCCAGGCAGGGCGCCGGCGTCGTCGGTGGCCGCGTCGTCGGTGGCGGCGTCGTCGGTGGCGGCGTCGTCGGTCGCGGCGTCGTCGGTCGCGGCGTCGTCGGTCGCGCTGTCGTCGTCGTCACCGCACGCTGCGGCGACGAGCCCGAACGCGACCACGGTGGCGACCAGCGCTTTGTGGTTCCTGATCATGGTGTTGGTTACCCCTCCCTGGGTGGTGTGCTCACGCTGCGGCAGTTCACGCTGCTCACGGCGCGATCGTTGAGGATACGGGATCTTCGATGGCGATACTGCGCGGAGCGCCTGATCCGCCAGTGGGCGCGGCGGCGTCGACGTGGCTGTCCGCGTACACCCGCGACCGTTCGAAGCCGCCGACGACCAGACGGCCGGCGAGGAACGCGAACACGCCTCCGAGACCGGCGACCATCGTGCCGACACCGCTCGCGAAGTTCGGATCGGTGGCGCGGGCGAGGGACCCGGTCCAGCCGACGAAGATGCCCACGACGGCCATGCCGAGACCCATCGCGACGATCCCGCCGATCCATTGCCGGCGGTCGTCGAGGCCGGCCGCACCCGCCGTGACGAGCGCACCGGCCGCGGCCAGCACCGTGAAGATCAGGGCCCAGATCCCGAGCCCCGACCCCTCCGACGACATGCCGTCGATGACGATCGCCTCGTCGGCGACGGCGGATGCACGGATGGTCTGGATGCGCGACGCGGCGACGCCGCTCTCGATCTCGCCGGCCGCTTCCTGCCGGATGATCTCGTCGAGCTCGGCCTGGATCTCGGGCGTGATGACGGCGTCCTGGCGCTCGTCGAGCGTCCACGAGGAGAAGATGGCGATCACGGACAGCAGGACGGCGACGACGGCGAGCACGATCGGCGCGGCGACCACCTTCGGCTTCAACGGTCGACGCGGACCGTACGGGGCGGCGGCCACCCACAGCGCAGCGGCGACCGTCATTCCGAGCCCGCCGACGATCGCCACGTACACGCCGAGCCCGTGGCTGTGGCCGACGGCGAGGTCCGGCGGCTGGATCAGCCAGTACGCGACAGCGGTGCCGAGCGCCCCGAGCGCGGCGAACAGCACACCGTCGGGTGCGAGCCAGCGACCGCCGGCGCCGGGCCGGACGAGCATCGTGATCGCCCCCGCCAGCGCGACGAGCGCGAGCAGCACGATGAAGATGCCGAACCACGACCCACCGGAAGCCGCCAGGCCGTTGAACGACTCGCCAGCGAGGTCCTGGTCGTCGCGTCGCGAGTAGCCCGTCACGAGGCCCGAGTCCTGGCTCCACGTGAGGAACACCGACACCAGCGTGAGCACGGCACCGGCGATCACACCCATGATCGCCTGCCGCTCACGCCCTGCGACCGGGGCGATATGGCCCTCGTGCTCGTCCTCCGGCTCTTCGGCGGGCGGCTCGATCAGGTGCGCCTCGGGGTTGAACGTCGGATCGTCGAGCAGCATCTCGGGCGTGCGCCGCGCCCGCCACGCACCGACGATGCGCGAGAACAGGTTGGCCTGGGCGGCGCCGGTCGGCTGGGCGATGCGGTCGAGGATGACGGCGAGCAGGAAGAACGCGAGTCCGCTCGACGCAGCGAGCGACACGTCCTGCTGGCCGAGCGCCCGGAACAGCAGCTGGCCGAGACCACCGGCGCCCATGATCGCAGCGACACCAAGCATCGAGAACGCGAGGAGCAGCGTCTGGTTGATGCCGGTGAGGATCGCGGCGCGGGCCAGCGGGAGCTGGACGTCGATGAGGACGCGTCGCTCGGGTGCGCCGTAGGCGCGCGCAGCCTCGACCACGTCCTCCGGCACCTGTCTGATGCCGAGGTTGGTCAGGCGGATCAAGGGCGGGAGCGCGAACACCATCGTGGCCATCGTCGCCCCGATGCGGCCGACCCCCCAGAAGTAGATGAAGGGCAGGAGGTACACGAACGAGTGGATGACCTGCATCGCGTCGAGCGTCGGTCTGATCACCGACCAGACGCCGTCGATCCGTCCCGCGAGGATGCCGACGGGTATGCCGATGATCACGCAGATCACCACCGCGACGACGATGAAGCCGATCGTCCGCGCGGTCTGGATCCAGTACTCGTTGCCGAGCAGGCCGCAGATCACCAGGCCGATGCCGGCACCGACCGCCACCGTCAGGTTCCGGACGAGCCAGGCGAGCAGGAACATGATCAGGACCAGCCAGACCCACGGGATCTCGAGCAGGAATCGGTCGACGATGTTCTTGAGCAGGAACTCGAACGGCCAGGCGATCGCATCGAGCAGCCAGTCGAGGTTGAGCGTGACCCAGTTGACCGCCTGCTCGATCCAGCTGCCGAACGGGATGGTGAACTCGTCGAGGACCTCGTTGTCGCCGAAGCCGGGATCGTCAGGTGCCTGCACGAACATCACATGAACACCTCGCGCTCGAAATCGTCGATGAGTGATTCCACTCGGCCCATCTCCTCCATGATGTGGCGTGGATCGAGGTTGCCGACCAAGCGGCCGTCCTCGTCCACGACGGCGATCGGGATGCCGCGCCCGGCGGCGGCATAGACCTCGTTCAGGGTCTGGTGCGGGTTGCACGTCGCGAAGTCCGAGCGCAGGCCGTCCTGGAGGTTGGTGCTGCCCATCCCGCTGGCGCGGATGCCGTCACCGGTGGTCAGCACGGCCACCGGGGCGCCGCGCTCGTCGAGCACGAAGGCGCCGGCCCGATCACCCAGGTGCTGCAGGCCCTCCTGCAGCGTCTCGGTCGCACTGAGCGGCCTCGGCTCGACCATGATCTCGTGGACCTGGATGACGCGGCCCTGGTCGACGTCCTGCACGAACTCGGCGACGTACCCGGTCGCCGGCTGCGTGAGGATCTCCTCGGGGGTGCCGATCTGGACGACGGCGCCGTCCTTCATGATGCACACCCGGTCGCCGATCCGCAGCGCCTCGTTCAGATCGTGCGTGATGAACAGGATCGTCTTCTTGAGGTCGTCCTGGATGGCCATCATCTCGTCCTGCATCTGGCGGCGGATGAGCGGGTCGAGGGCGCTGAAGGCCTCGTCCATCAGGAGGATGTCGGGGTCGCTCGCCAGCGCCCGGGCGAGGCCGACGCGCTGCTGCATGCCGCCCGAGAGCTCACTCGGGTAGCTCCCGGCGTACCGCTCGAGCCCGACGAGGCCGAGCGCCTTGAGCGCCGCCTGGTCCCGGACGTGGCGGTCGACCTTCTGGACCTTCAAGCCGTACCCGACGTTGTCGATGACGGTGTGATGCGGGAACAGCGCGAAGTGCTGGAAGACCATCCCCATCTTCTCTCGGCGGAAGGCCTGCAGCGTCGTGCCGGTCATCTGCTGGACGTCCTCGCCGTCGACGAGCACCTCGCCGTCGGTCACGTCGTGCAGCTTGTTCACGGTGCGGATCGCCGTCGACTTGCCGGAGCCCGACAAGCCCATGACGACGAAGATCTCACCTTCCCTCACGCTGAAGTTGACGTCGGTGAGCCCGACGACGTGGTTCGTACGGAGCTGCACCTCGTCCTTCGGGACGCCCGCCTTGGCGAGCTCGAGAGCTCGCCCGCGTGGCTGGTCTCCGAAGATCTTGTAGACGCCCTTGAGCTCGATCTTGTCGCTCAATGCTGTTCTCCCCCAACCGGGCGCGCACGACCGGTTCTCGATTGGTAGCACCGTAGCAGAACGGCTTCGCGCCCTCGGAGCCGGTGTTCTACGGCACTATTCATGGTACGAGCGCACCAGGAAAGAGCACAGGCCGGATCGGGCGCAGTCAGCCTCGACGGCGTTCGATGCGGTCGGCGCCCGCGTCGATGCCGGGGAGCTGCGCCTCGTACCGCCCGAGGCGAGCGGCTGCGAGCTCGGTGACGATCTCCTCGACGTCGGGCCACGACGACGCACGAAGGCCACCGATCGACCGGTTGTACGGCTGCTCGAACGCGATCACGGTGTTGCCCGCCGCCCGCAGCTCCTCGATGTTGTGCGGCGCGTCGTCGACGTAGGCGTCGGCCTCGACCTGCGGCTTGGCACCGAGGAAGCACAGGTCGCGGTACGGGATCTTGTTGGTGTCCAACCACGCCGCGGTGTCGCCGACGGCCTTCTCGTGACCCCAGTGAACGTAGAGGCGGTGCGTGATGATCCGGATCCAGATCCCGGCATCGGAGAGACGCCAGAGCGCGTCGGCGGCACCCTCGATCACCGGCATCGTGCGGAACAGATCGTGCTCCATGACGGCGATGCGGTGGTAACGCGAGTACTCGTTCGGCGCGAAGCCCCACTCGTGGAAGTCCCATGAGCGGTCGAGCGGCAACGACTCGGGGTCGATGCCGCGCAACTCGGCCATGATCTCGCGGAACCGGACGGTGTGGTTGCCGACGACGCCGTCGAGGTCGACGCCGAGGATGAACGTGTCGGAAGCGGTGGCCACGGGTCCAGCCTGCCAGAGTTGGACCCATGAGCCCACGTGACCGGCTGCGTCTCGGCATCGACCTCGACGGTGTCGTCGCGGACTTCAACGCCGGCTGGATCGAGCGCTACAACGCACACTTCGGCGCGTCGCTGCTGCCCGAGCACGTCGACATCTGGGATGCGCCCACGATGCTCACCCACTTCACGAACATGCGCGAGTTCTGGTCGTGGGCGCGCACCGCGGGTGGTGGCGCGTCGATCTTCCGCATCCTGCAGCCCTACCAGGGCGCCGTCGAGGCCCTCGAGCGGCTCGACCGCCGCCACCACATCGTGATCGTCACCACCAAGCCCCGGTTCGCCGTGCACGACACGTTCGAGTGGCTCGCCGAACACCGGATCCCGACCCGCGAGGTGCACATCGTGGACGACAAGACCACGGTCGATTGCGACGTGTACCTCGACGACGCCGACCACAACATCGAGGCGCTGGTGGCGGCGCGCCCCGACGCGCTCGTGTGCCGGTACGTCCGCCCGTGGGCACGCTCGCACGCCGGTGCGGTCGATGTCGCGGGTTGGTCGGACTTCGAGGCGCAGCTCGATCACTATCACCTCGCTGTTACCGCCGAGTAGTCTCGGGTCGAGCCGCACGTCATGCGTGCGGCAGCACGTGAACACACCAAATGGGAGGATCCATGCGATCACGACGATTCGCCGGCGCACTCATCGCGCTCAGTCTGGTAGCCGCTGCGTGCGGTGACGACGACGACGGCGACGCCACCGAGGACACCGAGGCCCCGGCGGAGGACGAGACCGAGACCACCGAGGCGCCGGCCGAGGACGAGACCGAGGACACCGAGGCCCCGGCGGAGGACGAGACCGAGACCACCGAGGCGCCGGCCGAGGACGAGACCGAGACGACCGAGGCTCCCGACACCGGCGTGCCCGAGGGCTGGCCCGAGTCGATCGTGTTCGGATTCGTGCCGTCGCAGGAGCAGGAGGACCTCCAAGACGACATCCAGCCGTTCATCGAGGTGCTCGAAGCGGGCCTCGGCATCGACGTCGAGGGCGTCGTGACCACCGACTACACCGGCCTCGTCACCGCGATGGGCTCCGGGCAGGCGCAGCTCGGCGCGTTCGGGCCGTTCGGCTACGTGCTGGGCAAGGACAACTTCGGCAACATCGAGGCACTCATCCAGTCGATCCGATTCGGCTCGGCCACGTATCACGGCCAGTGGTACACCAACGACCCGAGCATCTGCACCGAGCCGCCCGTGGCCGCCACGGCGCTCGAGAACCAGGACGGCGAGATCGTGCAGGTCGCAGCCACCGACGCCGTTGCGCTGCAGGTCGGCGTGTTCTTCGGCGACGCCGGGCCCGAGCTGGGCGAGACGACCGACGACGGCGCCGAGATCAGCCCCGGCTCGTCGTGCATCGGCAGCCTCGACAGCGTCGTCGGCAAGACGGTCGCCTTCACGACCGAGACGTCGACGTCGGGCTACCTGTTCCCGGCGCTCGAGCTGACCGAGATGGGCATCGACCCCGATGCCGACATCACCCCGGTCTTCGCCGGTGGCCACGACGCGGCGATCACCGCCGTGTACAACGGCGACGCCGACATCGGCCTGTCGTTCGACGACGCCCGTCGGACGATCCGCGGCGAGCAGCCCGACGTCGGCGAGAAGCTGATCGTGTTCAGCATCACCGACGAGATCCCGAACGACGTCGTCGCCGTCAGCTCCGACCTCCCGCAGGACCTCAAGGACGCGATCTACGACACCGTGTCGAGCTTCCTCGAGACCGAGGAGGGTGAGGCGATCTTCGACGAGATCTACGGCTGGACCGACGTCCGTCGCGCCGAGGAGAGCGACTTCGACATCGTGCGCACCGCTGCGAACACGCTCGGCATCACCGAACCGATCGACTGATCCGTCCCTCGTGGGCGACGCCGACCGGTCAGGCCGGATCGGCGTCGCCCACCGGGCTCGTGTCCCCGCTGCACCGCGGCTCTGCTCCGCTTCGACACTCGCCCATCGACCAGTGCAGCATCTCGCCATGTCTCGAGGACCCCACTCCGCACCGCGACCGAACGGAGGCGATCGATGATCGTCTTCGACGACGTGTCGGTCACCTACCGGGGAGGGGTGCAAGCACTCAAGAACGTGAGCCTGACCATCGACGACGGCGAGTTGGTCGTCGTCGTCGGGCTCTCTGGCGCCGGCAAGTCGACCCTGCTGCGAGCGCTGAACGGGCTGGTGCCGGCGACATCGGGCTCGATCACGGTCGACGGCACCGAGGTCGTCGGCGCCTCACCCAAGACGATGCGCGAGATCCGCTCGGGCATCGGCATGATCTTCCAGACCTTCAACCTCGTGCATCGCACCACGGTGATGAACAACGTGTTGATGGGCCGGCTGGCGAAGGTGCCCGCCTGGCGCTCGACGCTCGGCATCTGGGGCGGCGAGGACCGTGAAGCCGCGTTCCAGGCGCTCGAGCGGGTCGGCATCGTCGACAAGGCGTACGTGCGCGCCTCCAACCTGTCGGGCGGCCAGCAGCAGCGCGTCGGCATCGCCAGGGCGCTCGCCCAGGAGCCGTCGATCATGCTGGCCGACGAGCCGGTCGCCGCGCTCGACCCGGTCACCACACACCAGGTGATGGGCGACCTGCAGCGGATCAACCGCGAGCTCGGCATCACGACCCTGATCAACCTCCACTTCCTCGACCTCGCCCGCCACTACGGCCGGCGGTTGGTCGGACTGCGAGGCGGCGAGTTGGTGTTCGACGGCGACATCGCCGAAGTCGACGACGACACCTTCCGCGACATCTACGGCCGGGCGATCACGCCCGACGACCTCCTCAACGAGTCCGCCGACGCGTGAGCGAGATCACCGCCAACCAGGTCGCGAGGCCCCGCAAGCCGCGGCCGCATGCCACGTCCTACGTGATCACAGCCGGGCTCATCGCCTTCACGATCTTCTCGGCGCAGGAGATCGGCTTCAAGTGGAGCTCCTTCGTCGACATGTGGACGAACCCGCTCTGGGACCGGTTCTGGCCGATCCCGTGGGACTGGGTGCTCGACCGAGACAACGTCCTGAGCCCACTCGTCGAGACCTTCCAGATCGCAATCCTCTCGACGATCATCGGCTGCGGCCTGGCGTTGCCCGTGGGGTTCGCGATGTCCAAGCTGACCAGTCCCAACGCGCCGGTGTTCTGGTTCAGCCGGACGGTGATGAGCGTCGTGCGTGCGATCCCCGACCTGCTGTGGGGCAAGCTGCTCGTGACGGCGATCGGCATCGGGGCGTTCGCCGGCGCGTGGGCGCTGACGATCTTCTCGCTGGCCGTGATGGTCAAGCTCTTCAGCGAGACGGTCGACGCCGCCGACCCGCGGCCGCTCGAAGCGGCGAGGGCGGCCGGCGGCCGACACACCGCCGCCGTTCGGTCCGGCGTGCTGCCCGACGTCTTCCCCGCATACGTCGCGTACGCGCTCTACGTGTTCGAGCTCAACATCCGGGCATCTCTCGTGCTCGGCCTCGTGGGCGCAGGCGGCATCGGCCGCGTCGTCGAGACCCAGCGATCGACGTTCAACTTCGACCGGCTCCTGGGGATCCTCGTCATCATGTTCGTCATCGTGTTCACGATCGAGCAGGTGAGCGTCGCGATCCGGAAGCGGCTCGTCTGATGGCCACCGTCACCGAACCCGACATCATCCCCGACGAAGACGGGGCGAACGTCCGCCCGGAGCGCCCCGTCGCGGCCAGGAACTGGCGGTGGGGCATCACCGTGCTGCTCATCGTCGGCGCCGTCTGGTCGTTCTCCGGTCTCGATGCCAGCCTCGGCGACGTCGTCCGGGCCCCCGGCAAGGGCTGGGACATCGTCAGGCAGATGTGGCCCCCCGACTTCCGCACGGTCTACGACCGCGGTGCGGTCGGCAAGATCTTCGAGTCGCTCTACGTCGCATGGATCGGGACGATCATCGGGGCGCTGCTCTCGTTCCCGCTGTCGTTCCTCGCCGCCACGAACGTCGCACCGATCGCGGTCCGCGTACCCATCCGGCAGCTGTTCAACGCGATCCGGGCCGTCCCCGAGCTGATCGTCGCCATGTTGCTCCTGACCGTCACGGGGCTCGGCCCGTGGGCCGGTGCGCTGGCGATCGGGCTGCACTCGATCGGCACGCTCGGCAAGCTCTCGACCGAGGTCATCGAGACCTCCGACGAGGGTCCGCTCGAGGCCATCTCGGCAGCGGGCGGCCAGTGGGTGTCGAAGATGCGGTGGGGCATGATCCCGCAGGTACTGCCGACGGTCATCGGCTACTGGCTGTTCCGGTTCGAGATCAACGTGCGGGCGTCGGCCGTGCTCGGCCTGATCGGTGCCGGCGGCATCGGCGGCGAGCTGGTCTCGCAGCTCAACTTCCGCAACTTCCCCGAGACCGGCGCCGTGCTCATCATGGTCATCGCGATGGTGTTGATCATCGACACGATCTCGGGTTTCGCTCGTCGCCGGATCATCGCCGGCAGCGGCCGACCCAGCGAGGACGACGAGAGCGCCAACCTCGAGCTGCTGCGCGACCTCGGCGGTTCGTCGGTGCCGCGCTGATCGCGGAACCGCCGCTCGAGGCGCGACGACCCTGATCACCATGCACCTGATCGCCGCACGCCGGCGCCGAGTCCTGGCCGCGTGCGCCGCCCTCCTCGCCGCCGCATGTGGCGGGAACACGACCTCCGAACCGACGCGCTCGTACGAGTTGCCGCTCCGGGTCGACGACAGCACCGACGAGTACATGTACATCGCGGAGGACGTGATCGACCTCCGTGCCGGCGACGAGGTGACGTTCGTGATGCGCAACACCGGCACCCTCGACCACGACCTGCGCGTGCTCGACGAGGACGGGCGCACCGTCGCAGCGGCGGACGCCGTGCAGCCCGGCGACGAACTGGACCTGACCGTCTTCTTCGAGGAGCCCGGCTTCTACCGGCTGCACTGCTCGGTCGACGACCATCTGACGGTGCACGGGATGCAGGCCATCGTTCAAGTCGCGGACGTCTGACGCCGATCCCAGATCAACCCTGCTCGATCATCGAACTGCGAACATGGCGGTCTCATGGGCCTCGACATCATCATCCCCGTCGTCATCCTTGCGGTCATCATGCCGCTCGCGTTCCTGTGGGCCCGCAGCAACCTGAAGGACGCCGGCACCTCGCCCATCGAACCCGTCGAGGCGCCCGGGGGCCGGCTCACGAGCAACGCCCTGCGCGACGTGCCGTCGCCGCCGTGGCGGGTCGTCTACGAGATCGGCGACGACAAGCTGGGCGACATCGAGCACGTGCTGATCGGGCCCGGCGGGATCTTCGCGCTACAGACCTCGATGGACGTGCTCCCGGGCGCACCCGACCCCGACCCGGATGCCCGTGCCATCGCCGAGCCGGCGATCGCGCGCGGCGGCCTCGACGATGCGCTGGCGCGGTGCGCGATGACCAGCGATCGGCTCGTCCGGATCCACTGGGGCGTGCCGGTCGAGGGTGGCCCGAACGCGCTGGACGTCCTCCCCGGCTTGACCGCCGTCGCCGGGCGGTCCATCACGGACTGGGTGGCCGGGCTGCCGCAGGACAACCTGACGGACGCCCAGGTCGATCTCGCCTGGCAGACCGTCGTCACGGCCATCGGCCGGCCCGACCCGCTCGCCTGATCAGCGGAACAGGTCGCGCGACGTGTCGCGGAGCACCGGCGCCATCGTCGACTCGTCGTCGCGGGTCCACTCGTAGCCGCGCACGACTGCGACCGGCACCCGGCTGGTGTTGCCCTTGACGAGCTCGCCCGCCGCCGCCAGCTCGTCGGCGATGCACAGCTCTTGCACCCGGTACTCGTGACCGTGCGGATCGCGCTCGCCGATGTAGCTGAACAGCGGGTTGATGCCGGCCACGCCGATCGCCACGTCGGTCTGGCCCTCGCGCCACGGTCGGCCGAACGTGTCGGTGATCACGACCGCGACGTCGACGCCGAGCTGGCCGAATCGCTGCCGTGTGCGGACCGCCGAGGCGTCGGGGTCCTCCGGCAGGACCAGCACCCGTTCGTGCGCACCGCTCGACGACTGGTCGACGCCGGCGTTGGCACAGACGAAGCCGTGGTGGGTCTCGGTGATGAGCACCGGGCCGATCTGGCGGACGATCCTCGCCGACTGGCAGAGCACGACCTCGACGAGGCGCGGATCCTTGTCCCAGCGGCTCGCCCAGTCGACGGCGAACCGGGACGGCTCGATGTCGACCAGGTCGATCGCGCAGCCCTCGGCCTTCGACACGATCTTGGACGTGATCAGGACGACGTCGCCGTCGACGAGCTCCGCCCGATCGGCGACCATCGACGCGATGTCGTCGTCGACCACGATCTCGGGCAAGCCCTCGACCGGCATGATCGTCACCGCGTTCGGCACGGCGGCACGGTAGCGCCACCCGATCGACTCCGCACGGCCCGGCCCGCTCGTGACCGAGCGGCCCTCGGCGCCGGCGGTACGCTCGCACCCGTGCACGACCTCGCGACCTGGCCACTCCGCCGCTGGCTCGTCGCGTTCGCGGCCGGCGTCCTCGTCGCCGTAGCAGTGGGCGTCCCCACCGACGTGATCCCCAACCCCGTGTTCGGGCGTCCGATCGACGTCACCTGGTGGTCGTACCCGGTGCTCGTCGCGACCGCAGTGCTCGGCGGCCTGCTGATCGCCACGTACGTTCGGAGCGAACCCGGTGGCGATGCGGTCGACGAGCTCGACCGACCGGGTCGCACCGGTGGCGCCGGCGGTCTCCTCTCGTTCTTCGCAGTGGGGTGCCCGACCTGCAACAAGCTGGTGGTCGTCGCGCTCGGCTCGACCGGCGCGCTCGACTGGTTCGCCCCGGCTCAGCCCCTCCTCGCCGCCGCATCGCTGCTCTTGCTCGCCTGGGCGCTGCGGGCCCGGTTGCGCAGCGCCACCGTGTGCGCGGTTGCCGCCTGATCGCGACGCGCGGGCCAACATGGGGTGATGAGCAGCGACGTCTCCGAGATCTTCGACCCGTCGGCCTGGACCGAGGTCGCTGGTTTCGACTTCACCGACATCACCTACCACCGGGCCAACGACGTCGCCGCGGTCCGGATCGCGTTCGACCGGCCCGAGATCCGCAATGCGTTCCGGCCCCACACCGTCGACGAGCTCTACAGCGCCCTCGACCACGCCAGAAGGTCGCCCGACGTCGGCTGCGTGCTGCTCACCGGCAACGGACCCTCCCCTCGCGACGGTGGCTGGGCGTTCTGCTCGGGCGGCGACCAGCGCATTCGCGGCAGGGACGGCTACAGGTACGCGGAGGGTGAGACCGCCGAGACGATCGACGCCGCGCGGGCCGGGCGGCTGCACATCCTCGAGTGCCAGCGGCTGATCCGCTTCATGCCGAAGGTCGTGATCTGCGTGGTGCCGGGATGGGCGGCCGGTGGCGGGCACAGCCTGCACGTGGTGTGCGACCTGACGTTGGCGAGCGCGGAGCACGCCCGCTTCAAGCAGACCGACGCCGACGTCGCCAGCTTCGACGGCGGCTTCGGTTCGGCCTACCTCGCCCGCTTCGTCGGCCAGAAGTTCGCCCGTGAGATCTTCTTCCTCGGCCGCGAGTACACGGCGCAGCAGATGCACGAGATGGGCGCCGTGAACGCCGTGGTCCCGCACGCCGAGCTCGAGGCGACGGCGCTCGAGTGGGCCGCCGAGATCTGCGCCAAGAGCCCGACCGCGCAGCGGATGCTCAAGTACGCCTTCAACCTCGTCGACGACGGCCTCGTCGGCCAGCAGCTCTTCGCCGGCGAGTCGACCAGGCTGGCGTACGGCACCGACGAGGCCGCCGAGGGACGCGACTCGTTCCTCGAGAAGCGACCGCCCGACTGGTCGCCGTTCCCGTACTACTACTGATGGCGCGTTCGTCGCTCGCTTCGCTCGCTCCTCGCGCCGCGTGCGGCGGGGCTCCCTGGCGGTCGCTGACCGCCGCCGACCGGCACGACGCCGCAGAACAGCACATCGACACCAACTCCGATCGGACGGTGTTGGTGCGAGATACCGGTCGAGCATGAGCGGGTTCATCTCGATCGAGCGGGTGGGCGACCCGCGGTTGGCCGAGTTCCGGCTCAACGAGCGGGGACTCGCGAGCCGCACCGACCGGCGCGACGACGCCGGCGCCGGGCTGTTCCTCGCCGAGGGCGACCTGGTGGTCGAACGGGCGCTCGAGGCGGGTTGTCTGCCCTACCGTGCGCTCGCCGACGCCGACCGGCCCACCGCAGTCGCGCAGCGGCTCCGCGACGCCGGCGTCGACGTGTTCGTCGGCGGCGACGAGGTACGCCGGCTCGTGACCGGCCTGGGGATGCCACACCCGATCGTGGCACTGTTCCATCGACCTCGACGCCCGTCAGCCGCTGCGCTGGTCGCCGACGTCGAACGCCTCGTGGTGATCGAGGGCGTCGACAATCCTGCGAACGTCGGCTCGGTCGTGCGCAACGCGGCAGCGCTCGGGTGGGACGGGCTCCTCCTCGACCACACCAGCGCCGACCCGCTGGCCCGGCGTGCACTGCGGGTGGCCATGGGGACCGCGTTCAGCCTCCCCCACGCCCGCACGGCCTCCCTGTCGAGCGTCCTCGCCGACGCCCGCGGACTGACGTTGCTGGCGCTCACGCCCGGTGAGCACGCCGAGGACATCCGCGACGTGCGCGTCGACGGGCGGCGCGCGGTGCTGATCGGCTCGGAACGGGCGGGGCTGAGCGCCGAGCTGCTCGACCTGGCACGTCCGGTCCGGATCCCCATGGCGGGCGGTGTCGACTCGCTGAACGCGGCAGCTGCTGCGGCGGTCGCGTGCTACGCACTCGCCTGAGCGACGGTCACCCGGTTTCGGACATCGCTGCCTGGCGCGCGGCCCGCCGACCGCGCGTCGACTGCCCGCCGGGCGTCGGCTCCCACGTGAAGTTCTTGATGGCGATCACGAGGCCGACGAGGCCCCAGAGCGCGATGTAGCCGAGCTTCGTCCATTGGAACGCGGGGGCGTCGATGAACGGGTTGAAGGCATCCTGGAAGCTCACGACGAACGGCTTCAGCGGGAAGATGTCGCCGACCGTCGTGATCCACTCGGGCGCGTCGTCGGTGACGATGAAGACGTTCGACACGAAGGCCAGCGGCAGGATGGTCGCATTGGCGACGGCGGCCGCCGAGCTCGCCGACGGCACGAGCGCTGCGACCGCCATGCCCCAGGCAGCGAACGTGGCGACGCCGATGACGAACGTGACCGCGGCGGCGGGCATCTTGGCCGCGTCGACCTCGAGGTCGTACGCGACCACGCCGATGCCGAGCATCAGCAGCGTGCCGGCGAACGCCAGCACGATCGCCGACCCGATGAACCCGGCGATGTAGGCACTCGTGGGCAACGGCGTGCCGCGCCAACGCTTCAGCACACCCTCCTCGCGCCGGATCGGTACCTGGTTCGACAGGTTGGTGTAGGTCGCCGAGACCGCGGTGAACACGGCGAGACCACCGGTGTAGAACTGGCGGGCCGGCCACTGCCCGCCGCCCTCGATGTCGACCTCTGCGTCGCCGAACAGCGAGTTGAACAGCAGCAGCATGATCAGCGGCAGCATGATCGTGAAGAACAGAGCGACCGGCGTCCGCCAGAACGTGAGGAGCTGGTAGCGGACCTGGCCGAGCACGAGGCGCCACGTCGAGGGCCAGCTCATGCCGCACCATCCCGGGCAGTGCTCGGCTCGACCTCGTCGCGGGCGAGCCCCAGGAAGACGTCCTCGAGGGACGGGCGGGTGACCGACAGGCCGTGCAGCTCGACACCGCGATCGATCGCCCAGTTGGTCACGGCGTGGACGTCAGCGGTCGGCGTCGACGTGGCGAACTCGACGGCGGAGCCGTTGACGATCGCATCCGGCGGGAGCAACTCGCGCAGGCCGGAGAGGTCATCGCCGGCAGAGAACGAGACCACGGTGTCTGCGATCCTTCCGATCAGTTCGGCCGGCGTGCCCTCGGCCACCAGGCGACCATCGGTGAGGACGCCGACCCGGTCGGCCAGCCGTTCTGCCTCGTCGAGGTAGTGCGTGGTCAGCAACACCGTCGTGCCGAGCGAGCAGAGGCCCTGGATCATGTCCCACGACTTGCGCCGCGCGGCCGGGTCGAACCCGGTGGTCGGCTCGTCGAGGAAGACGAGCTCGGGGTAGCCGACGATGCCGAGCGCAAGATCGAGCCGTCGCTTCTGGCCACCCGACAGCGTGCCGATCCGTGCACCGGCCTTGTCCTCCAGTCCGACGAGGTCGAGCAACTCGTCGGTCGGCCGCCGGCGGCGGTACGCCGAGCCGTAGAGGCCGATCGCTTCGACGACGGTGAGCTCGGTCTCGACACCCGAGGTCTGCAGCACGATGCCGATCCGATCGCGCAACTCGCGCCCCCCTGCGGCCGGATCGACGCCGAGCACCGTCACCGCCCCGGCGCTGCGTTCGCGATGCCCCTCGAGGATCTCGACGGTGGTCGACTTCCCGGCGCCGTTGTGCCCGAGCAGCCCGTACACCTCACCCTCGTGGATCTCGAACGACACGCCGTCGACAGCAGCGAGCTCGCCGTACCGTTTCACCAGGTCCCGTACCTCGACGACTGCCATCGTCAGTCCTTCCCGTAGCCGGCGCTCGTGATCGGCAGCCCGGTGTCGTTGCGCAAGTGCTCGGCAGCCGGGACGAAGTAGGCCATCAGTTCGCCGGCGATCGCCTCGCCGTCGTCGACCTCGGCGCACGTCAGCTCGACTGCCGCGGCCATGTGCGTGAGCCAACGGTCGCGCTCGAGGGGGCCGACGTGGAACGGGAAGTGGCGCATCCGGAGCCGAGGGTGCCCACGCTCTTCCATGTACGTGTGCGGCCCACCCCAGTACTGCGCGAGGAACAAGGTCAGCCGGTGCTTGGCGGGCTCGAAGTCGGGGAAATCCGGGTAGAGCGGGCCGAGGACGTCATCGCCGGCCACGCCGTCGTAGAACGCCGCCACCAGCCGTTCGAAGAACGGCATGCCACCGGCACGCGAAAACAGGCTGAGCGCCGTGACGGACACGGCGCTCAGCCTAGGGGGAAGGGAAGGGCTGCTCAGGCAGTGGGGACGAACTTGCGGTACTCGACGAGCTCGTCGTGCTTGACGACGAACGGCGTCGAACCGTCACAGGCGTCGAGGATGACGGCCTGATCGGCGGCGAGGAGCACGAGCGCCGTGACGACGTCGTCGCCGCGGACGATCTCGATCACATCGCCGGTTTCGATCTTCTCGTTCAACAGGGTGGTCATGGTGGTGCTCCGTCTCACGGCGCCTTGCCGTCTCTTCACGATTGCTATCGGTAACAACCGCGCAGAGCTTGAGACATTCCTGAACGCCGGTGTGTCGCATGCCACACCCCGGCCGGTCGATGCCGGCACCACCAACTCGCGGTGGGCGAGCTTCGAAGCGGCGGCGCCGGAGGCGCCGTTGTGGAGACGGCGAGCACGGCAGGCGGCGCCGATCCGGGTCGGCCGGTCGGTGCCGCCCCGTTGATACGTCACTCGAACTCGGGTTCGACCCAGTTCGGGAAGACGTCGGGGAGATCGGCGCTGACGAGATCGGTGAAGACCGCGACGCGCTTGTCGAGGAAGCTCTCGACGCCTTCTCGCGTGTCGGCGCTCCGGCCCCGGCTCGCGATGGCCCGGCTGTCGGCCCGGTGCGCGGCCATCGGGTGGTCGGCACCGAGCATGCGCCACATCATCTGGCGGGTCAACGCCACCGAGACCGGCGCGGCGTGCGCAGCGATGTCGGTGGCGATCTCCCGAGCCGCGGGCAGCAGGTCGGTCGGTTCGTGAACGCTTCTCACCAGCCCGCCGTCGAGTGCTTCGTGGGCGTCGAAGACGTCCCCGCGGAAGGCCCACTCCAGCGCCTGGCTGATCCCGACCACGCGCGGGAGGAACCAGCTCGAGGCCGCTTCGGGAACGATGCCACGGCGGGCGAACACGAACCCGAACCGAGCAGCCGTGCTCGCAAGCCTGATGTCCATCGGCAACGTCATCGTCACGCCGACACCGACGGCGGCACCGTTGACCGCGCCGATGACCGGCTTCTTCGAGTCGAAGATCCGCAGCGCCAGCATGCCGCCGCCGTCGCGAGGGACGCCGGCCTCGGTGTCGAAACCGCTGCCGCCGCGGGCGAACGTGTCACCGCCCGCCGACAGATCGGCACCGGCGCAGAACGCCCTCCCGTCGCCCGTCACGATCACGGCCCTGACCTCGTCGTCGGCGTCGGCCAGGTCGAACGCCTCGATCATCTCGCGCATCATCGTGCCCGTGAACGCGTTCATCTTGTCGGGGCGATGCATCGTGATCGTGGCGATGTGATCGGACACCTCGTACAACACCTGCGAGAACTCAGCCATGAGCCGAACGTACCCCCGCCTCGAGGCGCCCGCCCAAACTGCACTCGCAACACGGTGCACGGCCCACGCCAGCCGCAGACCCGCCCAACGGACCATGCCACCACGGACGCATCCTTTGCCCCTGAGCCGGAGCCGATCGTCGTCGTGGCGAGGCGCGACGAGCCCGAGCTGAGTTTGCTCAGCGAGCGGCGAGACGGAACGCAGCCACGGCGACGATCGGCCCGGCTCAGACGTCCAAGAAGCGGGAGGCGGCGATACCCGAGCCGATCATCCCGACCAGCGCGCCGAACGCGAGGATCACGAGTGCGACGGTCCACTGGTACCCGTCGACCACGACGAGCGCCGTCATGCCCGATTCGTCGGGGAAGTCCTTCACACCCTCGGACCATCGCCAGTTGATGAACAGCATCGCGCCGACCGCAGCGGTGCCGCCCAGCAACCCCTGGATCAGCCCTTCGAGCATGAACGGGATCCGGATGAACCAGTCGGTGGCGCCGACCAGCTTCATCACCTCGATCTCGCGTCGGCGGGCGAACATCGCGGTGCGGATCGTGTTCCAGATCAGCAGCCCGGAGGCCAGCATCAGGGCGATCCACAGCGCGGTCGTGTACGTGCTGACGAAGCTCTGGAGCCGGCTGATCAGATCGAGCTGGTCCTCGGCCAACGTCACGGTGAGCACGCTCGGGAACGTCTGGTACTCCTGCTTGAGTCCCCGCAGGAACGCCACCTCTGTCGAGTCGGTGGGCACGACCTTGTACAGGGTCGGGATGTTGGACTCGTCGAGCAGCTCGCGGGTCGTCGGGTCGCCGGCGAGCACGATGTCGGCGTCGGCCAGCGAGCACTCCACGTCGCAGTACTCGAACCGTTCGATCGTCGTGCCGATCTGCTCGGTGAGCTGGTCCTCGATGAACTGCAGCCCGTCGGGCTGCGTGCCGGGGCTGACGAAGACGATCATCTCGACACCGCCCTCCCAACGCTCGAGCAGGTTGTCGAAGCCGTGCTGGATCAGCAGCGTGAGGCCGAAGATCAGGAGCGAGACGGCCGAGGTGATGATGGCGGCGACCGTGAGCGTGACGTTGCGCTGGAACCCGGCGAACGTCTCTCGAAGCGTGTAGGCGAGGCGCGAGAACATCAGCGTGCGACCATCAGAGCGTCACTCGTACACGCCGCGGGCCTGGTCGCGGACGATGACGCCGCGATCGAGCTGGATGACGCGCTTGCGCATGGTGTTGACGATGCGCTGGTCGTGGGTGGCCATCACCACGGTGGTGCCGGTCTTGTTGATCCGGTCGAGCAGCCGCATGATGCCCTCGCCGGTGCCGGGGTCGAGGTTGCCGGTCGGCTCGTCGGCGATCAGGATCAGCGGACGGTTGACGAACGCACGTGCGATCGACACGCGCTGCTGCTCGCCGCCCGAGAGCTGATGCGGGAAGCGGTCCTCCTTGCCGGCCAGGCCGACGAGGTCGAGGACCGCCGGCACCTGCTGACGGATGACGTGCTTCGGCTTGCCGATGACCTCCTGCGCGAACGCGACGTTCTCGAAGACCGTCTTGTTGGACAGCAGCTTGTAGTCCTGGAAGATGTTGCCGATGTTGCGGCGCAGATGGGGGACCCGCGACGGCGGCATGTCGATGATGTTGCGGCCGGCGACCCAGACGGCGCCCCGCTCGGGGCGCTCCTGACGGTTGAGCAGGCGCAGCATCGTGCTCTTGCCCGACCCCGACGGGCCGACGAGGAAGACGAACTCGCCCTTGGCCACGTCGAAGCTGGCGTCGCGCAACGCGACGACCTCCGCGGAGTAGCTCTTGGTGACGTTCTCGAGACGGATCATGAGGGGAACCTGGCCGCACTCCCGACGGAGGGCCGACCCGAGCGTATCGTCACGCGACCGTCATCGAACGGCACCCTTGGACCACGCGCGGAAGCGCGAGATCGCGGCCGGAACGGGCTCTGGACAGGTGTCACACACCACTGGAGGTCCCATCATGTTCCATCGACGTCATCTCGCCATCGCCACGGCAGCCGCTGCGGCGCTCGTGCCATCGCTCGGCCACGTGCGCGCCGACTCGCCACAGCCGCCTCCCGGCGACATCACGACCGGCAAGCGGCCGGATCCGCCGGATCGAGGCGTGATCGCGGTCGGTGAAACGCCGACCATCGAGGTCATCCACGTCGAGTCCGACACGAGCTTTGCGGATCTGACCACACAGGGCACCGTGTTGCTCGCGGAGACGCTCGCCGACGACGCGTTCGAGCCGCCCGGGTGGTGGTTGCGCCTCGACGTGCGGGTTCGCAACACCGGCGACGAGCCGGTCACCGTGACGGCGCTCGGCATCACGACCGACGTGAGCGCACTGAACGTCTCGGGTGTGCCGGCGCAGCTCGTCGAGCCGGATGAGACCTACACGTTCAACGTGCACGACGTGACCGGCGACGGGACACCGCCGTCAATGTTCACCGTCAACGTCTACGCGCCCGCCTCCGCGCCGTATCCCGCGCAGGCGAGCTACGACCTGCAGGTCGGCGACAATCCGACGGCGACGGGCGGCTATCGCTTCCCCGCTCGGGCCGAGTACCTGCCATCCGGCGCGTTCTGGTCGCCGTTCGGCTTCCACAGCCACAGCCGGTCGCAGCGCTACGCCTACGACCTCGACGTGGTTCGTTGGGACGAGGATCTGGGACGTTGGACCCGCCTCACGGAGGAGGGCTGGCAGCACGAGGATCCCGGCAGCCTCGACGAGCACTTCCTGATCTTCGGGCAGCCGGTGTTCTCGATGGCCGATGGCGTCATCGTGAAGTGCCGTCGATCGCTCCCCGATCAGGACCCGCCCAAGGGCGACGAGACCGCGTCGAACGTGCTCGGCATCGTGCACGACAACGGTGACTACGCCGCCTACGGGCACCTCCAGGAGCTCTCCATCCCGGCCGAGCTCTGCCCGGTCGAGACGCCCGGTAGCGGCGCCGTCGCTGACCACGTGCCGGTCGAGGTCGAAGAAGGCCAGTTCCTCGGCTACGCCGGCAGCAGCGGCGCCCACGAACCGCACCTGCACATCCACGTCCAGGACGGCGGCCACGACGTGCCGAGCCACCGGGTCCGCGGGCTGCCGCTCAACTTCCACGATGTTTATGCACGCACGGCCGACGGCTACGACCCGACGATCGATCCCGCCGGCGACGCCGCCGGCTGGGAGTGGGTCTCATGGCTCGAGGCGGCCGCGCTCGACGAGCAGACCCTCGTGCACCCGAACAGCTGCGGCTGGGAGACGACGCCCGAGCCTGTCGACGACATCGTGTTCGGCTCGCCGCCGCCACCGTCGAGCGCACCCGAGCCGGCGAGGTGCGACGCCGTGCCCGATCCGCTCGCCGAGGATCCGGTGGTCGTCGCGCCGGTCATCGGCGGTGGGTACACCTACGAGCCGCCATCGCAACCGATCGAACCCATCCAGCCCGGCTCGGTCCAGGCATCGCCGTCAGCGTCGACACCGTCGTCGACGGTCGACAGCGAGTGGCGCTACGTGCCGGTCCGACGCTACGGCTGACCCACCGACCGGACCCGCCCCGCCGCCCGCAGACCGTGTGGGCGGCGGACGGGTCCGAGGTCGGATCGTCAAGCGTCCGCGGCCGCTTCGGCTCGGCGCCAGCGGAGGAAGCCCTCCATGAACTGGTCGAGCTCGCCGCTCAGCACGCCGTCGACGTTGGCGGTCTCGATCTCGGTGCGGAGGTCCTTCACCATCTGGTACGGCTGCATCACATAGGAACGGATCTGGCTGCCCCACCCCACCTGGGCCTGCTTGCCGCCGATCGCGTCGAGCTCGGCCTGGTGCTCCTCCTCGATCTTGGCCGCGATCAGCGACTTCAGCCGGGTCATCGCCCGCTCACGGTTCTGCAGCTGGCTGCGCTCCTCCTGAGAGCTGGCGACCATGCCGGTCGGTTCGTGGATCAACCGCACGGCCGACGACGTCTTGTTGACGTGCTGACCACCGGCGCCCGACGCCCGGAAGACCTCCATCCGGATGTCGGCCTCGTTGACGTCGACGTCCGGCGCGTCGAGCTCGGGCCACACCTGCACGGCGGCGAAGCTCGTCTGGCGGCGGCCCTGGTTGTCGAAGGGGCTGATGCGCACGAGCCGGTGCGTGCCCCGCTCGCCGGTCATCAGCCCGTAGGCGTACCGGCCCTTCAGCGTGAACTCGCACGAGTTGATGCCCGCCTCGACGCCCTCGGACGCGTAGTTCAACGTGATGTCGAAGCCCCGGTTCTCCGCCCAGCGCGCGTACATCCGCAACAGCATCTCGGCGAAGTCCTGGGCGTCGACGCCGCCGTCCTTCGCGTTGATCTGGACGATGCACGGCGCGTCGTCGTGCTCACCCGTGAACAGGCTGCGCAGCTCGAGCTGGTCGAGCGCGTGGGAGATCGACGCGACCTGCTCGGCGATGTCGGCTTCTTGCGACTCGTCGCCCTCTTCGCGCGCCAGCTCGTGGAGCACCTCGGCGTCGTCGAACTGGCCCGACAGCCCGTCGTAGTGATCGAGGTCGTCCTTCACGTTCGCGTACTCGGTGTTGACCCGCTTGGCGAGCTCGGCGTCGTCCCAGAGGTCGGGCCGTTGCATCTCGGCCTCGAGCTCGACGACGCGGTCGCGACCCTCGTCGATCCTCAGGTAGCCGGCAGCCTCGTCGAGGCGGCGGCGCAGCTCGCGCAGGTCATCGGTGAAATCGCGCACGGCAATCCCCTACTGACCGACGGGCACCACGGTTCGCCCGAGACCGGTCGTGCGTGCGGGCGAGCGCCGAAGCGGGCCGAGCCCGGAGGGCTCGCAGCGCCGGCGCAGCGGAGGCGGCGAGCTCGGCAGGCGGAGCCGAACCGGCTCGGCCGGTCGGCGCGGCCCGGACATCACGCAGCGCCGTGGCACTGCTTGAACTTCTTCCCCGACCCGCACGGGCACGGCGCGTTGCGGGGGGTCTTGTCGAAGGCGTCCTTGTGCACCGTCTTCGGCTTGGCGGTGGCGGCGGGCTGAGGCGCGGCAGCGGGTGCGGCCGCCGCGACGTCGCCGTCGGCGACGGCCTGCCGGGCGGCCCCCTGGAAGCCGCTGGCGACCGGCTCGTCGTCGCTCGACGAGGTCTGCATGTTGAAGACCTGCGGCGCGAGCTGCGGCTTCTCTTCCTCTTGCTCCTTGACCTGGACGTGCATCACGTAGCGCACGAAGTCCTGCGCGATGCCCTTCATCATCCCGCCGAACATCTCGAAGCCTTCGCGCTGCCACTCGGTCAGCGGGTCCTTCTGGCCCATCGCGCGGAGGTTGATGCCCTCCTTGAGGTAGTCCATCTCCTCGAGGTGCTCGCGCCAGCGCTGGTCGATGATGCGCAGCATGACCTGGCGCTCGACCTCGCGCATGACGTCCTCGCCCATCTCGGCCTCGCGGCCCTCGTAGTGGTTCATGGCCTCGGCCATGATCACGTCGTAGAGCTCGTCGCTGGTGTTGGTCTCGGCGAGCGAGTCGGCTGTGAGCGTCGTCGGCCAGAACAACGTCAGCTCCTTGGCGAGCCCGTCGACGTCCCACTCGTCCGTGGCGACCGACTGGCAGTGCGTCTCGATCAGGGCGTCGGCGGCCTCGGCGAGGTACTCCATCGCAGCCGACTTGAGATCCTCGCCCTCGAGGATCTGGTCGCGGCGCATGTAGATGACCTTGCGCTGCTCGTTCATCACCTCGTCGTACTTGAGGACGTTCTTGCGGATCTCGGCGTTCTTGGTCTCGACGGTGGTCTGCGCACGTTCGATCGCCTTCGTGACCATCTTCGCCTCGATCGCCTCGTCCTCGTCGAAGCGCCCCATCGCCCACTGGAGGGCACCGGTCGCGAACAGCCGCATCAGCTCGTCGTCGAGGCTCAGGTAGAAGCGGCTCTCGCCGGGGTCGCCCTGACGGCCGGAGCGACCACGCAGCTGGTTGTCGATCCGCCGCGAGTCGTGGCGCTCGGACCCGATGACGTACAGCCCGCCCGTCTCGAGGACCTTCTTGCCCTCGGCCGAGCACTCGCGCTCGAACACGTGCGTGAGCTCGTCGAGCCGCGCCATCGCCTTGGCGCGCTCTTCACGGAAGTCGTCGGGCATCTCCTTCAGCGGGCGCGGCAGCGCGAAGTCGTCGACGAGCAACTCGGCGGCGAAGCCCTCCTTCAACACCTCGTGACGAGCCATCAGCTCGGGATCACCGCCGAGCTTGATGTCGACGCCGCGACCCGCCATGTTGGTCGCGACCGTCACCCCGCCCAGCCGACCGGCCTGAGCGACGACCTCGGCCTCGCGTGTGTGCTGCTTGGCGTTGAGCACCTCGTGGGGGATGCCGCGCTGCTGCATCATCCTCGAGAGCAACTCGGACTTCTCGACGCTGATCGTGCCGACCAGGATCGGCTGACCCCGTCGGTGCCGGTCCTCGATGTCTTCGATGATGGCGCCGAACTTGCCGATCTCGCCCTTGTAGATCAGGTCGGCCTGGTCGGCGCGGGCGACCGGCTTGTTGGTGGGCACCGGCACGACGCCGAGCCCGTAGGTGTTCATCAGCTCGGCCGCCTCGGTCTGGGCGGTACCGGTCATGCCGGCGAGCTTGTCGTACATGCGGAAGTAGTTCTGGAGCGTGATCGTGGCGAGGGTCTGGTTCTCCTCCTTGATCTTCACGCCCTCCTTGGCCTCGACCGCCTGGTGGATGCCCTCGGACCAGCGCCGCCCGTCGAGGATGCGGCCCGTGAACTCGTCGACGATCTTCACCTCGCCGCCCTGCACGATGTAGTCCTTGTCGCGCTTGTACAGCTCCTTCGCCTTCAGCGCGACCTGGAACTGGTGCACGAGGTTGGCCGACACGTCGTCGTACAGGTTGTCGACACCGAGCGCGGACTCGACCTTCTCGATGCCGGCTTCGATCGGGACGACGACGCGCTTGTCCTCCTCGACCTCGTAGTCGACGTCGCGCTGGAGCGACCGGACGATCGAGGCGAAGCGGTAGTACAGCTTGGCGGCGTCGCCGACGCGGCCCGAGATGATGAGCGGTGTGCGGGCCTCGTCGATGAGGATCGAGTCGACCTCGTCGACGATGCAGAAGTTGTGGCCGCGCTGCACCTTGGCGTCGAGGCGAGGCGCCATGTTGTCGCGGAGGTAGTCGAAGCCGACCTCGTTGTTGGTGGCGTAGGTGATGTCGGCGTTGTAGTTGCGGCGCTTGTCGTCGGGGCGGTCCTTGAACCCCGGGATGATCAAGCCGACATCGAGACCGAGCCACTTGTGGATGCGACCCATCCACTCGGCGTCGCGGCGGGCGAGGTAGTCGTTGACGGTGACGAGGTGGACGCCCTTGCCACCGACACCGTTGAGGTAGGCGGGAAGCGTCGAGACGAGCGTCTTGCCCTCGCCGGTCTTCATCTCGGCGACCCAGCCGAAGTGCAGGGCGGCGCCGCCCATCATCTGCACGTCGTAGTGCCGCTGGCCGATGACGCGGTCGGCGGCCTCGCGCGTCACCGCGAACGCCTCGACGAGCAGGTCGTCGAGGGACGCGCCGTTGTCGAGCCGCTGCCGGAACTCGCCGGTCTTGCCCTGCAGCTCGGCGTCGGAGAGCCGACGGTATTCGTCCTCGAGCGCGTTGATGTCGGGCACGATGCCCTGGAGCGCCTTGAGTTTCTTGCCTTCTCCCGCGCGGAGGATGCGATCGAGGATGCCCATGCGGCTGCCCAGCCTACCGGGGGCGGGAGGCGCTGGTCCGCGGCCGCCGGTCGCAACGCCGCCGAGTCGTGGTCGGTTCGCCGACACGTCGCCGATTCCGACGCGCCGCAGCCGCACCGCCACCCTGCGTTCGCGCGACGACCACTGGAGCATCACCCGAGGCTCAGCGGCACGACACATACCGGCTCGGTGCGCGACATCTGGTCGTGGTGGGCTTGCCCGCCATGAGCATCAGGAATGGGATCGGGCCGCGGGGCTGCGGCGTGTCGTTCGAGGTCAGCGGCACCACACGGCTGTTCGAGATCACCACATGACGCCGAGCCATCACAGGCGGTGGATCACGCTGCCCACGGCCCCTGGACGACCGTTCGGGACGCCGTGGGCCGTGGGCGCGGGCGAGTGCTGGGCGAGCTCGCCGCGAGCGCCGGTGTCGTCGCGACCGCGGCCCGTCGCACCGCCGCGGCACCGGCCCGGCGCAGTGCAGCGCCGGCGGAGCGCAACGTCGAACCGGTGGTGACCACGTCGTCGACGACAAGCACGCGCCGCCCGGCGACGGCCGGGCTCGCCCTGAAGATCGGCCCGTGCAGCCGTGCCGCACGGTCGAGCCCGGTCTGCGCGCCGCTGCGCCCGTCGCGCTCGAGCAGCCGCCCGCAGGGCAGACCCAACTGGGCCGCGACACGACGAGCGACGAGCTCGGCCTGGTCGAACCCCCGCTCGTGCCGCCGGCGCCGGCTGGTCGGCGCCCACGTCACGACGTCGACGTCGGCAGGCCCGACCCCGGCGGCGAGCAGCCGGTTCACCACCAGGCCGGCGAGGTGGTGAGCCAGCTGGCGCCGGTTGCCGTACTTGAAGCCGAGCAGCACGTCGCGGGCACGGCCGACGAACGGCACCGCAGCGACGACGTCGCTCGTGGTCGGCAGCGCCGGCGGCGCCGCCAACGCGAACCGGCACGTGCGACACAGCACCCCGCCGGACCGGCCACACCCTGCACAACGAGACTGAAACAGCATGCCGCCCATGGTGACGGAGGGGTGTGACGGGGTTTGGACGGTCCGCCGGCTCGTCAGCCGACGACGCGGCGACGGGTCACGACCACGAGTGCGATGCCCGCCAGCACGACGAGTGCGGCGATCAGCGACTGCTCGGTCGTCGACGACCCGGTCTCGGGGAGCACCGAGACCGGCGTCCCGACGGTCGTCGGCACCGCAGCCACCTGGCTGGTCGTCGGCGCCGCGGTCGTCGCCGGCACCGTGATGGTGGTCGTCGACGTGGTCGTGGTCGATGTCGAGGTCGTCGTGGTCGGCGTCATTCCCTCGGTGAAGTCGTAGGTGACCTGATCGCATGCCAGCTGCTGCGCGTCGGGGATCCCGTACAGCTGCGGCCGCAGGTCGCCGAAGAAGCTGCCGATCGGGATCTGGACCTCGGGCACCTGGGCGAAGTCGGTGACGCACGGGAACACCGGCACGTAGTAGCTCATCCCCCCGTCGTCCACACGGGCGGTGAGCATGGGCTTCACGCGCAGGTCGACCGGGTCGGCGACGTCGAACTCGAGGCTGAAGTCGAAGTCGGTGGTTCCCGGGGGCAGCGCCGCGACGACGGCGTCCGGCAACTCGAGGATCAGGAGCTTCGTGCCCGCCTCCGACTGCACCGTCACGCCCGGCGTCACCGCGAACGACGTGGTCTCGGTGACGACCAGGGGCTCATCGCTGCCGGCGTTGTTGTACACGGCGACGACGTTGGTCGCGTCGGCGGGCACCTGGAGGACGAGCGGATCGATGAGCAACCCGAGGAACCCGCTCTCGGTGACCAGCTCGAACGAGCTGATGATCTCGATCACCCGGCCGTCCTCGTCGCGGATCGTGTAGGTGCAGCCGAAGAACTCGGGGATCGCGGTGCCGAAGTCGCAGAACCCGGCCTGGACGTTACCGCTCAGGGAGACGCCGCCGCGCTCGTCGACGAAGCCGACGATCGAACGGAAGAAGCACCCGCTCAGCACGAGCGAGCACGCCGCCGCCAGTGCCGCCATCGACGCAACTCGAGCTGCAGCCGTCCGTCGCTTCCCGCCTCGCTGAACATGATGCCGCATCAGGAACCCCCGTCAACCCGTGGTGCAAGCACCCGCCGGACACCCGCGCCGATCAGCACCGCGACGGTATCCCAGCCCCGAATGCCTACGCCACGGATATTCCGCGGCCCGTACCCGGACGCGATGCGACGTCGCCACGTACGATCGAACCGATGAACCACGCCACGAGCGTCGACACCGCGTCGCCATGAGGGTGCTCGGCGACGTCCTCGTCGACGGACGACCGACCGATCCGGCGAGTGCGACCATCTCGGTCTTCGATCTCGCACTCCTGCGAGGCTTCGGCTGCTTCGAGGCACTCCGCTCGTACGCCGGCGTTGCGTTCCGCCAGCGCGAGCACCTCGATCGGCTCGAGCGATCGGCCGCCGCGCTCGGCATCACGCTCCCCGATCGCAACGACATGGAGCGGTGGGTGTCGGACCGGGCCTCGGTCGGCGACAGCACGGTGCGCGTCGTGATGACCGGCGGCCTCGACGCAGCCGGCACCGATGCGAGCTTCATCGTGTTCGCCGAGCCGCTCCCGGAGGTGCCGGCGACCATCACGCTGCTCCCGGTCGATGCACCGTGGCACCCGGACGGCGAGGTCTCCGAGCTGACCGGTGCCAAGACGATCTCCTACGGCCCGAACATCGCCGCCCGGCGCCGAGCGATCGAGGAGGGCTACGGCGACGCGCTGCTGATCGGACGCAGCGGCACGGTGTTGGAGGGCCCGACGAACACGATCGCCTGGGTCACCGACGGCGTGTTCGAGACCCCCGAGCTCGGGCTCGGCATCCTCGCGTCGGTCACCCGCCGTGCTGTGCTCGAGGTTGCCGACGAGCTCGGGATCC
>NZ_JASJCS010000171.1 GCF_030065885.1 Ilumatobacter sp. | reverse complement strand
GATGCCGACCCGATCACTCACCGACGGCGACGGCGACGGCGCTCGGACCTGGCCGCTTCGGATCGGTCGACCACTCGCCGCAGGCGCAATCGGCGGGTTCGTCGACGCCAAACTCGGCCGGTCGATCCGCCTCACCGGCCACACCGTGCCGAACGTGATCGGCACCGTCGTCATCACCATCGCCGCAGCGGCGTTCGCGATGGTCGTCGCAGTGGCATCGCTGGTCGCAGCCGGCCAGGTCTCGTCATCGCCGTTCGTCTGGCTCCTCGTCCCAACCGTGGCTGCGCTCTTCGGGTGGCGCGTGATTGCCGACGTCCGAACCCGAGCCGTGCGTCGGCGTGCGGAGCTGAACCGTGCCGTCAACGATTTCGTCCAGCTTCTCGCCGTTGCGCTGACCACGCACCGGTCGGTGGAGGACGCGCTCTCCTTCGCCGCCGACGCGGGCGACGGGTTCGGCTTCGACCTGCTGCGCCAGACCATCAACACCGCCCAACCGATGGGCATCACCGTTTGGGACGCACTGAGCGCCATGGCCGACACCTACGACCTCGACCAGCTCCGCGGGCTGGCCACCTCGCTGCAGCGCCAAGCCGGCGTCGGCGTGTCCGTCGCCGCCACCATCCGGACCGAAGCCTCGGCGATGCGAGCCCGCCAACTCGCCGACATCACCGATCGCGCCGACAAGGCCAACGCCAACCTCTCCCTCCCCACGATGGGGATGGTCTTCGGAATGGTCCTGTTCCTCGCCTACCCCGTCATGACCCAGATCGCCGACGCCTTCACCTGACCACCCATCACCCCCAGGAGCATCAACCATGGAAACCGAAACCCCGAGCCCACCGACGGCCTTTGTGGCCGCCGGTGTCTGGCTCGCCCTCGCCTACAACGGCGTCGTCGATGCCGGGCACCGACTCGCCCGACGGCTCGCCGACGACCGAGGCGTCGAGGACTCACCGTCGAAGCTGATCTTCCTGGCCGTCGCGGTCGCGATCGCGATCGCTGCCGGACTGTTCATCATCGGCGTGTTCAACGACGCGCAGGACAACGTTCCAGACCCCGTCGCTCCGTCGCCCTGATCCCCAGTCGTGCCTGCGACCGTTGCGACCATCGAACCGACCGGCGCAGAGTTCGACGCGCCTCGGCGGCTCCGGGGCGACCGTGGGTCGATCGACGTTGGGCTCGAGACGCTGTTCGGCGGCGTGGCGATGATCGCGCTCGTCCTCCTCCTGGTCGAGACCGTCAGCTTCTGGCACGCCAGGAACGTCTTCGACGAAGCGGCCGCCGAGGGTGCCCGGGTCGCGGCGGCGTTCGACGGCACCTGCTCGGCAGGCACGTCCACCGCCCGAGAGTTGATCGCCCGCCGCGCCGGCGGCTGGTCGAGCGGCGTCGACATCGGATGCAGCGAGACCGGCGGGATCGTCACGATCACGATCAGCGGCCGAACGCCAGGCGTCCTGTTCGACGCCGGCGGATATCGGGCGTCGGTCACCGAGTCCCAACCGAAGGAACGCTGACTGATGGCTGTGTCGCATCGTGACGCCGGGTTCGTCGGAGCCATCGAGGTCGTCTACCTCACGATCGCAGCGCTCGTGATGGTCGTCTTCCTCGGCTACCTCGGCCGACTCTCCGCCGCCGGCGTCCAGGTCACCAACGCCGCCCAAGACGGCGCACGAGCGGCATCGATCGCCGCCACACCTGACGAAGCACAAGCCGCAGCCGCAGCCGCCGTCGAGCGATCAGGTCTCCCCGGACGATGCCAAGGCTCCCCGTCCACTGCGTTCTCCTGGATGCCGTCCGAACTCGGAACCTGGCGAGGTGCGCTCGTCACCGTGACCGTCTCGTGCACCGTCGCGAACCAGTCGCTCACGGGCGTCTGGACACCGGGGCAGCGCACCGTCTCGGTCACCGACAGCCAGGTCGTCGATCGGTTCCGTCGATGAACACGGCGAGGCTTGCACCGTCCGATCGCGACCGAGGGTCGGTGTCCGTTGGACTGATCTTGCTCGTCGTCATCACGATCGCCGGCGGAGCGCTGGTCTTCGACGGCGCCCGCTACCTCACCGCTGAGCGTCACGCCAGCAACACCGCCGAAGGCGCCGCACGAGCCGCCGTTGCCACTGGCTCGCCCGGCGACGGACTCGACGCCGACATCGCCCGCCGCGCCGCCGTCGATCACGCTGTCCGGCTCGGCGTCGACCCAGCTGACGTCACCGTCAGCTTCCCCGCCCGCGACGTCGTCGTCGTCACCGTCACCGAACGCCGCTCCGCCACGTTCGTCCGCTTCACCGGCTCCGCCGATCTCGTCGCGACGGCAACGGGGCGAGCGCGACTGGAGTACTCATGACCCGACTCCAATCGACCCTCGCCCGAGTCGCCGCCATTTCGGCTCTCGTCGCGCTCGTCGCCGTGCCACCGGTCCTCGTCGCCTGGCTCATCGGTCGTCCGTACCCCGACTGGTCGACGCTCACCAGCGAGGTCGACACCGGCGAGGTCTCCGCCGACACCGTCATGCGCCTCGCCGCGCTGCTGTTCATCGCCATCTGGATCTGGATCGTCGCCACCATCGCCGCCGAGACCTGGCGCCTCACCGGCCACTCACCGGCCGAAGGGTCGCGCGCCACTAACGTGGCGGGAACTGCCCGACGCATCACGTTCGTGCACCGCCTCGTCCGGATCGCTCTTCTCGGCACCGTCACGACCGCTGCGACGATCTCGACCTGGCCGACCACCGCCGTCGCGAGTACCCACGGATCCTTCGCTGACAGCATCAGACCGGAACCACCGGCCACAGCCCCGGTCGACCCGATCGAGACACGGCAAGCGGCACTGGCCACCTCGACGATCGTCGCCGACGGCAGGATGACCGCCCTGTCGATCGCCGTCGACCTCGGCGACGAAGCGCTTCGCGACGACATCGTGGCGATGAATCGCACCGGCACGTGGAGCGGCGGCGTCATCCCCCAAGGGACGATCGTCACGATCCCCGTGACCGAACAGCCGGCGGACGCGACCGCACCGGCCCAGTACGTCGTGCAACCCAACGACGGGATGTGGAACGTCGCAGAAGCCTTGCTCGGTGACGGAAGCCGACACCGCGAACTCCGCCGACTCGTCGCCGGCCAAGAAGTCGCGCCCGGCGTGGTCTTCACCACCGAGACCGACCCGATCCATCCCGGCTGGGTCTTTCAGCAACCCGACGTCGGCGATCAATCGGCGACGCACACCGTGTCTCTCGGCGACACGCTCTGGGACATCGCCGACGACCGACTCGGCGACCCGAACCGTTGGCCCGAGATCTGGGAGCTCAACGCCGAACGGATGATGCCCGACGGTCAGACGTTCGCCGATCCCGACCACATCCTCCCGGGCTGGCGGCTCGACATTCCTACCGTTGCCGACGATTCGGATGCGCAGCCAGAGCCCGAACCACCACCGGTCGACGTGCACGAGCCGCCGTCCGCGGAACCGACGGCTGGCGGCGACGTTGTAGCGCCCGAAGTCGGAGCGCCTCCCGTGGTCGACGCTCCCACGCAGGCACCGGAGCTGACCGAGAACTCGACTCCCCAGGAGCCACCCTCCGAATCTCGCCCGAACGTTGGGACTCCGCCGCCGGTCGAACGCAGCCCCACGACCCTCCCGGCACCAAGCCCGAGCGTGGCACCGCAGCCTCGCGCCGACGTCGACGCTGCGACCGAAGGCGCCGACATCTGGACCGACGTCCAACGCTCCGTCTGGGCGACCCTGGTCGTCGGATCGCTGCTCACCGCCGGGCTCGCCGTCACTGTCCGGCGGCTCCGCAACCGACGTCTGAGCCGACTCGTGCCGGGACGGCGGCTCACCGAACCGAGCGACCAGGTCGCCGGCACCGAACACGCACTCCTCGCCCGTTCCGGCCTCGGACGACTCGCCACGATCACCGCCCTGCTGCGCTCGTTCACACCTCATGCCGCGTTGCTCGGTCAGCCGCCCGCCGTGCGAGCGGTCCAGATCGGAAGCGAGCGCATCGAAGTCCTCCTCGCCCGACCCGAGCCCGATACACCACGAGGCTGGACCACCATCGACGGGGGCACCTCCTGGACGCACCGCTACGACGACCCGGTCGACGAACACCGTCAGCTCCTCGCACCTGCGCTCGTCACGATCGGCGCCCGCACGGACGAGAAGGCCGACGAAGTCCTCCTCGACATCGAGACAGCCGGCAGCGTTGCGATCACCGGCGACCGATCCTCCACGCTCGGACTCGGGCGATCCATGGTCCTCGAACTCGCCACGTACCCGCTCGGCGTGTCGATGGACGTCAGCCTCGTTGGCATCGAACTCGACGCCACCGAACACTGCGACCGGGTGTGGACGAAGACGACGCTCGAACGGGCGGTCGGCGTCGCACGACGTCGACGGGAGACTCGCAGCGGAGGCGAGGCGATCGCCGCAGCACGCGCAGAACTCTCGGAGGACAACGGTGCCAACGATCCCAGCGTCATCGTGGTCGACGTTGAACACGTCAGCGACGGTCAGCAACCACTTCTCAACGAGCTGCTCGAACTCTGCACCCCGTCGAGCGGAACCGCCGTCGTCCTCATCGGGGACCACCGTGCTGCGACGGAACGCATCATCGTCGACGCGGACGCATCAGCTCTGTGGTCCGGCGTCGATCTACGGACGCCGAACGTCACCGAAGCGGCCGCCACCGAAATCGCCGAACTTCTCGAACACATCGACGAATCCGGCACAGAACTCGTCGAAGCCGACGAGTTCATGAGCGCCCTCCTCGAACCCACCGGGGACGACAGTGCGACGACGAACGCCGTTGATTCCGCCGATGACGAGTACGCGGTGCCCTCCCACGACGTACTGCTGCGCCTCATGGGCGAGCCTCGCGTCGACGGCATCGAGCTGTCTGCCGACCAGACCGAACTGCTCGCGCTTCTCACGTGTCTCCGGCACCGGACCGAGATCCACATCGGACTCGTCCATGACGCCGTTGCGCCCGAGCGCGCCCGCAAGACGATCGAGAACCGGATGTCAAAGCTCCGCAAGGCGCTCGGTGACGGCAGCGACGGCTACGAGTTGCTCCCGGAGGCCGCACCGGGACGAAGCGGGCGCAGCCACTACCTCGTCAGCCCGCTCGTGCTCACCGACATCGACCTGCTCGAACACCGACTTCACGCGTCGAAGTGGCTGTCGTCAGGCGATGCGCTCGAAGTACTCCGTGACGGTCTCGACCTCATGAGGGGACCGCTCCTACGTTCGCGGCGCGGCTTCGACTTCTGGCCCCACAGCGAAGGGGTGATCGTCGCTGCGACGAACGTGATTCAGAACTACGCCTGTCGACTGGTCGAACTGGCGGCCGAAGCGGACGACGCCGCGCTCGTCCTCGAGACGACCCAGACGGTCAGTTGCGTGCTCGACAACCCGCTCGCAGAGTGCCCGATCCGTCAAGCCGAACAGGCATACGCCGAGGCCAGCGGCAACGAAGAACTGCTGGCCTCGGTCGAGCGCGCCCGCCGGAAACTGCTGGAGCACATCGACAACGACGACACGTTCGCCGAGGCCGGCTGACGCCGAACTCACGACTCGACTCACTCGGTGCCGATCGCACCCTCCCGAAATCAGAACAGCGCCGAGGAGACAACGATCATGACCGAACACGACCCCGAATGGTCCCGACACCACACCACCCGCGCCGGCGAGGACTTCCGCGACGCCCTCTGGCTCCGCGGCTTTGACCACCAATCCGTCTGGGGCTACGACACCGGCGTCAACTCCTTCTTCGCGCAGGTCTGGCGGAACGGATCAACGCCCGATCAGCCAGACCTATGGCTCACGCCACCTGCATTCTGGACCTCCTGGCCCCGCGCCCTGGTACCGCTCGTCGTCGACTTCACGGAGTTCCCGGCGCTGGACGTCGTCCGGGCAATGGGCCTCGCTCGACCGCACCCACTCCTCGACGAGGAAGAGGATCTCTTCGAGCGGCGGGCGGGCCTCGCACGCGACGCAGGGCACCCCTACGTCGACGGTCAGCTGAGCGCCCTCGACTGGGTCCTCGGCCGGGCTGCGCACGCGCCTTCGTCCCGTACTGGGGTCTCCCGCAGCTCCCGTCCGTCTGCCCAGGAGGTTGACGCCGAGGCGGCTCACGCAACCGGTTCTGCGCTCTTGGCTGGTGGCGCCTCGAGAGCGGTCGGAGTCGAGGAGGCGCTGCTCTCCTCGATGGCAGAGTGATCTGATCGTTCGACCTCAACGTTCCAACCGGTCGTGATATGGCGCACATCGGCGAGCGCATCGGTGCCGTACTCGCTCGGCGTGGGCGGCGCCGTCGGCGTGGTGATATGCGTGCCTCGGGGTGGGCCAGACTGGGCTGATGGAGTTGTCGGTCCGGCCGATGATGCTCGGCTCGGTCAAGCTGCCCGAGAACCATCCCCGCGCTGCGGACGGCACGTGCGTGATCCAGGGGTTCGTGGTTGTCCATCCCGACGGGGCGATCGTCGTCGACACCGGCGTGACCGACGACCACGACCTCCTCAACGAGATCTACCAGCCGACTGCGACACCGTTGGTCGACGCGCTCAACATGGTGGACGTCGACGAACGAGATGTCGTTGCGATCATCAACACCCATCTCCACTTCGACCACTGCGGCCAGAACCGATTGCTCCCGACCGTGCCCGTGTATGTCCAGGCCGCCGAACTCGCAGCCGCCCGACTGCCGAAGTTCACCATCCCGGAATGGGCCGAAATCGCCCACGACCGACGACGAGTGATCGACGGCGACGCTGAGATCGCACCTGGCGTCTCTCTCGTGGCGACGCCGGGTCACACGCCCGGTCACCAATCGGTGGTCGTTTCCCACGGCGACGAGGTCGAAGTGATCGTGGGTCAGTGCTGCTACAGCTGCGGCGAGTTCAGCGACGGCTCGATTCTGCCCGCAGACATGCACGAGCCGTCGTTCCTCGAACAAGGGGTGGCATCGCTTGAACGGCTCCGCCGCTTGAGCCCGACCTCGGCGCACTTCAGCCACGACACGACCGTCTACCGGGCGCGAACACTGTGACCGGCGACGGAACCGTTGACGTGAACAGCGAGTTCGTCAGCCACGACGGCAGCCCGCTGGCGATGTACCTGGCGCTACCGGCGGGCGACGCGCCGATGATCATCCACCGTGCGATCGGCGAGCGCCGATCGATCCTCGAGCTCGGGAGCGGGCCCGGCCGCTTGACCCGCGTTCTGGTCGCACTGGGTCATCGTGTCACCGCCGTCGACGACGGCGCCGAGATGCTCGCGCACGTCACCGGCGCCGACACCGTTCTCGCCGATCTGTTCGACCTGGACCTGCGCACTTCCTTCGATGTCGTTCTGGCCGCAAGCCACCTCGTCAACGTTCCCGGCGAGGTTCAGCGGAATCAGCTGCTACGGGTCTGTCGGCGCCATCTCGGCGCGGGCGGCAAGGTGGTCGTCGAGCGCCACGCGCCGAACTGGCTGTTGACGTGCAAGGCCAGCACGACGACCGTCGGCCCCGTCGAGATGAAGTTCGACCCAGGTCGCCTCGACGGCCACAATCGATCAGCGTCGATGACCTACACCCTCGCCGGTCGAACATGGCGCCAAGACTTCGCCACCGAAGACGTTGACGATCACAAGCTCGCAGCAGCAGCGAACGAGGTTGGCCTCGTCATCGACGGGATCCTCGATGACGACCAGCGGTGGATCGTGCTCACCGCACTCGACCTGCAGACGCACGAATCACCGACTCCGGACAGCTGAGCAATTCCGAGCGGTTCACCGCACGCGAACGTGCCGATCTGCTCGGCTTGTGGTGGCTCGAGTCGGCGCAGAGATTGCGCGGCCGTGCGACACGAGTTCGCCGGTAACGATCGGGCACGGGTTGTTACCGCCGACCGTCGACAGCCAGCGTGTCCGACGTGCGACGACAGCATCGCGGACTCGGCCGTGCGGGTCCTCTGTGATCCGTTGGTGGACCGCGAGCCCCAACGGCCTCACACGCGTTGCTGTGGATCGGGTTGCGTGGGCTGGGTCGTTGGACGTCAGGTGCCGGCCTCGTTCGTGGATGCCCGGGTGCATCGGATCGCGATGGCTGGATCTTCGACGTCGTGGTCGGCGTGGTTGCGTTGCTCCCAACGGAACGTCGTTGCGGTGATGTCGAAGAAGCGGACTGTTGCGGTGGCGCCGGACTCCAGGTCGTGGGCGGTGAGGTGGATCTCGTCGCCGTCGCGCGACCCGCGCAGCTCGACGTGCTGACGGGGGGCCTCGGCGTACAAGAACGTGGCGGTCCAGCAACGGTCCGATGGGACCCACGTTCGCAACGTGGCGACCGAGCGCAGCGGTCTGCCCGCACGGTCCACGATCTGGAGATGGTCCAGCACGATCTGTCCGTCGAGGAGGTATCGCGCTTCCCATCGGCCCACCAGCGGTTGGTGACCCGGCATCGTGATGGCAGCGTCCCACGACCCGATCATGAAGTCGAAGTCGGCTGAGGGAACGGGTCGAGCTCGAGACGGGGTGTGCATCGCAGTCGATCGTGCAGCCGAACCGAGCCGGTGTCGATTCCCGGCCGAGGAA
>NZ_JASJCS010000033.1 GCF_030065885.1 Ilumatobacter sp. | reverse complement strand
AGCCGGTCGATCTCGAGCTCACCAAGACCGATGACGGGTTCGTCGCGGTCGCCGGCGGCGACCCGATCCCGTACACGATCACGGTGCAGAACGTCGGGATCCGCGACGCCGACCTCGGTGAGGCGGTCACGGTGACCGACGAGCTGCCGGCGTTCCTGTCGTGGAACACCTTCCCGGCGAACTGCTCGGCCGACGGCCAGGTCCTCACCTGCGACCTCGATCCGGCGCTGCTCGGCGCCGGTGACCCGGCGATCGTGATCGACCTGCTGGTCGACGTCGCCCCCGACGCTCCGTCGGGCGACTACGTGAACCGGGCGTGGGTCGACACCGCCGACGATCCGGTCTGCGAGGGCGAGGACTGCGTCCCGCCGCCGTGCGAGCGTGCGCTCGGCAACAACAACGTCGACTGCGAGACGACGCCGCTCGAGCGGTTCGCGTCGATCTTCATCACGAAGACCGACAACGTCGCCGACGGTGACTTCGTCCAGCCGGGAGACACGTACACCTACGAACTGGTGACCGGCAACAGCGGCCCGTCGACGGTGCTCAGCAACCTGGTCATCGACGACGACCTCCCCGAGCAGCTGACCTTCGTCGGCACGTCGGCCGTGGCCGAATGGGACTGCAACGATGCCGACCCGCTCGAGTGCTCGTGGACCGGCGGGGACACGTTCCCCGGCGAGACGCTGCCGCCGATCACGGTGACGGTGCTCGTCAACGACGACGCCACCGGCGAGTTCATCGAGAACACGGCGATCGTGACCGCGCTGGTCGACGTCTTCCCGGAGGCGACGCAAGGCCTCGCCCCGTTGTCGGAGGCCGACTTCGGCGGCGTCGGTGAGACCGTCACCGCCCAGGACGACGAGCAGACCCCGCTGACCGCCAGCGCGGACCTGGCGATCGCCAAGGGCGCCAGCGTCGCCCAGGTCGGCGCCGGCAACTCGTTCGACTGGGAGCTGACCGTCACCAACAACGGTCCGGGCGTGGCCGTGAACGTCACGGTCGGCGACATCGTGCCGAGCGACGTCACGGTCACCGGCGTGACCTCCGGCGACTTCAGCTGCAGCAACACCGGCAACTCGGTGACCTGCACCAAGGCGACGATGGCCGTCGGCGAGACGGGCGACGTGACGGTCTCGGTGTCGGTGCCCGCCGATGCGCCCGACGGCACGGTCATCAACGTGGGCACGGTCGAGTCCGACACGCCGGACCCCGACCTCACCAACAACAGCGACGACGCCACGGTCACGATCGTGGCCCAGGCGCCGCCCACCACGCAGCCGCTGCCTCCGGTGACCCTGCCGAGGACCGGCTCGGACACCACCGGTGGCCTCGTACGAGCAGCTGTCCTGCTGCTGGTGCTCGGCGGTGGAGTCCTGCTCATCACCCGTCGCCGCCGCGACGGCGAGCAGGCCGCCGTGTGAGACGTTCCCCGTCGCCGCCGCGGGGAACGTTTCGAAAACCGTGAGGGCCCGGGGTTGTACCCCGGGCCCTCACGCGTCCAACCTGTGACGATGAACGTTGGGAGGACCCGCGTGCTCGTCGTCGACGACGAGCCGACCGTGCGCGAGGTCGTCGTCGGCTACCTGCGGCGCGACGGTCACGAGGTCAGCGAGGCGGCCGACGGCCCGACCGCCCTCGAGCTGCTCGAGTCAGAGGAGCCCGACCTCGTCGTGCTCGACATGATGCTGCCCGGCGTCAACGGGTTGGACATCCTGCGGCGCATCCGTGCGAGCGGTGACATGCCCGTCATCATGCTGACGGCCCGTGCCGAGGAATCCGATCGCGTCGCCGGCCTCGAGCTCGGCGCCGACGACTACGTCGTCAAGCCCTTCTCGCCCCGCGAGCTGGCGGCCCGTGTCAACGGCGTGTTGCGCAGGGCCGCGCCGAGGGACGCGCCGGGGGCCGAGCTGCTCGAGTTCGACGGCCTGACGATCGACAACCGCTCGAGAGAGGTGCGCTGCGGGGCCGAACTGGTCGAGATGACGCCGAAGGAGTTCGACGTGCTCGCTCACCTCGCGGGTTCACCGCGGCAGGTGTTCTCCCGCGCCGACCTGCTGCGCGACGTCTGGCAGTCGTCCCCCGAGTGGCAGGACCCCGCCACCGTGACCGTGCACGTCCGCCGGATCCGCAACAAGATCGAGGCCGATCCCGAGAACCCGCGCTGGATCACCACGGTGTGGGGGGTCGGCTACCGGTTCGAGCCATGACCTCCGGCCGGTGGCGCCTCAACCGGCTCGGCCGTCGCTTCATGTGGGCGTCGCTGGGCGTGCTGGCGACGGCGGTGATCATGATCGTGATCGCCGCCCAGCAGATGTTCATCAACGACCAGGACCTCGGGTTCCTCCTGTGGATCATGATCCCGGCGGCGATCGCCGCCGGCCTGGCCGCCTACCTGCTGTCGGCGCCCATCGCGCGCGATGCACATCGACTCAGCGCCGCAGCCACCCGCGTCGCCGACGGCGACCTCACGGCCCGCACCGGGGTGATGCGCAGCGACGAGCTCGGCGACGCCGCCGTCGAGTTCGATCGGATGGTCGAGCGCCTCGACGCCGTCGAGAAGGAGCGCGCCCTGATGCTGTCGTCGATCTCGCACGATCTCCGGACGCCACTGGCGGCGCTGCGGGCCTCGGTCGAGGCGTTGCGCGACGGCGTCGCCGAGGACCCCGACGCCTCGCTGTCGGGCATGGAGCGTCAGGTCGAGGCGCTCGCCCACCTCGTCGACGACCTGCAGCTGCACACCCGGCTGTCGGCCGGGACGCTGCGGATGCGGCTCGGCCGGGTCGACGTGACCGAGCTCGCCGACGAGGCGATCGAGACCGTCTGTGCGATCGCCCGCCAGCACGGCGTCGAGTTGGCGCTCGAGGCCGACGCCCGTGTCGTCGTCGACGGCGACGGGGCCCAGCTCGGCAGGGTGCTGCGCAACCTGCTCGACAACGCGATCCGGCACACGCCGGCGGGAACCACGGTCCGCATCGGCGTCGGCCACGCCGCCGACGGCGTGCGGCTCACCGTCCGCGACGAAGGCGAGGGATTCCCCGACGAGTTGCGGCTGCGTGCGTTCGACGCGTTCACACGCGGCGACCCGGCCCGCAACGTCGCCACCGGAACCGCCGGCCTCGGCCTGGCGATCGCCCGCGAGATCGTCGTTGCCCATGGCGGCGCGATCCGCGCGCTCGACGGACCGGGGGGCGTCGTCGAGGTCCGGTTGCCCGCCACTGCGGCCGCTGCCTGATCCCGCTCGTCTGGGTGCGGGGGACGACCGGCCGGCGGTGCTTGCACCGGGACGGGCGCCCTTCTACAGTCCTCGCCCGACGCGAGGACTCGTTTCTCGCATTCGGGGTCCCGACCGTCTTCCCGCCTGGTCGCCGGCCTCGACGGGCACCGACTGGTGCGGAGGCGGTCACCCGCCGGCCGCCTCCGCGCCGGCCTGACCGACGACCGAGCAGATCCCTCGGTGTGCTCCTAGACTCGGGGGCCACATGTCGTCGCTCGCCTCGCCTCCCGCCGTGCTCCCGCTCGCCAACGAGCCGTGCTGGTGCGGGAGCGGCCGCAAGTACAAGCGGTGCCACAAGAAGTCCGAGGGCCGGGTGCTCCAGGGCGAGGTGTCACCGATGCGCACCGTGCCCGACCACATCGAACGGCCGTCGTACGCCGACACCGGCATGGTCGACCGCTGGGACGAGCCGCGGGTCAAGTCGCCCGAGATCATCGAGCGCATGCGGCACGCCGGTTCGGTGGCCGCCGAGATCCTGCGGCTGACCGGCGAGTACATCCGGCCCGGCATCACCACCGAAGACGTCGACGCCTACGCCCACCAGCTGTACGTCGATCGCGGCGCCTACCCGAGCACGCTCAACTACCACGGGTACCCCAAGGCGCTGTGCAGCTCGGCCAACGAGGTCATCTGCCACGGCATCCCCGACTCGCGGGTGATGCAGGACGGCGACATCATGAACATCGACATCACCGCCTACATCGGCGGTGTGCACGGCGACACCAACGCCACGTTCTTCGTCGGCGACGTCGATCCGCAGAGCCGCCAGCTCGTCCGCATCACCGAGGAGTGCACCTGGAAGGGCATCGAAGCTGTGGTGCCCGGACGCCCGATCAGCGACATCGGGCGGGCGATCGAAGACCATGCGAAGGCGCACCGGCTGGCCGTCGTCAAGGCGTTCGTCGGGCACGGCATCGGCGAGCAGTTCCACACCGACATCCAGGTGCTCCACTACTACGACTCGCGCGGCTCGACGATCATGCGCCCCGGCATGACGTTCACGATCGAGCCGATGATCGCCCTCGGCACGTGGCAGCACAAGATGTGGGACGACGACTGGACGGCGGTCACCGCCGACGGCAAGCGCACCGCCCAGTTCGAGCACACCGTGCTGGTCACCGACGACGGCGTCGAGGTGCTCACCGGCGGCGACGGCGCCGTGTCACCGGTCGCCCCCTGGCACCGCTGAGACGACGCAACCGACCAAAAGTTCGGACATTTCGGGAACCGGCGGCCGCGCTTCGGCGACCGAACGAGACATGAAGCGTGTACTCACCCTCCTCCCCCTGGCCGCGCTCGCGCTCGCTGCGTGCGGCGACGACGGCGATCAGGTCACGATCGAGAACGCCTGGGCGCGCAACAGCCCGGCGGCCGCGACCCTCGGTGCGGTCTACTTCGACGTGACGGTCGACGCCGACGACGTGTTGCTCCGTGCCGACGTGGCGGATTCGGTCGCCGACCACGCCGAGGTCCACGAAGTCGTCGCAGCCGAGATGGACGGAGGTGAGATGGGCGAGATGGATGACTCGGGCGACATGGCGGGTTCCGATGACATGGACGACGGCGACATGGACGACGGCGACATGGACGACGGCGACATGGACGACGGCGCCATGGACGACGGCGCCATGGAGGGCATGGGTGCGATGCGGATGCAGGAGATGACCGACGGCTTGCCGCTCACCGCCGACGAGACCGTGTCCCTCGAGCCCGGCGGCTACCACGTCATGCTGATCGATCTCGTCGAGCCCCTCGAGCTCGGCGACGAGATCGAGCTGACGCTCGAGTTCGCCGAGGCCGGCGAGACCACCCTGACCGTCGAGGTCGCGGAGACCGCTCCGTGACCGCTCGCCGCCGTCGCCGGTCGTTGTTGTTCGCCGCGTCGGCCCTCGTGCTCGCGGCGTGCGGCTCGTCCGACGGCGGCGGCGACCCGTCGGCCGACGGTGACGGCGGCGAGCGCCTGCCCGACGTCGCGATCGAGGAGCTGGCCACCGGCGAACCCGGCAGCCTGGCCGACATCGAGGGCCCGGCGGTCGTCAACCTGTGGGCGACGTGGTGTGCGCCGTGCCGGGCCGAGATCCCCGACTTCGAGTCGGTGCATCGAGCGCGCGGTGACGAGGTTCGCTTCGTCGGCATCAACATCGGTGAGGGGAGCGATCGAGCCCTCGACTTCCTGGACGAGGTCGGTGCCAGCTACGACCAGTTCCTCGACCCCGAGGGTTTCGTGGTCACCGAGCTCCGCACGACCACGATGCCGGTCACGATCGTCCTCGACGCCGACGGTGCGATCAGCAAGCGCCACCTCGGCCCACTCGATCAGGGCGGCCTGAACGACGCGATCGACGAGGCGCTCGCCGTCTCCTAGGAGTTCGCCGCGGCCGATTGAGCCGGCGACGCCGACGTCGGCGCGGCGTCATGTGACCCCGCGGGACCGTCGTGGCCCTCGGGGACGGGCGCGGCTGGGCGGAACAGTCCGCGCACGACCGCGATCAGCAGCACGGCGCTCCCGACCAACACGCCGGCGGTGACCGCCCGGTCGAGCCAGAACGGGGCGTCGGTGGGCAACACGGCCCTGGTGAGCGTCGTGCGGCGCAGCACCGCCCAGAGGAGCACCTGGAGCGCTGCCAGGGCCACGAGGCCGCTCTCGGCGAGCACCGACCTGCCGTAGATCCCGATCGTCGTCACGGCACACGCGACGGCGATCGCCGGCAGGAGCCACCAGGTGACCAGTGGTCCCGTCTCGCCGGGGAGCGACCGGTACTGAACGACGCCGACGATCAACGCAGCGACCCCGAACACCAGGGCGGCAAACGTCGTCGACGCCCGACCCAGCAGTACGGCGACGAGCGCCAGCTGCAGCCCGACCAGGATGCCGAACACCGCCGGCCACATCGACGGCCCGTCGAGCAGCGTGGTGCGGACCTCGACGTCGACCGTCGAGCCGTCGACGACGATCGGGATCCGCTGGCTCGGCAACGAGTCGCCCGGCTCGAGGCCGATCGGCGGGTCGTCGCCCATCCAGTGAGCGCGGTGGTCGTGCCAGGCCCAGGCCCCGCCACCGCCGATCCGTTCCCACTCGGGCGCCGCCGCGTTGTCGACGATGCCGGGGATGTCGGTGCCGCCGTACCGCTCCTCGTTGTAGTAGGTGGCGAACGACAGCCGGTTCTGCTCGACGGTGCCGTCGGGGCCGATCCGCAGGTACGGCTCATCGTCGTAGCCGAGCACGATCGCCTCGTGCCCCGGTTCGACTCGCAGGCGGACGAAGGCATCGCCGCCGACGATCGAGACCACGATCGACTCCGTCTCGGGGGAGACGGAGACCACCTCGGACCGGTAGTCGGTGGGTCCTGCGGCGTCGGCCGACGCCGCGCCGGGCGTGGCGAGCACGGTGAGGGCGACCGTGGCCAACGCCGTGACCACGCGGGCGGTCGTGGGCCTCACGCTTCGACTCGCAGCGTGAACGAGCCGCTCTCGTGCACGCTGCATTCGCCTTCGAGGACGCCGGCGCTGTTGAACCGTTGTGTCAGCGTCTCACCGGACGCCACGAAGAACACGCCGACGACGTGGTCCTCGGAGTCGTCGTTGACGATCCGGATCGCGTCGCCCACCCGCACGGTCAGCTCGGCCGGCACGATCTGGACGGGTTCGCCGTTCGCCATCCTGTCGGCCGTGCCGAGGGGGATCACGTAGTCGTGCTCGTAGGACGCCTCGTCGGCGGCGGAGGTGATCTGGAGGCCGGTGGGTGCGTCGTCGTCGCGCAGCGACGTGCCGAGCAGCACCGCGCCGACCACGATCAGCGGGACGATCAGCAACAGGGCGGTGAACTGGACCCGGCTCACGTCGCCTCCAGCATCTGCTCGAGGTCGGCTGCGATGTCGTCGATGGTGGTGCCGAACTGCCACGTGAGCGCCAGTTCGCCGGCGTCGTCGACCAGGTACAGCGCGGTCGTGTGGGCGACCTCGATCTCGCCCTCGTCGGTCTCGAAGACGTCGTACTGGGCGCCGAACGGCGCCGCCACCTCGGCGAGCAGCGACGGGTCGTCGGTGCCGAGTGCGTGGCCGTCGTCGAAGAAGCTCGTCACGTAGTCGACGAGCACCGGGAGGTCGCGGTCGGGATCGACCGAGATCATCGCCACCTCGACCCGGCCGGCCTCATCGTCGTCGAGCCGGTTCCGGGCCAGCTTGAGGTCGGACAGCGTCGTCGGACAGAAGTCGGGGCAGTTGGTGAACCCGAAGTACACGGCGAGCACGCCGCCGTCCCGGGCTCGGAGGGCGAACTCGTCGCCGTCGTTCGCCAGGTCGGGCATCGCCAGCCCGCCGACCGCCGGTGCGGGCTCGCGCCGGAACCCGGCCAGCTCGCGCGTGTTGCTGCCGCAGGCGGTCAGCAGCGTCGTGGCGGCGAGCGCCGTCGCGACGAGACGCCTCATCCGTCGGCTGCCTCGTCGGGCTGCTCGGCGAGCTCGATGATGTAGGCGACGACCTGATCGACCTGCTCGGGCGACAGGTCGTTGCTCGGCATCTTCAGACCGTATCCGGCGTTCTGAGCGGCGTCCGGTCGCGTGATCGACTCGCGGATGAAGTCCTCGTCGGCGACGACGGACTCGACGACGGTCTCGCCGTCACGCTCGACCTCGACCTCGATCGTCGAGTTGTAGAGCCCGACGTACGCCGGACCGACGCTGCCCTGACCGTCGCCGCCGTGGCACGCGGCACAACCCTCGGATCGGTGGATCTGGCGGCCTGCCTCGCCGGCGGCAGAGAGCTCGATCGAGGGCGAGCCGTTGCTGGCGCAGCCCGCGAGGGCGACGAGCGCGGTGACAGCGGTGCCGACGGCGAGACGCGAGGGGAGCATCAAGCGTGAGGTCGCCGGCGGCGATGCTCTGGTTCCCGGCCGGGCCGGGGTTCGGCCTCGGCCAGTGCCGCGACGAGCTGCTCGCGGGCCCGCGAGACGCGCGAGCGGATCGTGCCGATCGGGATGCCGAGCAGCTCGGCCGCCTCGTCGTAGTGCAGGCCGTTGATCTGCGTCAGCACGAACGCCGCGCGACGGTCGTCGTCGAGGATGTGGACGAGGTCGTCGAGCTCGATCGAGTCGACGCTGGGCGGTGGGTCCTCGAGGCTGGGCTGAGCGAGGCTGGCGACCCGCTGCGCCGTGCGGCGGCGACGGGCGCGCCGCCTCGCGGCGTCGGCGCACGTGCGGCGGGTGATCGTCAGCAGCCAGTGCTTGGCGGGCCCGTTGGCTCGGAAGCGGTGGAGCGACGCGAACGCCCGCTCGTAGGCCTCTTGCGCGAGGTCCTCGGCGTTGTCGGGGTCGCCGAGGTACCGGCACATCGCCAGCACGTCGTGCTGCGACTCCGCGACGAAGCGCTCGAGCGCGGCCCGATCGCCGCGCTGGGCGTCGAGCAGGAGCCGGGTGAGCGGATCCATGCCGACCCAGTGTGCCGCCGGAACCAAACACTTCCTAGGGCCGACCGTCACAACGTGGAACCTCACACCGGCTCGAAGGCCTGTGCCCGTGCGCGCGAGCTGATGTCGGCCGCGTCCGACCTCGAACTGGGAGGTCGGGGCGAGCGCGAGCTCGACACGCATCTCGCCAGTTGCCCCGACTGTCGCGAGTACGCGGAACGACTGGCGGGGCTGACGCGTGCGATCCGGCTCCGCCCCGCCGACCGCGACGGCGAGTTCGTCGAGCGCGTGATGCGGGGCTCCGGCAAGCTGGGCCGGGGCCGATGGTTGCGACCCGCGCTCGCCTGGTGCGGGGTGGTCGTCATCGCCCGCAGCGTCGAGCCGCTCCTCCTCGGCGAGGTCGACGACGCACCGACGCACGTCGCCCGCCACGTTGGCGCCTGGGGCCTCGCGCTCGGGATCGGCTTCCTGTACGCAGCGTGGCGTCCGCAGCGGGCGTCCGGCCTGATGCCGCTCGTCGTCGCACTCCTCGCCACGATGCTGGTGAGCGCGACGTTCGACATGGTCGGCGGCGTCCGCTCGCTCGCCGACGAGCTGGTCCACCTCGTCGAGCTCGTCGGCCTGGTGCTGTTGTGGATGGTCGCCGGATCACCCGGCCTCACCCGCGTCGGCGACGCCTGGCGCTCGTTCAGGGCCGGCCGGGCCGTCGTGCAGACCACCAACTGAGCAGTTCCGCCGCGCCGTCTCCCACGCCGAACGCCTCGATGGTGTGCCGCGCACACCCGTCCACGTCGCCGTCGCGCAGGGCTGCCACCGCGTCGTCGAGCGGACCAGCCGGCCAGGGCAACGCCGCGAGCACGGCCGGCCCGACGCGCATCGAGCGCGTCGACAGGCCCGTCCCGGCGGTGAGCCGCCACGCCAGCGCCGACGCCACGGGCGACGTCAGCACAGCAGCGAGTTCCCACACCGACGTCGGCCCGGAGGGTGTCACCGCGGTCACCGGGACGCCGGGGAGCCAGGCTCCGTCCGGATCGGCGACGGCCTCGACGACCGAGGTCTGGTTGGCGACGAGCACCTTGGGGACGAGCTTGCGCTCTGCCCATGCGGCGAAGCGTCCCTCGAGCATCGACAGGTCGACGCGGGGCGCGGCGAACCGTCGCTTCGCGAAGCGGACGTCGCGGCTGCCCCAGTGGCAGACGCCCGGGTCGATGAGGCCGCTCGTGACGAGTGGGGGACCGTCGGCATGGTCGCTGACGGCCGGCACGAGGGCGTAGTACTCGTCGCGGAAGTTGGCGTTGAGGTCGGCCCGATCGCCGACGGTCCCGTTCGACCGGTGGCCGGCCGCGGCGGGCACGCCCAATACGTCGGTCACGACGCTCGTCCAGTCGATCGAACCGGACGTACCGGGTCGCCGCAGGGCCAGCGCGCACACGTTGACGTTCGCATCGAAGTGCCGTTGATCGGGCCGCCACCACGACCAGACCAGATCAGCGAGGCGGGCGACGTCGGTGCGGACTGGCCTCGCGTCGCGAGCGGCGAGGATCGACTGCGGGAGCACGAACCCGACCAGGCCGCCGGACGGCTCGGCGAGCCGGACCGCCAGCGCGAGGAACTCGACAGCGGCGTCCGCGTAGGGCCCGCCGCCGTGTGCGCTCGATCCACCCCGGGTGGTGGCGGCGGCCAGCTGGGACAGGAACGGCGGGTTGCCGACGACGATGTCGTAGCGCGCGTCACCCCAGGGCCGTGTCAGCGCATCGTCGTGGAGCACCTCGTGGTGGCGGCCGGCGAGGCATGCGTCGGCAGCCGCCACCGCGTCGGCGTCGATGTCGCAGCCCGTCAGGTGAACGGTGCGACCGGCTGCGACGAGCCGGTCGCCGATCGACCGGAGGAAGCGCCCGTCGCCGCAGGCGGGGTCGAGCACCGTGACCCGGCGCTCACGAGATGGCAGCGTCGCGTGGTCGAGCACCGCGCCGACCACGAGGTCGACGAGCTCGGGCGGCGTGTACCAGGCTCCACGGAGCCTGCGTGCCGCTTGCGTCGTGACCACGGCACGAGCGTAGGTTTGCGGACCGTGCCCGACCGGTACATCACGTTCGACCGCGACGAGTGGGCCCCGCTGCGTGCCGCGACACCGTTGACGCTGCGCGAGGCCGACCTCGAGTCGTTGCGCGGCATCAACGAGGAGATCGACCTCGACGAGGTGACGACGATCTACCTCCCGCTCAGCCGGCTGCTCAACCTGTACGTGAGCGCCGTGCAGGACCTCCAGCGGGTGGCGTCGACGTTCCTCGGCTCGATCGCGCCGAAGGTGCCGTACGTCATCGGGGTCGCCGGCTCGGTGGCGGTCGGCAAGTCGACATTCGCCCGGATCCTGCAGGCCCTGCTGTCGCGCTGGCCGAACCACCCCCAGGTCGACTTGATCACCACCGACGGGTTCCTGTATCCGAACGCGGTGCTCGCCGAGCGGGGCCTGATGGATCGGAAGGGCTTCCCCGAGAGCTACGACACCCGCGAGTTGCTCGCGTTCCTGCGCGCGGTGAAGAGCGGCCGGCGTGAGGTGTCGGCGCCGGTCTACGACCACGTGACCTACGACATCCTCGACGGCGAGTCGGTGGTCGTCGAGCAGCCGGACATCGTCATCGTCGAGGGTCTCAACGTGCTGCAGGTCAGCCAGGAGGGAGCGGAGTTCGTCAGCGACTACTTCGACTTCTCGATCTACATCGACGCCGCCGTCGCCGACATCGAGGAGTGGTACGTGCAGCGCTTCTTCGCGCTCCGCGAGTCGGTGTTCCGCGACCCGGACAGCTACTTCCGCAACTTCGCCGAACTGACCGACGACGAGGCCGAGGCGACCGCTCGTCAGATCTGGACGACGATCAACGGCCGCAACCTGCTGGAGAACATCGAGCCGACCCGTGAGCGGGCGTCGCTGATCCTGCGCAAGTCGGCCGATCACCGGGTCGCCGAGGTCTCCTTGCGCAAGCTCTGAGACCCGCCGGTCGGCCGGGTGAGCCGGTCGGCCGATCGCCCGATCGTGCTCGTCGACGTGCCGGTCACCCGCCGGCCAGCCAGCCGGGCAGCTCGCTGATCGATGTGAGGGTGTCGAAGTCGCCGTCGTGGTCGTGGACCACCTCGTGTGCCCACGTGACGTGATAGGGGATGTGCACGCCGTGGCCGCCCAGCTCGAGGATCGGGAGGATGTCGGACTTCACCGAGTTCCCGACCATCAGGAACGTCGGCGGGTCGACGCTCCAGTCGTCGAGCACGCGTCGGTACGTGGCGAGGTCCTTGTCGAGCACGACCCTGATGTGCTCGAAGTGGTGCTCGAGTCCGCTCGTGCGGACCTTCCGGGTCTGGTGGACGAGGTCGCCCTTCGTGATCAGCACGATCCGGTGTGACGCGCCGACGGCCGCCAACGCCTCGGGCACCCCCGGCAGGAGCTCGACCGGGTGCATCAGCATCTCGTGCGCGTGGTCGACGAGCTCGCCGATCACCGACGCGGGCACCTGGCCCCCGGTGACCGTCACGGCGGCCTGCACCATCGACAGCGCGTATGCCTTGACGCCGTAGCCGGAGATGGGGATGTTGTCGGACTCGGTGGCGTGGAGCGCGTCGAGCACGTCGACACCCTGCGGTGCGTACGGTTCGACGAGCGCCTTGAAGCGCTCGTGTGCCTCGGTGAAGAAGTCCTCGCTGCGCCAGAGCGTGTCGTCGGCGTCGAAGCCGACCACGTCGAACCGATCGCCGTTCGCCATGACGGGGAACCGTACCGGCCGACCGCCCCGCTCGACCGATCGGCGATGGATCGGTCAGCGGTGGACCAGTCGGCGTTCGACCGGTCAGCGCTCGACCGGTCAGCGGTGGATCGCGTTGAGGTAGTTGTAGATCGTGATGCGGCTGACGCCCATCGCGTCGGCGACGTCCTCGACCGCTCGGCGGAGGATGAACGCGCCCTTCTCGTCGAGGAGCCGGACCGCCCGTTGCTTGTCCTCGCGCGACAGGCTGGGCAGCGGCCCGCCGAGCTCGGCCTCGACGGTGTCGATCAGACGATCGAGCGCGCCGTGGAGCGGTGGCATGCGCACGGCGGCGATGACCTCGCCCTCCCAGACGAGGGGAACGTCGGAGGGCTCGCGGTCGGCGGCGGGCACCAGCGTCGCACCGACGGCGTCGACGACCGGCTTCACCGACTTGAGCAGGGGATGGGCGCCCATCACGCACCGCCTTCGTCGGCCGCGGCGCCCTCGTCGGTGTCGCCGCCCTCGTCGGTGACATCGATGTTGACGTGGCTGGCGCCGTGCTCGACCGCCATCGCCACGATCGTCGACACGACCTCGGAGGCCCTCCCGGCGGGCACGGAGCATCCCGAGCCGAACGGGCCGACCTCGACGTGGACACCCATCGCGGTCAGCGCGTTCACCGGCGCGGTGACGTGTCGACCTGGCTGGCCCTCGACGAACGGCTCGATCGTGAACTCGACGCGATGCACGACCTCATCGTACGTGACGGTCCGGCCGTGACCGCAGGGCGTCAGGGGGCGGCGAAGTCGGGCAGGAGCGGGAGGATCATGCCGTCGCAGGTCGGCAGGAAGCGCTCGCGATCCATCAAGCGGCCGAGTTCGAGCGGCGTGACCAGGCGGGCCTCGGCGATCTCCCCGTCGGCGAACACGTACGGGCCGTCGTGCACGGTGCGGTACACGTGCGACAGCTCGCGTGAGTCGACGTCGTCCCAACGGTCGACGCCGAGGAGCTCCAGCTCGCCGGGCGTGATGCCGAGCTCTTCACCGAGCTCGCGCCGTGCGCTCGCCTCGTAACTCTCGCCGACGCCGAGGACGCCGCCGGCGCAGACGTCCCACCAACCGGGATGCAGGTCCTTGGTCTCGGCGCGGCGATGGACCAGCAGCCGGCCGTCCGACGCGAGGACGACAACGGCGACCGACCGGTGGCGGAGGTTCTCGGACCGCATGCGACGGCGCGTGACGATCTCGATCACCTCACCGTGCTCGTCGACCCACTCGACCAACTCGTCGCCGGCGTCGATCGGGCTCCTCCCGCCGGGCTCGCCGTCTCCGCGCGGGCGCTCTGCGCCGCCGCTCCGACGCTCGCCACGGTCTCTCTCCGCCCACGCGTCTGACACGTCCACGTCACCGGCATACCATGCGGTGCATGACGCTCGACACGCTGCGCGACGAAGCCCTCGACCTGCACGAGGAGACGGTGGCGCTGCGGCGCTCGATCCACGAGCGGCCCGAGCTCGGCAACGATCTGCCGATCACGCGCGACCTCGTCCTCGAGTCGCTCGAGGGTCTGCCGCTCGACATCTCGCTCCACGAGACGACGTCGGGGATCTCGGCGCTGCTGACCGGCGGCCAGCCCGGCCCGACCGTGCTGTTGCGGGGCGACATGGACGCCTTGCCGCTCGACGAGGACACCGGTCTCGACTTCAGCTCGAAGACCGACGGGTGCATGCATGCGTGCGGCCACGACACGCACACGGCGATGCTCTCCTCGGCAGCGAAGATCCTGTCGGCCCACCAGGACGAGATACCCGGCCGGGTGCTCTTCATGTTCCAGCCGGGCGAGGAGGGCCACCATGGCGCGAAGTACATGCTCGAGGAGGGCCTGCTCGACCTGCCCGCAGCACCCGACGGTTCGGCATCCCCCGTCACCGGCGCGTTCGCGCTGCACATCACGTCGTCGCTCCCGACCGGGGCCGTGGCGACCCGCGGCGGCGCGTGCATGGCATCGGCCGACGAGTTCGTCATCCGGGTCCACGGGTCGGGCGGGCACGCCAGCGAGCCGTTCCGCACCGTCGACCCGATCCCGATCGCCTGCGAGATCGTGCAGGCCCTGCAGCTGATGGTGACCCGCCGCGTCGACGTGTTCGACCCCGCGGTCGTGACCGTCGGCCGCATCCAGGCGGGCACGACCAACAACATCATCCCGCCGACGGCCGAGATCCAGGGCACGATCCGCACGGTCAGCGCCGGGACCCGCGCGAAGGTGCACGACAACCTCCGCCGCGTCGCCGAGCGAATCGCAGAGGCGCACGGTGCGAGCGCCGAACCCGAGATCCTCCACGGCTACCCGGTGACCAGCAACGACGACCGGTTCGCCGACTTCACGCTCGACACCGCCCGCGACGTGCTCGGCGCCGATCGTGTGCATCGGCTGCCGAACCCGATCATGGGCGCCGAGGACTTCTCCTACGTCTTGGAGGAGGTGCCCGGCACGATGATGTTCCTCGGCGGCACGCCGCACGAACGCGACCCAGGGACGGCGCCTGCGAACCACTCGAACCTCGTCACGTTCGACGAGGCGGCGATGCCGACCGGCGTCGAGCTGTACAGCCAGATGGCGCTCCGCCACCTCGGCGTCGGTGCCTGATCGGCCCCGGTCGCGACGGTCCTGACGGTCGGCCCTATCGGGTCCGACGGTCGCCGTCATACGATCGAAACATGAAGAGGGTCCGCGATCTCGATCCGATCCTCGACGAGATGCTCGCGGTGGCCGACGAGTTGGCGCACACCGCCGATCTCGCCGAACGAGCGGCATTGCACGACCGGCAGCACGAGTTGCGAGCCGAGGCGGCCGTCGCACGCGGCCCCGACGTCGCAGCGCTGTCCGACGCCGAGCTCGAACGCCGCCTCGTCCGGTGCGAGCACCAGCTCCGCGACGTGTTCGCATCCCACTTCGACGTGGCCTCGGTCGCGGGCGCCAGTGGCATCGACGGCGGTCTCGACCCGGCGCAGACGTTGGCCCGCAACCGGGAGATCGACGCCGCACGTGGGCGTGACGCGCTCGAAGCCGAGCTGCACGAGCTCCTCGCCGAGATCGCCCGCCGCCGCTGAAGCCGTACTTCGCACCGCAGAACCGGATCGAACGTCAACCTCCCCGTGCGATCCCGAGCGTCAGGCGCAACGTCACCAGCTCGAAGGGCCGGACCGTCAGGCGGCAGCTGCCGTCGCTGACGCCGACGTCGGCGACCGGGTCCTCCAGCAGGTCGCAGCGTGCGGCTCCGGTGATCGGTCGGTGGGCCTCGACCGCAATGCCCGTGCGGTCGCCCAGCGCCTCGTGGAGCCGGACGACGAGGTCGCCCGAGCCGTCATCGGCGAGCTTGACGGCGTCGAGCTCGACGCCCGCGCCGGTCACGGTGACCACGGGGGCGGGTGCCGTCTCCGGAACGGTGCCCCGCACGACGCGCAGCGGCGTCGTGAAGCGCTGGGCCTCGTCGATGACACCGTCGAGACCGGGGCCGTGCGGGAACAGCGCGAGGCGTGCGGTGTGGGTGCCTCGGTCGGCGTCGGGATCGGGATACCGGGCGGCGCGGGCCAGGCTCACGCGTACGCCGCCGTCGAGCAGCCCGTGGCCGTAGCGCCCGTCGTTGAGCACGGCCACGCCGAAGCTCGGCTCGCTGAGATCGACGTATCGATGTGCGCAGACCTCGAACTTGGCGGCGTCCCACGAGTTGGACGGGTGGGTCGGTCGGCGGACGTGTCCGAACTGGATGTCGCAGGCGGCGGTGTCGGCTCGCACGTCGAGCGGGAACCGCATCGACAGCAGGTGCTCGGCGTGCTGCCAGTCGAGCTCGACGTCGATGTCGAGGCGTGCGCTCCCCGCCCGTAGCGAGCAGGTGACGACGGCGGTCGAACCACCGAACCGGTGCACGACGCGCACCGCACCCGACGCCGGCCCGGCATCGACGACCTCGATCGATTCGGGTCGCAGCAGCGGTTCACCCAGGTCGGGCGTCCACGACTCGACATCCCAGGCGTCGTAGCGCACCGGATGGTCGGGGGCGAGCTCGAGCACGGCTCCTCGTGTGCCCGTGGGAAGCAGCTCCCGATCGATGGGGCGATCGAGGATCGACGTCAACGCGCCCGACTCGTCCCAGCGCACCCGCAGAGCGCCGTTCTCGAGCCAACCGTCGCCGACGGACACGGGGTCGTCGATCGGCAGCGGCGTGAACGCTGCGATGCCGTTGGCGGCGACCCGGACCCGGGATGCAGCACCGTCGACCTCGACGATCTCGTCGCGGTCGACACCCGCCGCGTTGACGATGTGCGGCCCGGCCGGGACCACCTCGGCGAACAGGTCGGCGAGCAGTCGCTCGAGCTCGGCGGCGACGTCGGCGTGCACGCGCTCGGCGTCGTCGTGGACCCAGGCGATCGACGAGCCGGGGATGATGTCGTGGAACTGCTGCGTGAGCACCGCCTGCCAGAGCCGGTCGAGGTCGGCGGGGCGACCGAGCGTCGCCGACCAGAGCTCGACCTCGCGGAGCAGCCGTTCGCAGCGACGGTTGCCGGCCTTGGTGCGGAACTGGCTCGTCAGCGTGCCGCGGTGGGTCTCGAAGTACAGCTCGCCACGCCAGACCGGTACCGGAGCCCCGGCGTCGGCCTCGCGCTCGACGTGCTCGAAGAACCGGCTCGGCGTGCCGAGCTCGACCTGCGGCGAACCGTCGACGTCGGCGAGGCGGCGGGCGCGTTCGAGCATCTCGCGCGTCGGGCCGCCGCCACCGTCGCCGTGCCCGAACGGCATCAGCGACCAGTCGGACCAGGCCGCGTCGAGGAACCGGCGGGCCGAGCGAACCACCTCGGCGGGCGTGATCTCGGCGTTGTAGGTGTCGACCGGAGGGAAATGGGTGAGCACCCGCGTGCCGTCGAGGCCCTCCCACCAGAACGTGTGGTGGGGCAACCGGTTGGTGGTGTTCCACGACAGCTTCTGGGTCACGAAGCGGTGCATGCCACCTGCCGCGTAGAGCTGCGGCATCGATGCCGGGTAACCGAACACGTCCGGGATCCAGACCTCGGTGCAGCGACGGCCGAAGCGCGACTCGAAGTAGCGCTGGCCGTACACGATCTGGCGGGCGAGGCTCTCGCCCGACGGCAGGTTCATGTCGGCCTCGACCCACATGCCGCCGACGGGCTCCCACTGGCCACCGGCGACCGCCTCGGAGATCCGCGAGAAGAGATCGGGGTGGCGCTCCTCGATCCATGCGTACTGCTGGGCCTGCGAGCAGGCGAACCGGTAGTCGGTGTGCTCGCCCATGAGCCGGACCGCGGATGCGAACGTGCGCGTGCACTTCCGCGCGGCTTCGCTCGTCGGCCACAGCCAGGCCGTGTCGATGTGGGCGTGGCCGGTCGCCACGATCCGATGCGTGCCGTCGGCAGCACCTCGCTCGAGGAGCGGTCGCAGGATCGCGTTCATGGCATCGAGGTCGGGCAGGCGATCGAGCGCGGTGGCGAGCACGTGCCGGAAGCGGGCGCGGCGCGGGTCGTCGTCGGCGAACGTTCGCATCAGCCCGTCGAGCACGTCGAGGTCGTGGGCGAGCGACTCGGCCTCGCCGTCGACGAGCAGCAGCTCAGCCCGGCGGAGGCGGTACAGCGGCTCGTTCCCGGCGGTGGCCGGCGAGCCGAGCGGTGAGGGGCGGAACTGCGGGAACGACGGGTTCGACGCGGCCTCCAGCCGGATCGTGACCGGTCCCGGCACCGAGTCGACGCGGTGATGCATGCGGCGCGGGTGGATGCCCTGGACCGGCCGACCCTCGTCGTCGACGATCAGGCCTTCGCACTGGAAGCCGGCCGCGTCGGGGTGGAACCCGAGATCGAGCAGCGCCTCGACGCGGCGACCGGTCCACTCGGCCGGGAGCTCACCGCGGAACGTGAACCACGTCGTCGCCCACGGCGGCCCCCACCGGGTACCGACCTCGAACGGTGCCTGCTCGTCGGGCGTCGGGCCGGCCGTCACGACGAGCGGGCGGCGATCGAGCTCGACCAGTGCGAGCACCCGCTCGTGGAGCTCGCGGGCGATCCGCTCCTCGACCAGCTCGCGATCCTGGTGCACGATGCGACCGTAACGCCCGCGCCGCCGGCGCGAGCCAGCGCCGGCTCGGGTGAGTCAGTCGACGGCCGGGGCGAACGACGAGGCGGCAGTCACCAGCCCGTCGATCAGCGACTCGGTGTGGGGCACCAGACCGGCTTCCCAGTCCCACCAGATCGGGCTCGATCCGCGAACCCTCGGCGGCAGCTCGATCTGCACGCCGCCGAGCGGCGGCAGGTTCACCGGGTTGCGCGCGTGCATGCCGCGCAGCTCGGTCGGGATGCGATCGACGTCGTCGACGATGTCGTAGGCGGGCAACGCCGCTCGGAGGTGACCGGCGACGTGGGCGGCGAGCTCTCGGTTGCGGCCGCCGAGCAGCAGGGACGTGAAGAGCTGCCGCCGCCCGTACCCGTGCACGGTGATGACGGCGTCGACGTGGTCGAGGAAGCCGGCGAGCAGCTCGGAGTCGCCCGGGTCGACGCGGGTCGACGGCAGGTGCAGCTCCCACTTCGGCGGGTGCAGCACCCCGTAGTAGGACGCGTCGGCCCGCTCGGCGGCGGCGCGGGCGATGACGTCGGTCATCTCCTCGAGCCCGCCGCCGTGGTACGCCATGAAGCCCAGCCGGCCGCGCAGCTCGGCCTCCTCGACGACACCCGGCAGGGCGAGCAGCTCGGCGAACGTGATCCGGCTCATTGCCTCCCATCCTCCCACCCTCGTCTAGGGTCGCCACGATGCTGATGTGGATGGATCTCGAGATGACCGGGCTCGATCACACGACCGACGTGATCGTCGAGATCGCCACGCTCGTCACCGACGACCAGCTCGAGATCGTCGCCGAGGGCCCGGATCTCGTCGTGCACCAACCCGACGACGTGCTCGCCAGGATGGATCCGTTCGTCGTCGACATGCACACCAAGTCCGGCCTGCTCGACCAGATCAAGGCCTCCACGATCTCGCTGGAGGACGCCGGCGCCGAGACGCTCGCGTTCATCCGCGAGCACGTCCCGGTCGAGCGCACCGTGCCCCTGTGCGGCAACTCGATCGGCACCGACCGCCGCTTCCTCGCCGCCCAACTGCCCGAGATCGAGGAGTACCTCCACTACCGATCGGTCGACGTGTCGAGCGTCAAGGAACTGGTCCGCCGCTGGTACCCCGACGTGCTGACCCAGCGCGGGTGGAAGCAGGGCGCCCACCGCGCGCTCGACGACATCCGCGAGAGCGTCGCCGAGCTCCGCCTCTACCGCGAGTTGGTCTTCAGCAACGCCGACGAGGTGGCGGTCAAGTTGGCAGCGATGAACGCGGAGCACCCCGAGGAGGGCGACCACGTCGAGAAGCAGGCCGACCGCCTCGCGGACATCGCCGTCGACCACGACGACGGCGAGCCCGGAGAGGTCGCCGCCGAGAGCGGTTCGTCGCAGCAGTAGCGTCGCGGTCATGAGGCGTGTCCGGCGTGCTGCGCTGCTCGGCGCGTCGCTCGCCCTGGCCGCCTGCGCCGGCGACGGGCGCGAGCTCCGGCCACCCACCGCCGATCTGCCGGTCACCGAGGATCCGGCGGAGGTCGCCGACACGCCGGCGGGCGCCGACGTGCCGTCCGACACGGTGCGGAGCACGGCGACGACGACGGCGCCGGCGACGACGGCGCCGGGGGCGACCACGGTGCCCGCCGCCCGGATCGAGATCGAGCTGCTCCACAGCCCCGCCAACGCCACGGCCGAGATGATCGGGACCGGTGCCACCGCGACCGACGTGGTCACCGTCGACGGTGAACGCCGCGAGCCGCTGTCGCTCGCTGTCGAGCCGTCGGGTTCGTTCGTGATGCAGGTCCGGATCGACGAGGAGGGCGCCCACACCGTCTGCGTCGCCGACACCTGCGGACGGGTCTACACGCTCGCCCCCGACGCCGAGTCCCCCGAAGAGGTCATCGCGAAGATCGAGGAGGCGCAGCCGCTCGCGCAGGGCTACCTCGACTACCCGACCGTGTTCCCCGACTGGACGGTGGAGATCGGCGGCGTCCTGTCGGGGACCGGCGGCACGATCGACGCGGCGTCCAAGACCGTGACCATCTACCGCAACCGCGGCCGGGAGGTCGACGACTTCGTGCGGACGCTGCTGCACGAGTTCGGTCATGTCGCCGACGTCGAGTTGCTCGACGACGCCGCCCGCGACCGGTACCGGGCGCTGCGCGGCTTCGCGCCCGACACGCCGTGGCTCTCCGAGCAGTCGCACCGGATCGAGGACTGGGGCCGGCAGCCGGGTGAGGACTTCGCCGAGGTGATGACGATGATCTGGAGCGACGGTCGTTGGACGCCCCGCACGCTGGAGGGGACGCCGCCGGGCGACGCCGAACTGGCCGAGGTCGCCGCTCTCGTTCCCTCGGCGTTCGGCTGACCGCCACGCTCGGCAGCTCGCCGCGGTGCGTCGGGAGCGTGCACACTGACGTCATGCGTGCCGTCACGATCCCCGAGTACGGAGGACCAGAGGTCCTCGCCCTGGCCGAGGTGGACGACCCGGTCCCGGGGCCCGACGAGATCCTGGTGCGCGTCGCCCATTCGGCGTGCAACCGCGCCGACACGCTGCAGCGGATGGGCGGCTATCCCGACCCCACCGGCCGCAAGCCCGAGATCCCGGGGCTCGAGTACGCCGGCACCGTCGAGGCCGTCGGCGATCGCGTGACGACCTGGCAGGCGGGCGACCGCGTCATGGGCATCGAGTCGGGCGGCTGCTACGCCGAGCTGGTCGCCACTCACGAGCGCCAGGCCCTGCCGATCCCCGGCACGATCGAGCTGTCACAGGCCGCCGCGCTCCCCGAGGTGTTCCTCACCGCCTGGGACGCCCTCGTCGTCCAGGGCGGGCTGACGAGCGGACGCTGGGCGCTCGTGCACGCCGGCGCGTCGGGCGTCGGCACCGCCGCGATCCAGATCTCGAAGGCGCTCGGTGCTCGCATCGCGGTCACGTGCTCGGCAGGGAAGGCCGACGCCTGCCGCCAGCTGGGCGCCGACCTCGTCCTCGAACGATCGCCGGCCGACTGGGCCGCGGCGCTGCAGGCCGAGGTGCCCGGCGGCGTCGACGTCGTGCTCGACGTGATCGGTGGCGACGAGGCCAACCGCAACCTCGCCGTCATCAGACCGCAGGGCACGATCGTCCAGGTCGGGCTGATGGGAGGCGGCGCCACCGAGGTGAACCTCGGGTTGCTGCTCGTCAAGCGCATCCACTGGATCGGCACCACGCTGCGGGCGAGGCCGATCGAGCAGAAGGCGGCCCTGTGCCAGCGGTTCATCGCAGAGATGATCCCGCTGTTCGAATCGGGCGCGCTCAAGCCGGTGATCGACTCGCGCTACGACCTCGCCGACGTCGCCGACGCCCATCGCCACATGGAGGCCAACGCCAACATCGGCAAGATCCTGCTCGACGTGACCTGACCGGGCTGCTCCGACCGATGGATTTGGTCGGCTTCGCCCGGCCGACCTCGCTGCCGCCGTTGCCGCCTCGGCGCTTGCGCCTCGCCGGTGCGGGCGATGGTCCGGTGAGATGAGCGGGAGCGGCCGGGGCGGGGCGCCCGGTCGATCGAGCGTGCCGCCTCCACCGGTTCAACGACGACGCTCACGGCGCAAGCACGCCAGCACCCGGTCCCAGAACGTCCCACCGCTCTCGACGTCGAAGGTGACGTCATCGATCGGCGGTGGCTCGCTGAACTCCGGCGCGGTTGCCGGCTGCGCGTCGGGTCGCTCTGCGTTGGGTTCCGGGAACTCCCACACGGGTGCGCCGTCTCGCGCGTCCAACGGCTCCTCGTCGCGCTCACCGTCGTCGCCGACGACCGTCGCGCCGAGCGCGTCGGCGACCAGCAGCGCGCCGACGATGACGTGTTCGTCGGCGAACGCGACCTGCGCGACGCCCGCGGGCCACCTGAGTGGCGCGACGTCGACGTCCGGATGGCCGGTCCAGCAGCCCAGCGGTCCGCCCAGCGTGACCCGCTCTCACGTCGGTGACCCGGTTGACAGATCGTCCAGCAGGACGAAGTCGGACGACCGACGGACGAAGTCGAGCCACTCCGCCTCTTCGATCTCGCCGTCTCTCTACATGTGCAACTCGGAACCCATCGATCCAGTGTCGCCGCCACAGGTCGGGGCAGCACCGGGCGGTCGGCGGCGAGCTGTCCGCCACGCGTGTCTCGTCAGCGGGCGGGGACGCGCCGGCCCTTCCAGGCGACGTCGCGCTTCCTCGCGAAGCGCCAGCCGCTCCGAAGCACGACGTACAGGAACACGAGCAGTGCGATCGGGTACGCGAGGGACAGCACCGGTGAGAAGCGTCCGGCACGGCGGGACAGCACCAGGCACTGCAGTGCCGACGCGACGTAGGCGACCAGGCCGAGGAGCGGCGCTGCGGCGAGCGACCACACCCAACCAGCGGTGAGGAGCGCAGCCCAGCGTGGCGCAGAAGCGGCACCGGTCGCGATGCTGCGCGTCCAGCCGTCGACGAGGTCTCGGAGACCGCCCGGGTACATCCGGAACGACGCAGACCGACGATCGCCGAAGAGCTCGACCACGCCGATCGTGCGAGCGAGCGCGATGTCCTCCGTGTGGGCGCCGCGCACCGTTGGATGTGCGTGCCCGCCGGCCCGCTCGTACGTGTCCCGCGCGACCGCCAGCACCGGGCCGAACGCCACCCGCGGCTCGACCCGTTCACCGAACACGCTGAAGCGCGCACAGCCCATCAGGGCCGTCACGTTGCAGAGCATGCTCAGGTGCTCGGCCGAGCTGCCCGGTTCGTGCCATGGCTGCACCGACACGAGCGCCCCGGGCGTTCGTTCGACGGCGGCGGCCAGCCCGTCGAGCAGCTGCGGTCCGGGGCGCACGTCGGCGTCGAGGAACACGAGGCGCTCGGTGGTCGCCGCAGCGACGCCGTGATGGCACGCGTTCGGCTTGCCGAGCCAACCCGGCGGAGGCTCGCCGGCGCGAACGACCGTGGCGCCCGCTTCGACGGCGATCACCGCGGTCGCGTCGGTCGAGTGGTCGTCGACGACGATCAGCTCGTCGCCCGACCCGAGCTGCGGCGTCAACCGGTCGAGCAGGTCGGGGAGCGAGCGCTCCTCGTCGCGGGCGGGCACGATGACCGACATGGGCCGGTGCGGGCCGCCTCGGGGCAGCGGCCGCAGCCGCCACAGCATCGCCCAGCCCGCCAGCCAGCCGAGCACGAACGGTGCCCAGCGGAGCAACTGCGCCGTCGCATCGTCCACGATGACGATGTTCACATACTGTGCCCCCTGTCATGTCGGCTCGACCCCCCAAGCAGGAACAAGAGCAGGCCAGCGGCGAGATCTCCGAGGTCGCGCCGGGGGTGCTCCGGGCCCAGCTCCCGATCCACTTCCCCGGTCTCGGTCACGTCAACTGCTACCTCCTCGAAGACGGCGACGGCGTGGCGCTCGTCGACCCGGGCCTGCCTGGCGCGGCGTCGCACAAGACGCTGGTCGAGCGCCTCCGGCTGGCCGGCTTCCCGCTCCGCCGCGTCCACACGGTGATCGTCACCCACAGCCATCCCGACCACTACGGCGGTGCCGGCCGGGTCGCCCACGAGACGGGCGCCCGCATCGTCACCGACCGCCGTTTCCGGCTGATGTGGGATCCGGCCGAACCTCCCGACGTCGATGTCGAGGAGCTGCCCGACGTGCTCGACCGGCACGGCACGCGGTACCCCTGGTCGCCCCCGCCGTGGGGCGGTGAGGGCATCGACTTCTCGTTCCGCCGCAAGGTCGAGCTGCGGTTGGCGCGCCGCTTCCCGCGCCTGATGCGAACGCCCACGCCGACCCATCGTCTCGACGACGCCGAGACGATCGGGCTCGCAGGCCGCGACTGGGTGGCCGTGCACACGCCGGGCCACACCGACGACCACCTCTGCCTGTTCGACCCGGCCGAGGGCGTGATGATCTCGGGCGACCACGTGCTGCCGACCATCACCCCCCACATCGGCGGGTCGGGCCCGAACCCCGACCCGCTCGCGTCGTTCTTCGCCTCGCTCGACAAGGTCGCGGCCTACGGCGACGACGTCTCGGTCGCGCTCCCGGCCCACGGCCACCCCTTCACCGATCTCGCCGGCCGGGTCGCTTCGATCAAGGAGCACCACCTCGACCGTCTGGCGACGATCCGTGACACCGCTGCCGATCTGGGGAGGCCGTCGACGGTTCGCGAGTACGCGCGCAACCTCTTCTCGGCACGCGCGCAGGGTGGCCTCGCGGACAGCGAGACGTTCGCCCACCTCGAGCACCTGTGCCTCGCGGGCGAGATGACCCGCGTCGTCGACGATCGCCGGTACCGGTACGTCCTGAACGACTGAGACGCGGCGTCGACCCGTGATCGGTCCCGCCGGCCGGTCCGGCGCAGTCAGTGGATCTCCTTCAGAACGCGCGTATCAGGCGGGCGGTTCCTGCATCTCTGGAGTCGTCAGCCGCCTGGAAGGTCACCCGAACATGACACTGCTCGATCTCGCCGCCACGCTCTCCATCCCCGTTCGCCACGACGACGACGTCGACGACGCCCCGCACCGGCCGGTGGCCGAGGTCGGCGCGACACCCGATGCCGACCCGGACGCCGAGTCGACGGGGTCGACCTATGCCCGCTGTGCCGATGGCAACGGGACGCTCACGCATCTCTTCTTCTCCGACGACGAGGTCGACATCGCCCGGGCGAAGGCGATCTGCTCGAAGTGCGGGCTGTCCAACATCTGTCTCGCGGACGCGCTCGAGCGGTGCGAGCCGTACGGCGTGTGGGGCGGCGAGCTGCTGGTCGAGGGGGTGATCGTGGCGGTCAAGCGCGGTCGCGGCCGGCCGCCCAAGAACCCGCGTCCACCGCTCGTGGTCGACGAGGTACCGATCCCCCCGCACCTCGTGGCCTGATCCCGGTCCCCTCGGAGGTCGCTGCAGTCCCCCGCAGAAACCTCCTTGACTGCGGCGTGCGCAGCGTGTTCCACTAGGAACTCGCTGCGCACGCTCGCGTGCGCTCCACGAACGAAAGGCATCCGATGGACACGATGACGACGACGCAACACCAGGGCATGACGCCCGGTGGCGCGCGCCATCGCGTCGTCGTGGCCTGCGCCCGGCCCGCGAGCTGGCGGTCGATTGCCCCCGCATACCTGGGTCGCGGCACCACCGGTCTCGCTCTCGTCGCCGAGCACACCCCGACGAATCCGGCCGACGAGTCCTTCACGACCAAGCGCCACGCCCGGCCCCTCGGAACGAGGTCGACGTAGACACCACGTCGAAACACCTCACACCGAGGCCGCCGGGTTCCGAACCCGGCGGCCTTCTTGTTTTTTCCGCCACGACACGACACCAGAGACACACGACACACACGACATCAGCAACCACCGAGCAGACCGTGATCGATCGAGCAGCCACCACCCAGAACCACGTGAACACCCAGAAGGACATCAGCATGAACACCATCCAGCTCCAGCCCGTCGACGAGTTCTCCGTCTCCACCGTGCCCGTCGCGCGTTGCGCCGACGGCAACGGCACCCTCACGCCGCTGTTCTTCTCGGACCACGTCCTCGACATCGCCCGTGCCAAGGCGATCTGCGCCAAGTGCGCGCTGCGCGAGTCGTGCCTGAGCGACGCGATCGAGCGTGAGGAGCCCTGGGGCGTGTGGGGCGGTGAGCTGCTCTCGGGCGGCCGCATCGTCGCCAACAAGCGGCCCGGTGGGCGACCACCCAAACGTCCCAGACCTCCCGTGATCGTCGACGAGCTCGGCGTTGTCGACGTCGATGGCCCCGACCCGGCAGCCTCGCCCGGCTCCGAGCAGCTCTACGTCTAGGGCATCACGGGCGTGTGGCCCCGGAGCGCACCGCTGTCCCCCCACGGTGGCGCTCCGGGGCCGAAGGACTCGTCGCGGCGGCCGTTCGGGGCCGAAGGGTGACCGCCGGATCGTCGTCGTAGCCTGGGCGCCATGGCGCGCCGGCCCCCTTCGAGGACGACGATGGTGGTCGCGGCGCTCGTGGCGGCGATCGCCGGTTCGCTCGTCGGCGTCGTGCTCGCCGACGCGTTCGACGGCGAACCCGAGTACGACGGCGACTTCGTGCTCGAGCAGCCGGGGGTCTTCCAGCAGCCCGACGAGGACATCAACGTCGACACGTCCGGCGGCGAGCTCCCCGACGTGCCGATCGTCGATGCCGACGGCAACGAGGTCTCGCTCGCGGCCTACGCCGGCCGTCCGCTCGTCGTGAACTTCTGGTTCTCGCGATGTGCGCCCTGCCGTCGCGAGCTGCGCGACTTCGCCGAGGTGCACGCCGAGGTCGGCGACCGTGTGCAGTTCGTCGGCGTCGACCCGTTCGACACGGTCGAGGCGATGGAACGGTTCGCCGGCGAACGCGGCGTCACCTACCCGCTCCTGCGTGATCCCGAGCGTTCGCTGACGAATGCCCTGTCGATCGTGGGCTACCCCGTCACGCTGTTCGTCGATGCCGACGGCACGATCCTCCGCCAGACCGGTGTCATCGACGCCGACGGCCTCCGCTCGGCGATCGAGGAGCTGTTCTGATGGCGCCGGGCGTCGCCGTCCACAGCCGCGGTTCCGGCGGGCGCTGATGGAGCTGTCGTTCCTGCGCGGCCTCGTCGCAGCCGTCAACCCGTGCGCATTCGTGCTGCTGCCGACGTACCTCATGTACTTCCTCGGCATGGAGGGCCATCTCCCGGGCAGCCAGCGGGCGACGGTCCGGCGGGCGCTCGTCGTCTCGTCGGCGGTCGCCTCGGGCTTCATGGCGGTCTTCGTCGCGGTCGGCGTCGTGTCGGAGTACGTCACCGGCTGGATCGAGAACAACGCGAAGTACGCGACGCTCGTGATCGGTGTCGGCTTCGTGGTGCTCGGCGTCGCGATGCTCGCCGGTTTCAAGCTGCCGATCGCGACGCCGCGCCTCGATCCGGGTGAGCGCGATCGCACCGTCCCGTCGATGTTCGTGTACGGCATCGCCTATGCGGCGGCCTCGATCAGCTGCACGCTCCCGCTGTTCTCGACGACGCTGTTCGGCAACGTCGACGCCAACGGCTGGGGGAGCGGTCTCGTCAACGTGGTCGCCTACGGCGCCGGTATGGCGCTCATCGTCACGGCCCTCACCATCGCCCTCGCAGTGGCCAACACGACGCTGCTCGGCGCGCTCCGGCGCGGTTCGCAGTACGTCGATCGGATCGCGGCCGTGCTCGTCGCCCTCTCCGGCGCGTACCTCCTCTACTACTTCTGGGTCGTCGAGGTGAACGAGGACTCGTCGGCGATCGTCCGCCGAGTCGAGCGGCTGCAGACCCGGGTCCAGGCGACGTTCATCGACCACTGGGTCGTCGTCGCCCTGGTGCTCGGCGCGGTCGTCGCCGCCGCAGTGGCGTACGTCGCCGGCCGCCGGAGCGACGCGCCCGCACACTGAGCATGTCGGCGGCCGCGGTCCGCCGGCTCCGGCCCGGCCGTCGCCCCGGTGCCGGGTTACGGTCGCCCGTCATGGCCGACGACGAACCGATGCTCGCCGCCGACGTCCCGGTGCTGCCCGCCGCCACGGTCATGCTCGTGCGCGACGGCGACGACGGGATCGAGGTGTTCATGCTGCAGCGAACGATGTCGGCGTCGTTCGCACGTGGCCAGTACGTGTTCCCCGGAGGGCGCGTCGACGCCGCCGACCACGGCGAGGAGTTCGAACCCGTCTGCGACGGTCTCGACGACGCGACGGCGTCGGCGCGGATGGCGATGGATCACGGCGGGCTGGCGTGGCTGGTGGCGGCGATCCGCGAGTGCTTCGAGGAGGCCGGGGTCCTGCTGGCGCGCGCGGTGGACGAGGCCGACGTCGTGCGCTTCGACGATCCGACCACCGCCGACCGGTTCAACGACGCCCGGCACGCGATCCACGACGGCCGCCAGACGCTGGTCGAGCTCTGCGAGCGGGAGCGACTCCTGCTCCTCACCGACCGGATGCACCTCGTCGACCACTGGGTCACTCCGGTCGGTGAGCGCAAGCGGTTCGACACGAGGTTCTTCGTCGCCCAGGCGCCCGGGGCGCAGGAGCCGCTCCACGACGACAAGGAGACGATCGCCAGCCTGTGGGTTCGCCCGGCCGACGCCCTGTCGATGTGGCAGGCGGGCGACCTGCAGATGTTCCCGCCGACGGTCGCGAGCATCCGGTTCCTGCAGCGCTTCGACACGGCGGCCGCGGTCGTCGACGCGGCGAACGAGATGGACGTGCCGCGGGCGATCACGCCGCGCATGCTGTTCGGCGACGACGGTGGCATCGTCGGCGTCAGGCTGCCGTGGCAGGACGGCTACGAGTCGACACCGCTCCCCGAGTTCGTCATCGGCCGGCGCCGCTGACGGCCGGGCGCGGCTGCCCCCGGCCCTCGGCCCGGAGCAGCGTCGGCGTCGGGGCCGGACCAGCGCCGACCCAGATGCGTCGACACGCGACGTTGCGTCAGGCGGTTGCGAACGGCTGCTTCAGGCCGGCGCGGCGTCGGCGTCGCCGAACGCGGCCTCGACGGCCTCGAGCAGGCGGGCCGAGCAGCCGGCCATGTCGACGTCGGCACCCGTCGCCGGCGGTGCGATCTCGGTCGACAACCGCTCGGCGATCGACCGGAACATCCCGGCGGCCGCCGACCCGCCTCCGTGCGCCACCGGGCTGCCGGCGTCGTTGCCCGCGGCGACCGCCGGCTCGAGCGGCACCTGCCCGAGCAGCGGGGCGTCGATCGCTGCGGCCAGCGCGGCCCCACCGCCCTCGCCGAACAGCGCATACGTCTCGCCGTGGTCGCACTCGAACGCACTCATGTTCTCGATCACGCCGATCACGGGGAGGAAGCTGCGCTTGGCCATGTCGGCGGCGCGTTGGGCGACCTTCTGGGCAGCGCGTGCGGGTGTCGTGACGATCACCATCGACGTGCGGGGCAGCAGGCGGGCCAGGCCCATCTGCACGTCGCCGGTGCCCGGCGGCATGTCGATGAGGAGGTAGTCGAGCTCACCCCAGGCCACGTCGGCCAGGAACTGCTCGACCGCCTTGGTGAGCATCAGGCCCCGCCACATCAGCGCGGTCGACTCGTCGACGAGGAAGCCGGTCGACACCACCTTGAGCTGGCCGGCGCCGACCTTCTTGACGTTCGGGATGATCTTCGGCTTCTCGGCCCCGTCGACGCGCTCGGCCTGCATCCGCTCGTCGATGCCGAGCAGCCGCGGTACGGAGAACCCCCAGATGTCGGCGTCGAGCACGCCGACCGTGTGGCCCCGCGCCGCCAGCGCCGTCGCGAGGTTGACGGTGACCGAGCTCTTGCCGACGCCGCCCTTGCCGCTGGCGATCGCCAGCACCTGGCACGACAGAGGGATCTCGGTGTCCGGCGCGAGGTCACGAGCGTGCCAGCGGGCCTTCGACATCACCTCGGACCGCTCGTCGGCGGTCATCTCGCCCCAGTCGATGCGCACGTCGGCGACGCCCGGGTGGAGGCCGACGCGCTCTTCGACCTCGCGCTTGATCTCGGCCCGCAGCGGGCAGCCCCCGATGGTGAGCTTGATGCCGACCGTCACGACGCCGTCGTCGGCGACCTCGACACCGGGCACCATGCCCAGCGAGACGATGTCGGCACCGAGCTCGGGATCGATCACGTTGCCGAGCACCGCGAGCACCTCGTCGCGGCTCGGCGGTAGGGCGGTGAGGGTCATGCGGACGATTTTACCGGTGTTTGCCGTGTAATCTCTCCTCATGGCGAACGACGCCGGCTCCCGCCTCGCCCTCTTCAAGACGCTCGGCGACAACACCCGCTACGCGATCTTCCTCGAGATGGCCCGTGCGCTGCGCCCGCTCACCACCGCTGAGATCGCCGACGCGATCGGCCTGCATCCCAACACCGTCCGGCCACACCTCGAACGCATGCGCGAGGTGGGCCTACTCGACGTCGAGGTCTCGGGCCGCGGCGAGATCGGCCGCCCCCAGCACCGCTACTCGCTGGCGGCCGACGCCCCGTCGCTGGGGCTCGAGCCGCCGGTCATGCCGGTGCTGGCACGGATGGTGCTGTCCATGGCCGAACGGCTCGGGGCCGTGCCCGACGATGCCAGGGCGGTCGGCCACGACGAGGGTGCCCGCCGCTCGGCGCCCTTCGTCGATGCGCCGTCGAGTCTCGAAGCCCTGGTCTCCGACCTCGATCGGCTCGGATTCGACCCGGTGGTCAGCGACGCCGACGACGGCCCCGACGACGCCGTCGTGGCGTTCGCCAACTGCCCGTTCGGCGATCTCGCGCAGGAGCACCCGACGCTGGTGTGCAGTCTCCACCACGGCCTGGTGGCCGGATTCGTCGCCGGCATGGGCGACGCCGAGATCAGGGAGTTCTGCAGCCTCGTCGATCGCACCCCGTGCCAGGTGACGGTCGGTGCCGCCCGAGACGACGCCGGGGCCGCCTCCCGGTAGGCTGCACCGGAACGTGTCGCCGGTCCGTCCGAGCGGCGCTCCGAGCACGAGCAACCACCCACCACCGCATCATCGAAAGGACGACGATGATCACGCTCACCGACACAGCGGCCGGCAAGGTCAAGGAACTGCTCGAGGCCGAGGGTGCCGACGAGCTCGCACTGCGCGTCGCCGTCCGCCCCGGTGGATGCAGCGGCTTCTCGTACGAGATGTTCTTCGACGGCGACATCGCCGCCGACGACGAGCAGGCCACCTACGGCGAGGCCGTGAAGGTCGTCGTCGATCCTGCGTCGGCGCAACTGCTGCAGGGTGCCACGCTCGACTACAAGGACGGCCTCGACCAATCGGGTTTCTCGATCACCAACCCGAACGCCAGCCGTACCTGCGGCTGCGGCCAGAGCTTCTCCTGACCGCCGCGCGACCCGCGTGCGGGCGACCTCGTCACGATGGCGCCTGTTGAGCTTGCATTGCGGTCCGTTGACGAGGTTGCCGCGGCGGTGACGCTGCTGCGATCGTGAGCGGCCATGGCTGCTGAGCGTCCCGCGCCCAGGTACCGGCGCCGCATCCTCGGCATCGGCGCGCTCGCCGTGTTCGCGCTGTACGTCATCGGCGCACCGTTCTTCGTCAACAGCGTCGAGGGTGACCTCGAGCGCCGGGTCCCCGACGAGCTGGCCGAATCGGGCTTCGACGGGGTCGTGGCCGCCTTCTCGGGCCAGGACGGCACGCTGACCTGCGCCGCGCCCCTCGACGACCCCGAGGCGGCGATCAGCGCCGCCTACGACATCCGCGGCGTCCGATCGATCGACCTCGACCGGTCGTGCCGCGTCAACCGTGCTCCGCAGGTCGACACGTCGACCACGGTCGCCGTCACGACGCCGCCCGATGCCGATGTCGACGAAGCGGCCGGCGCCGATGACGCGGTCGACGCGGATGCGGCCGCCGCTGACGGCGCGAGCGCCGCCGACGAGACGGCGCCGACCACCACGGTGCCGCCGCCGGACTTCGCGACGGTCGGCGAGATCATCGCCACCGACCCCCAGTTCTCGCTCCTCGCCGTGCTCGTGCAGGACGCGTCGCTCGCGGCCGTGCTCGACGGCGCCGACCCGGTCACGCTGTTCGCGCCCACCGACGACGCCTTCGACGCGCTTCCGGCCGATGCGATCGCGCAGCTGCAGGCCGACCCCGAGCTGCTGTCGCTCGTGCTGAGCCACCACACGGTCGCCGGCCTGCTGACCGCCGACGACCTGGTCGACGGCCCGCTCGAGACGCAATCCGGCAGCGCAGTCGAGCTGTCGGTCGGCGACGAACTGGTCACGGTCGACGGCATGTCGGTGAGCGAGTCCGACATCGTCGCCGGCAACGGCGTGGTGCACGTCATCGACGGCCTGCTCCTGCCCGGGGGTGTCGACCTCACCGCGCCCGAGCCGCTCGCCGCGGCATCGGCGATGTTCGACGGGGGCGCGGTGACCCTCGACGGCGTCGTCGCCAGCGAGGTCGAGCGAGCGGTGCTCGTCGCAGCCGCCACGGCGGCGCTCGGCGAGGCGGGCGTCGTCGACAACCTCGAGGTCGACCCCGACGTGGGCCTCGACGCCGAGACGACCGCTGCGCTCGCACAGCTCGTGACTGCGATGCCGCCGAACCTCGTCACCGGCGTGGCGGCGTTCGACGGTTCGACCCTGTCGGTCGGCGGCGTGTTCGTCACCGAGGCCGGCCGAGATGCGCTGGAGGCGACCGCGGCGTCGGTGGGCGCCACGACGTCGCTCGAGCCGCCGCCCGAAGCGACCGAGGAGGACGCCGTCGACCTCGAGGCCGAGCTGAACGACTTCGTCGCCGCCAACCCGATCCTGTTCCAGCCGACCTCGTCGGTGCTCGACGCGTCCGCCGGCGCCGTGCTCGACGAGCTGGCGAGCCGGCTCCAGCAGTTCAGCGGTGTCGCCGTCACCGTCGAGGGCCACACCGACAGCGACGGCGCCGCCAACGAGAACCTCGTCCTCAGCCAGTTGCGGGCGATCGCGGTCCGCGACGCCCTCGTCGAGCGCGGCATCGCCGCCGAGACGATCACGGCGCAGGGCTTCGGGAGCGAGCGTCCCGTGCTCGTCGACGGCGTCGAGGACAAGGCCGCGAGCCGTCGTGTCGAGTTCCGGGTCGTGACGGTCTCATGACGAACCGGCCGGGCCGCGCCGGCGGTCATCGCGCCGCCTGCCCGTCGCGTGCCAGCATGGGCGAGGTGACGAACTGATGCCGTACACGCTGGGAATGGGATTGCTGTGGGTGCTGCTGGCGGTGCTGCTGGGCATCGTGATCGGGTGGCTCCTGCGCAGCGTCGGCGCGTCGCGCCAGCTCGCACGAGCCCGCGCGGCGACCACCGACAATGCCGAGCTCGAACGCCTTCGCGGCCGGCTCGCCAACCTCGAGCCGGTCGTCGCCGAGCGCGACCGGCTCCAGTCCGAGCTCGCCGAGGCACGCGCCGGCGGACCGGGTCAGCCGGCGTCGAGCGTCGCCCCGCAGCCGATCGCCGCCGCCGAGGGCGAGCCGCAGTCACCGCCGGTCGCGCCCGACGTCGACGCGGCCAAGTCGGTGCTCGGCAAGTCCGTCACCCTCGACGACCTCACCGTCGTCGAAGGTGTCGGTCCGAAGATCCAAGAGCTGTGCCACGGCATCGGGATCCGTACGTGGTTCGACCTCTCCACCACCGAGGCCTCACTGCTCAAGACCATGCTCGTCGACGCCGGACCGCGCTTCCAGACCCACGACCCCTCGACGTGGCCGCAGCAGGCGGGCCTGCTGGCCGAGGGTCGCTGGGCGGAGTTCAAGGCGCTCACCGACCAGCTCGCCGGTGGCCGTGCCGCCGAGTGACGCCTCCGTCGACTTCGAGCTGAACGGCACTGCGGTCAGCGTGCCGGCCGAGGGCTCGCTGCTCGACGCGCTCCGCGAGCATCTCGGCGTTCGATCGGCGAAGGACGGGTGCAGCCCGCAGGGCCAGTGCGGCTGCTGCACCGTCTGGATCGACGGCCAGGCACGGGTGTCGTGCGTGACCCCCGTGGCGCGCGCTCGAGGCCGAACGGTCACGACGGTCGAGGGGCTCCCCGAAGCCTCCCGGTGGGCGCAGACGTTCACCGATTGTGGCGCCAGCCAGTGCGGCTTCTGCACCCCGGGCATCATCATGCGGGTGGCAGCGCTCGACGACGCCAAGCGAGCGTCCGCCGGCGCGGTCGGGCAGGCGATGCTCGCCCACCTCTGCCGCTGCACCGGATGGCAGTCGATCGTCGACGCCGTCACCTCGTTCGAGCCCACCGACCCTCCCGAGGCGACCGTGCCGGTCGAGTCCACGGCGGCGTCGAGCGATGCGCCGAGCGACGTGCCGACGACCCCGACACCGTCCGAACGGCGGGCGGCGATCGAGGGCGGCGTGGCCCAGAGCGTCGGCCCGCACGTCGCACTCGGTGCCGGTGGCTTCGCCGACGACACCGCGCCGAGCGACGCGCTGGTGGCGGTGCTCGGCGCCGACGGGGAGTGGGTGGTCGGCGAGTCGCTCGCCGAGGCTCGCCGACTCAGCGGCAAGGTGCAGGGACGCCGGACCACGGCGCCGCTCTCCTGGCCGATCGAGCTGCCCCACGGCGATTGGGTCCGAACGCTGCAGACCACGTGGGTCGAACCGGCCTACCTCGAGCCCGACGCGTCGTGGTGCCGGCCGGCGTCCGAACCGGTGAGCGCCCAGGGCAACGGCGGCGCGTTCGGCGGCAAGGCCGACACCCCGGTGGCCGCCGTGGCACGGCGCCTCGCCGACCAGCACGGCCGTCCCGTCCGGGTGCTCATGACCCGCGAGGACGTCGTGCGGCGCGGCGCCAAGCGCCCCCCGCTCGCGGCCGGCCTCCGCGCCGACGGCTCGGGAGTCGTGCGGGTGGCCCGAACCGCCGGCATCGTCGACGCGATCGGGTCGGTCGCCCCCGGCCTCGACGTCGTCGAGGTCGACGTCGAGGGGCCGCCGACATCGACCTCGCTCCGCGGCGCGGGCTGGGTCGAGGCGGCCGTGTTGCTCGCGTCGCTCCGGCCGGGCCCGGAGTTCGCCGTCGAAGCGCCGAACGGCGCCGTCGCGTCGGCTGCGGTCGACAACCGCGGCGCGATCAGCGCGAGGGTCCGCTGTGGGAGCGTGCTCGACGATGCGGTGTTGCGCAGCTACTGCGTCGGTGCCGCGCACATGGCGCTCGGCTGGGTGACCTCCGAAGGCGTGTCGGTCGACGGCGACGGCGTGCCGCACGACCTCACGATCCGCTCGTTCGGCGTGCTCCGCGCCGTCGACACGCCGCAGATCGACATCGACGTCGAGCAGGGCGACGGTCCGCCCGTCAACGGCAGCGATGCCGTGTTCGCCGCAGTCGCCGCGGCCGTCTGGCACCGAGCGGGCTGGCCCGCTCGGTGGCCGACCGGCCGGTAGCCGCTGGCGTCGTTCGGCGCCCTCGTTGTGTACGGTCGGCGCGATGAGCAAGCCGTTGGGTCCGTACACGCCGGCCGTCCGCGCCGGTGACTTCATCATCGTCTCGGGGCAGGTCGGCGTCGTCGACGGCGCGCTGGCCGAGGGCGGCGTCGCCGGGCAGACCAGTGCCGCGATCGCCAACCTGACCGCACGTCTCGCCGAGATGGGCGCCGAACTGACCGACGTCGTGAAGACCACGTGCTTCCTCGTCGACATGGACGCGTTCGCGACCTTCAACGACGCCTACGTCGAGGGCTTCGGCGCGCACCGGCCGGCGCGGTCGACCGTCGCCGTGCGCGAGCTCCCGGTGGGCGCCCAGGTCGAGATCGAGGCCATGGCGTACCGGCCGGACTGATCTGATCGGATCGGCGGCCGACGGCTAGCCTGGCCACATGGCCGGAGCAATCGCGATCGTCGTCGTGCTGCTGATCTTCCCAACGCTCATCCTGATGAGCGGTGGTGCCGCCTCCGCGATCCTCGGGTTCTTCCTCCAGCAGGACGGCGAGGCGCGGCACGAGGGCAGCGAGCTGCTCGACCTCGACGATTGAGCCGCCGGGCCGACCGCCCGGCCGGTGCCGCTCCGTCGGGTCGTGCACGGGTCAGAATGGACGCCGTGTCCGTCCGCGTCCTGGCGCTCGCCGCCGGCCTGCTCGTCAGCGCGTGTGCACCCAACGCGTCCTCGCAGGGCGTGTCGGCCGTCGCCGCCGGCACGACACCGGAGCAATCCGAACGTGTGCGGCCGGCGGCCATCCCCGCCGCGGCCGGTGAGTCCGCGGTCGCGGTCGCCGTCGATGCCGACCCCGACGCCGACGACGAGACGGCCGATCCCGTCCGGATCGTGCCGGAGGTCGTGGCCCCGCGGCTCCCCGGGTCGGTCGCGGTGGTCGGCGACTCCTTGACGCTCTCGGCGGCGGCGGAGATCGAGACCGCGATGCGCGGCCTGGGCCTCGACCTGGTCGGCTTCGACGCGATGGAGAACCGGCGGATGGTCAAGAGCGCACGCTCCCTGCCGGCCGGGGTCGATGCGATCGACGAGATCGTCGCCGCGGGTGAGCCCGCCGAGGTCTGGGTGATCGCGCTCGGGACCAACGACATCGGGTCGTTCGACTCCGCCGTCGGCTTCGGCGACGACGTCACGACCGTGCTCCGACACGTGCCCCGCGATGCGACCGTGATCTGGGTCGACCTCTGGATCCGCGACCGGGCCGAGTCGGTCGCCGAGGCCAACGAGGTGCTTCGCTCGGTCGTCGGCGCTCGCCGCGACGCCGCGGTCGTCGACTGGTTCTCGTCCGGTGACGACGAGGGCGTCATCACCGGCGACGGCGTGCACCTCACCGAGATCGGCCGCCAGCGGTTCGCCGAGGCGATGGCCGACGGCATCGTGGCGCACTTCTCCCGCTGAGCCGGCCGCCGCCCCGCTGACGGGCCGACGATCCGACGCGCCGACCCGCCGACCCGTCGGCCTCGCCCCGACGATCCGTCGCCGGTCGGACGCGCCGCCGGTCCGGAGCGCCGCTCAGCCGACGTCGTCGAAGCGGGCGAGGATCGACTCGAGCGCTGCCCGGTCGTCGCCGGTCGCATGGTCGCGGAAGGACGCCACGGTCGTCCGCGCGGCTGCGAGCTGGTCGGGCGACGCCCGTGCGATCGCGAGCGCGTAGTGGCCGTCGGCGTCCTCGTACTTGCCGAGGGCGAGTTGGGTGACGCCCACTCCCATCAGCACGGCGGCGTCGTCGAGGCCCAGCGCCACCGCCTGCAGAAGCTCTCGTTCCGCTGCGGCGGCGTCGTGGGCCTGCAGGGCCTCGATCCCGCGGTCGCGAGCCTCGTACGCCTCGGGCGGGATGATGATCTGCTGCAGCAGCCCGGCGGCACGGTCGACGGCGTCGGACACGGCATCGCCGGTCACGCGGAGGCGTTCACCGCGCGCCGAGGCCACCTGCATCGCCGAGATGAGCATGGCGAGCGCGCCGATCTCGGGAACCGGGAAGTCGGGTCCGGACGGGTCGTAGCTGAGGATCGTGTCGTGGCCGATGTTCGCCGGCACCTCGGCCGTCGACTCGGCGCTCTTGACCAGCACCGACAGGTGCCCGCTGGCGTGGGCGGCACCGATCTCGTAGAAGACGTTCGCGTTGGGTTCGGACACGTCGGCCCACACGATCCCCGACTTCGCGATCAGCCGGATCAGGAGGTCGGCGTACTCCTCGTCCGACAGGCCGCCCCACGCCCGGAACGCCCGGAAGCCGGCTCGCTCGAGCGTCGGGCGGTAGAACGTGGCGAAGTACCCGGCGTACGGCGGCGCGAAGGGCATGATGACGAACGCGGTTTCGGGCTCGGCGGGGAGCTGCTCGACGACCTCTGCCAGATAGAGCAGCGACGGGGTCAGCAGCGGGTCGACGAGGCGAACGCCGTCGTCGCCGATCGGTGCGACGAACAGATCGAGATCGGGCTCGGGGAGTTCGTACTTGGCCACGATCCCGCGGATCTGGTCGAGGATGCCCGCGGCGACCTCGGGGTCGTCGGCCTCGCCCAGGCCCTGGAGGATGAGGTGCCCGCCGAGCAGCACGAACTCCGCCAGCTCCTGCGACACCGCCGCCGCGCCGACGATGACCTGCTGCATGAGCTCGTTGTGCTCCGGCGTGCCGAACGGGGTCTGCTCGGTGCTCAACCGCACGTCGACCCCGATCTCGTCGAGGAACTCCTGCATGCGGTCACGTCGGATCGGCCAGTCGTCGCGTGCGTACCTCGCGGTGGCGACCATCATGAACTGCCCGAGGAGCATGCCGTTGTAGCGGCAGTACATCGGCGAGAACCGATCGACGTCGGGCATCGCCGTCGAGAACGACACGAACGCCGGCGGTCCCTCGTCGGTGTCGGCGCCGACGTCGATCTCGTGCTCGGCCGGCTCGAAGTCGGCCGGCCCGTCCAGGGAGACCACGTGTCGTCCCGGCGCCAGCGAGAGGACGCGGTTGGTGTTCCCTTCCACGGCGCCATCGACGACGACGCCGCGGAGACCGGGGTACTGGACGTGCAGTCGTGCCACGTTGCCCTCACTGATCGGCGACGGCCGTCACGGTAGCAAGGCGCCGAGGAGCGGGTGGCCGGCGGGCACCCGGCTCACCCGGCCGGACGCGTCGCGTGTCGAGACGTCAGCTGCCCCAGCGCGACTGGCCGAACCGGTAGCCGACCGAACGGACCGTCTGGATCAGCCCGGCGTGCTCCTCGCCGAGCTTCGCCCTGAGGCGCCGGATGTGCACGTCGACGGTGCGGGCGCCGCCGTAGTACTCGTAGCCCCACACCCGCGACAGCAGGATCTCCCGCGTGAACACCTTGCCCGGGTTCTGGGCGAGGAACTTCAGCAGCTCGTACTCCATGAACGTGAGGTCGAGCGGGCGCTGCGCGATGGTGGCCTGGTAGGTCTCGAGGTTGAGCCGGAGCTCGCCGTACTCGACCAGGTCGGCGGCCGGGACGGTGTCGCCCGACGTCCACAGCAGATGTCGCACCCGCGCTTCGAACTCGGCGGGATGGAAGGGCGTCAGGCAGAAGTCGTCGAACAGGTCGTCGCGCAGCTCGAGGTCGCCGATCTGCGAGCCGCCGATCAGCACGAGCACGCTCACGGCCGACGAGTCGGACTGACGGATCGCGCGGGCGAACGCCCAGGCGCTCTCGGCGTCGTCGGTGCAGTCGACGATGGCACCGCTCCAACCCGCGGGCGGCTCGTGCTCGGCGGCATCGTCGAGCCCCGTGACGGTCTTCCAGGAGATGCCGGCGAGGTCGAGCGCCCGCGCCACGTCGACCGAGTCGGCGTAGACCGCGATCAGGCCGCGGTCGTGCGGCGCGGTCACCATGGCGCGCCGATCCGGCCTGTGGCCGAGCACGGTCGCCGTCCGGGAGAACCGTCGCGCATCAGACGGACCCGAGGTACCGGTCGAGCTCGAACTGGCTGACGTGGGTCTTGTAGCTGCGCCACTCGCGGCGCTTGTTGCGCAGGAACCACTCGAAGATGTGCTCGCCGAGCGCCTCGTGCACGAGCTCGGACGACTCCATCATGCGCAGCGCGTCGGACAGCGACTGCGGGAGCTGGGTGATGCCGAGCTTGGCGAGCGCCGCGTCGTCCATCTCGAAGAGGTTGGCGTCGGCCTCCTCGGCGAGCTCGTAGCCCTCGTGGATGCCGCGCATGCCGGCGGCGAGCAGCACGCTGAAGACCAGGTAGGGGTTGGCGGCGGGGTCGGGCGAGCGGAACTCGATCCGCGTCGCGACCGGGTTGCCCTTCTTGGCGATCGGGACTCGGATCAGGCCGCTGCGGTTGTTGCGGGCCCAGCTGATGTGGACCGGCGCTTCGAAGCCGGGGACGAGCCGCTTGTAGCTGTTGACGGTCTGGTTGGTGATGGCCGTGATCTCTGCCGCATGGACCAGCAGGCCGGCCATGAACGACTTGGCGAGCGGCGACAGGTGGTGGGCGTCGTCGCCGTCGTAGAACGCGTTGTCGTCGCCGCGGAACAGCGACATGTGGAGATGCATGCCCGACCCCTGCATCGCCTCGAACGGCTTGGGCATGAACGTGGCGTGCACCCCTTGGCTTGCGGCGACCTCCTTCACGACGAGGCGGAACGTCATCACGCTGTCGGCCATCGTGAGCGCGTCGGTGTGACGGAGGTCGATCTCCTGCTGGCTCGGCGCGTCCTCGTGGAAGCTGTACTCGACCGGGATGCTCATCTGCTCGAGCTTGCGGATCGTCTCCTTGCGGAGATCGCCGGCGGCATCGCGAGTGGTGAGGTCGAAGTAGCTGCCCTGGTCGAGCGGCTGGGGACGCTCCCCGCGCCTGGGAGGCTCGAAGTAGAAGAACTCGATGTCGGGCGCGAGGTAGAAGGTGAAGCCCTCTTCGTGCGCGGCGGTGATGTGACGGCGGAGGACCTGCCGCGGGTCGCCCTCGAACGGTGTGCCGTCGAGGCTGTGGATGTCGCAGAAGACCCGCGCCTCGGCTGCACCCGGCTCGCTCCACGGGATCAGCTCGAAGGTGTCGGGGTCGGGCACCGCCAACACGTCGGCCTCCTGGATGCGCGAGAACCCGTCGATCGACGAGCCGTCGAACGTCATGCCGTCCTCGAGCGCGTTCTCGAGCTCGGCCGGGCTGATCGCGAAGCTCTTCAGGTTGCCGAGCACGTCGGTGAACCACAGGCGCACGAGGCGTACGCCGCGCTCCTCGACGGTGCGCAGCACGTAGTCGCGGTGTTGATCGAGCATGTCGCTCACCTCACCAGTGTGGGTCGAGGTCGGTCAGGTTGAAAACCCGAGCGAGGGCCCGGTGTCGGGCCCTCGCTGGTCGAGTCGTGGTCCGCCGGGCGCTGGTGGTGCGACCGGCGAGTGATCACTTCTTGGCGGCCGCCTTCTTCTTGGCGGCCTTCTTGGCCGGCTTCTTGGGGCTGTTGATCGTCTCGGTGATGAGACGGGCGACCGTGTACGGGTCGCAGTTGGCGTTCGGGCGGCGGTCCTCTGCGTACCCGCGGCCGTCCTTCTCGACCTGCCACGGGATGCGGATCGATGCGCCGCGGTGTGACACGCCGTAGCTGAACTCGCTCCACGGGGCGGTCTCGTGGTCGCCGGTGAGGCGCTCCTCGATGCCGTCGCCGTAGTTGCTGACGAGCTCCATGTAGTTGGCGCCGATCTTCTCGACGGCCTCGATGATGGCCGGGTAGCCCTCACGCATGGCGAGGTTCGAGAAGTTCGTGTGGCAGCCGGCGCCGTTCCAGTCGCCGGTCTGCGGCTTCGCGTCGAAGCTGATCAGCACGTCGTAGTCCTCGCCGATCCGCTGCAGCAGCCAGCGGGCCACGTTGAGCTGGTCGCCGACCGCGGTCGGGCCGAGCGGGCCGATCTGGAATTCCCACTGGCCGGGCATGACCTCGGGGTTGGTGCCCGAGATCGCGAGGCCCGCGTCGATGCACGCCTGGGTGTGCTCCTCGACGATGTCGCGCCCGAAGATCCGGTTCGTACCGACGCCGCAGTAGTACGGACCCTGCGGTGCGGGCTGTCCGCCACCTGGGGGAAACCCGAGGGGCGTGCCGTTGGCGCGCTCCATCGTGTACTCCTGCTCGAGGCCGAACCACATCTGCGCGTCGGCGTGCTTCTTCTCGGCACGGGCGCATGCGGCGCGGGTGTTGGAGGGGTGGGGGCGCAGCGACGACGCCAGCAGCACCTCGCACATGACCAGCATGTTGCGGCCGCCGCGGATCGGGTCGGGGCACTGGAACACGGGACGCAACACGCAGTCCGAGTGCTCGCCGGTGGCCTGCTCGGTCGACGAGCCGTCGAAACCCCAGATCGGAGGCTCGCTGACCTCGTCGTGCAGGATCTTCGTCTTGCTCCTGAGCATCGGGGTCGGCTGGTAGCCGTCGAGCCAGATGTATTCAGCTTGGTACGCCACAGATGGGTCCTTCCACATCAACGGGTTGTAGGGGCAGCGGCAGGGTGTCACTGCGCGATTACCCCGTCATGTTCGCAATGTGAACTCCCTGTGAACAAACGGCCGGCGGCAGCCGTTCGCGACGCCCGCGCCGACCTGGACGACGGTCGCGGGGCACCTATCGTGAGGGCGATGCGCGGTCGGACGCTCGTCGGGTTGACGCTGGGGCTCTCGATGATCGCCGCCGCATGCGGCGGCGACGAACCCGGCGCGCAAGCCGTCGTACCGGCGGGATCGACGACGGCGGAGCTGCCCTTCTCCGAGGCCGAACCCGACTTCGTCGCCCGCGCCGGCGACGGCGAGGTGGCCGATGAGCTCGCACCGAGCCAGGAGACGGCGGAGACCGTGCCGCGGCCCGACACACCAGGGCCGTGCGCGGCGGGCGACCTGCACGTCTGGACGGCACAGGTGGTGCTCGGCGAGCGGTCGGCAGATGCGGTGGTCCGGGTGCGCAACGCCGGCGACCGGTGGTGTGAGGCCGATCTGTCGGCGTCGCCGCAGATCGATCCGGCGGCCGAGCCGGACGTCTGGCTCGAGCCCGGCGAGTGGGCCGATCTCGTCATCGGTCCGAGCGGCGACGACTGCGACGAACCGTCGCTCGTCACACTCGCCACGGTCGACGTCAACGGCACCCCGGTCGACATACCGACATCGGCGCTGATGCGGTGTGGCTGGCAGGTCACCGCCTTCTTCCCCAACGAGACCGCCGACTCGCCGTGCGGCGCGAACGACCTCGAGGTCGCCGTCCTCGAGGCGCACGTGCTCGTGCGCAACGCCGACTTCCGTCCGTGCGTCCTCGGCGAGCTGGTGTCGGTGACCCGAGCTGCGGTCGTGCCGCGCGGCGACGCGCCCGCGGCGTCGGCGCTCCCCGTGCTCACGACGTTGGCGGGCGGGGACGTCGTGGCGTTCGCATACGAAGCGCCCGGTGACGCGGCCTGCACGGCGCCGGCGGCGGAGTACCTGCTCTCGTTCACGACCGCCGGTGACGTGCCGTTCGATGGCGTCGCCTGCGACTCGTCGTTCGTCGGCGGGTCCGGGACTCCGTACTTCGGCGTGCGGGGCGCCCCGTTCGATGTCGCGCCCGGCGAAGCACTCGACGTCGACGCGGCGTTGCTGGCGCTCGACCCGTTCGGACTGCGAGCAGCCGGTGGCGGCTGATGGTGACGTTCACATCCGTCGACCGGAGCCCGTCGCGAGTTCTGTCGGACACAACTCGCGACGGGCGCGGCGCAGGGCCTTCGGGCCCTTGCCGTGTCGACGAACGGGGGAGATGCTCGAGTCATGGATGCGTTCCTCGCGTACCTCGCCGCCGGTCTGGTCGCCGCCTGGGGTGTCGCGCATGCGATCCCGACCAGGCAGGTCGTCGCCGGCTTCGAGCCGATCACCGCCGACAATCGGCGCGTGCTCCAACAGGAGTGGCTCGCCGAGGCGTTCACCATGTGGGGCATTGCCGCCACGACCATCGCCGTCACCCTCGCCGACGGCGCCGACGCGGCCGCCTGGGCCTACCGGACACTCGCCGCACTGCTCGTCGCCCTCGCGGTCCTGACCGCCGCCACCGGCGGGCGCACGCCGGTCATCTGGTTCAAGATCTGCCCGGTGCTGCTCACCACGTCGGCGGCGCTGCTGTTCGCGGCCAGCGTCGTGTAGCACCCGGCGTGGGCACGCGCCGACCCGTAGGGTTCGACGCGTGACCCCCGATGCAGTCGCCGCGGTCTACCTCGACGGTGTTCGCGCCGTCGAGCGGATCGCGGGTGGGCTCGCCGACCCGCAGTGGGATCTCCCGGCATGCGGCGCGTGGACCGCGACCGAGACCGCCCGTCATCTCGCGGCGGTTGCCGGTTGGTACCACGAGTGGCTCGACCGGGCGCTGGTCGGTGAGCTCTCGCGGCCGTTCCCGGCCGAGTCGATCGACGCGTACACGGCGGCCTCGCTCGATGTGCACCGAGACCTCGATGGCCCTGGTGCGGTCGCGGCGTTCGCGACCTCGGCGACGGCGTATCTCGATCGCGCCCGCCAGCACTGGGATCTCCCGTTCAGCTTCCCGTTCGGCACGGTGACGGTCGGCCTGCACGCGGGCGTGGCCGCGACCGAGTGGCACCTCCACGCCTGGGACCTGTCGCAGCTCACCGGGCGGCGCCACGAACCGACGGACGCCGACCGGCTCCTGGTCGCGGCAGCCCAGTGCGTCGCGGCCGCGGACGGCGGGGTGAAGGCGGCGCTCGTGCGGCGGTTCGCCCCGCTCGCCGCCCGCCGGGCGCCGTGGTTGACCCTGCTGCGCCGTTCGGGTCGCGCCTGAGCGGGGTGGGTCGGGAGTCCCGGGGCGACGGTGGCCGCCCGTCGCGTGGCCTCAACGGCTCGGCGTGCCGGCGGTTCGGCGCGTCGCCTGCGTGAGGAAGACGCCGACCGACACGATCAGCACGCCGGCGGCGCCCAGCGGGCCTGGCGGCTCGTCGAGGAAGATCCAGGCCAGCACAGCGATCTGGATCAGCATCGTGTTGTTGATGCCCGCCGACTCCACCGCCGCCAGGCGGCGCATCGACACGTTCCAGAGCGTGAACGCGAACGCCGTGTTGACGACGGCCAGCCACAGCACGATCAGCGCCGCCCGTTCCGACACCTCGGGCACACCCTCGGCGGCCAACCCGGCGACGATCAGCACCGCAGCGCCGATCGACATGCTCACCGTCGTGACGATCGTGGGCGACAGCCGCGCGTCACGGTTCGCCAGCCGGCCCAGCAGCGACGACGCGACGTTCGCCGCGAGGCCGATCACGGCGGCGGTCATCCCGATCGCAGTCGCGCCGAGGTCGCCGCCGAAGTAGATCCCGGCGCCAGCGGCAACCAGCACGCCGCCGCTCACCTGCCGCGGCGACGAGTGCTCCGCCAGCGAGCGCCCGCCGGTCAGGGCCACCGCGATCGGCGTCAGCGAGAGCACGAGGCTCGTCGTCGCCGCCGGTTGGTGGTCGATCGCGACGAACTGGGCGCCCTGGGTCAGCGCGTAGAAGACGAGGCCGAGCACGGCCAGGAGCCCGAGGTCGCGGCGACCGAGCCGGCGGAGCTCGGCGCGATGACGTGGCCGAGTCGCGACCCATGCGCCGAGGACGACCGCTGCTGCGCCGTAGCGCAGGCCGGCGAACGACACCGGTCGCAGCGACTCGTCGTCGAGGCCGACGCGGATGAGCACCCAGGACGAGCTCCAGAGGAACGTGACGAGGAGCGCCGCCGAGACGGCGATGCTGTGTTGGCGGGAATCGGATCGAGGCAACGGAGACCTCCGGATCGGCGCGACGGACGGACGCCGACCTCTCCACTCGAGGCTTTGTCCCATGAGGTGCGAGCCCGTGCTGCGGGCCTTCCGTGGCGCTCGGACCAGGCCTCGCCGTGCGGCGAGCGGAACCCGAGCCACCCTTCGATCGGTGCGGTCAGCGTACCCGAGCCGCACACCACGACACGCGGCCGGAACTCCGCGGCACCCCCTCGTCACACTGCCCAGGGACCGACGGAAGGGGAGCAACATGCGAGTACTGATCGCCACCAGGGAACAGCAGGGCACGTCGCCCAGCGACGAGGACTTCGCCGTCGAGGGCGAGCTGGTCACGCCTGTCGTGATCGAGTGCCCCGATGCGATGTGCGACGTGTGCACGCGGGCGTGGTTCGGCCTCGCCAGCCACGGGGGCACCACGACCGCGATGGTCGTCGACCGGCCGGGCGTGACCGAGCTCGACCTCCGCCGGGCTCTGCACGAGTGGCTCGACTGCCGCGGCACGATCGATCTGATCGTGCAGGCCGCCGAGTCGGGCGCCTACGAGGTCGACGGCACCGTCGTCGTCGACCCGGTCGAGGCCGTCGACGAACTGGTCGACGCGCACGTCGCCGAGATCGCGGCGATCTGCCGGGCGTTCCCGGCGGGCACGGTGGTGAGCCGGCTCGGCGACCTCGTCTCGCCGCGGGTCACGCAGCGGGCCGCCTGAGCGGCCGCGACCGCGACGTCAGCGGGCGGGTCGCATCGGCAACGACGCTCGCCACTGCCCGTCGACCTCGTGGAGCGCCGCCGCGACCGCCGGCGCGGTCGGCACGAGGCCGATCTCGCCGACGCCCTTGATGCCGTACGGCGATCGCGGCTGTGGCACCTCGACGATGCGCACGTCGATCTCCGGCACGTCCTTGGCCCGGAGGATCCCGAGCGAGCGGAGCGTCATGTTCGTCGGGAACCCCGTGTCGGGGTCGGCAGGGAAGTCCTCGGTCAGCGCGTATCCGAGCCCCATGTGCACGCTGCCCTCGACCTGGCCCTCGACCAACAGCGGGTTCACGGCGCGCCCGACGTCGTGCACGGCGACGACCCGCTCGATCGAACCCGACTCGCGGTCGGCGACGGCGAGCTGCGTCGCGTAGCTGAAGCACGAGTGGATCGTCGGGTGCTCGACCTCGGGGTCGTCGAGCCGCTGCGTCCAGTCGACGACGTACTCGGCGTGGTGATCGACGTCGGGCGTGCAGCCGGCGGCGATCGCCGCCTCGCACGCGCCGCGCACCGACCCGGCCGTCATCAGCGTGCCCCGCGAACCGGTGGTCTGGCCGTGTCCCAGCTCGCGGCTCGTGTCGACGATGACGTCGATTCGGTCGGGGTCGACGCCGAGCTCGTCGGCGGCGACCTGGAGCGCAACCGTGTGCACGCCCTGGCCCATCTCGGTCCAGCCGTGGCGAACCTCGATCCGGCCGTCGGCCGAGCGGATTCTCACGACTGCGCCGCACACCTCGCGGAAGCCGTTGCCGAGGCCCGAGTTCTTCATGCCGAGCGCGAGCCCGACCGCCTTGCCGTCGGCGCGGGCGGCGTCGTACGCGCCGCGGATCTCGTCGAGGCACGCCTCGGCGCCGGCCGTGCCGTCGTCCATCAGCTGGCCGGGGCCCCAGATCTCGCCCGGCCGGATCACGTTGCGCTTGCGGATCTCCCAGCCCGACAGCCCCACCCGCTCGGCGAGCCGGTCGATGACACCCTCCATCGCGAACTGCGCCTGGTTGGCCCCGAACCCGCGGAACGCCCCGCAGACCGGGTTGTTCGTGCGGACGGCGATGGCCTCGACGTCGATCGCGTCCCACCGGTACGGCCCGCAGGCGTGTCCGGCGGCGCGTTCGAGCACCTTCATCCCGACGCTCGCGTACGCGCCCGAGTCGCCGATCGCACGGACCCGCAGTGCGGTCAGGTGGCCCTCGTCGTCGCAGCCGGCCTCGTACGCGAGCTCGATCGGATGCCGCTTCGCATGTATGCGCAGGCTCTCCTCGCGGGAGAGCGTGCACTTCACCGGCCGGTCGAGCAGCCACGCAGCCAGTGCGGCATGGGCCTGGTTGCTCATGTCCTCCTTGCCGCCGAACGCGCCGCCGTTCGAGACCAGCTCGACCGTGATCCGCTCGGCGGCCACGTCGAGCACCGACGCGATGTCGTCGCGGTCGTCCCACACACCCTGGCCGCCCGAGTAGACGTGCAGCGTCTTCGCGTCGTCGTCGCCGCTCGGCACCGCCAACGACGACTCGGGCTCGAGGAAGGCGTGCTCGACGCGCTGGGTGCGGAACGTCTCGCGCACGACGTGGGCGCTGGCGGACAGCGCTGCGTCGACGTCGCCCCCGCGTTGGTATGCGCTGACCGAGAGCGTGTTCGAATCGGTCCCCCAGACGGCGAGCGGGCTCGCGTCGGTGAGCGCGGCGTGCGGATCGGCGACCGGGCGGTGCACGTCGTAGTCGACGCGCAGCAGCTCGGCGGCGGCGCGGGCCTGGTCGCGCGTCTCGGCCACGACGACGGCGAGCACGTCGCCGGCGAACGACGTGGTGCCGCCGACCGGGATCATGACGGGCCAGTCGCGGTGGATCAGCCCGACCCGGAGCTCACCGGGGACGTCGGCGGCGGTCACTACGTCGATCACGCCCGGCGCTGCGCGTGCCGCCGCGGCGTCGATCGCCTCGATCGTGGCGCGGGCGTGCTCGGTCAGGCACAGCGCCGCGTGCAGCATGCCCGGCACCCTGATGTCGTCGATGTAGTCGCGTTCGCCCAGCGTCAACTCGGCCGCCTCGTACTTGGTGCCGCGACCGCCGATGGTGGCGGCGAGCGCCGGCTCGGCGATCGATTGCTGTGCGACCGCCTCGATCGCGTCGAGGACCTTCACGTAGCCGGTGCAGCGGCAGAGGT